>JALWMP010000001.1 GCA_026996165.1 Campylobacteraceae bacterium
CACACGTAGATTGTCCAGGTCACGCAGACTACGTTAAAAACATGATTACTGGTGCTGCTCAAATGGATGGAGCTATTCTTGTTATTGCTGCTACTGATGGACCAATGGCTCAAACTAGAGAGCATATTCTTCTTTCTAAACAAGTTGGTGTACCTTATATTGTTGTATTCTTAAATAAAGAAGATCAACTCGATGAAGAAGACAAAGAGGAGATGTTAGAGCTTGTTGAGATGGAAGTTCGTGAACTTCTTGAAGAGTATGACTTCCCAGGAGATGATACTCCAATCGTAGCTGGTTCAGCATTCCAAGCACTAGAAGAGGCTAAAGCTGGAAAACTTGGTGAGTGGTCAGAGAAAATTCTTAAGCTTATGGATGAAGTAGATAACTATATTCCAGAGCCACAAAGAGAGACAGACAAAGATTTCTTAATGCCAATCGAAGATATCTTTACAATTCAAGGTCGTGGTACTGTTGTAACTGGTAAAATTGACAGAGGTCAAGTTTGTGTTGGTGATGCAGTTGAAATCGTTGGTATAAAAGATAACCAATCAACTGTTGTAACTGGTGTTGAGATGTTCCGTAAAGAGATGGATTGTGGTCAAGCTGGTGATAACTGTGGTGTTCTTATTAGAGGTATTGAGAAGAGTGCAGTAGAAAGAGGTATGGTACTTTGTAAACCAGGTTCAATTACTCCTCATTCTAAGTTTAAAGCTGAAGTTTATATTCTTAAAAAAGAAGAGGGTGGTAGACACACTCCATTCTTTAATAACTATAGACCACAGTTTTACGTAAGAACAACAGACGTTACTGGTTCAATTACACTTGAAGAGGGTGTAGAGATGGTTATGCCAGGTGATAATGTAACTATTACAGTTGAACTAATTGCTCCAATCGCTCTTGAAAAGGGTACTAAGTTTGCTATCCGTGAAGGTGGTAGAACTGTTGGTGCTGGTGTTGTTGCTGAAATTATTGAGTAGTAACACTTAGAGAAGGGCTTGGTGCTTTTCTCTAAAATATTTTAGGAGAAACTAAATGAGAGAAACAATTCACTTAGGTTGTGAAAAGTGTACAAGACGTAACTATCACACTACTAAGAATAAAAGAAACACTACAGAAAAACTTGCTTTAAAAAAGTATTGCAAATGGTGTAAGTGTCATACCATACATAAAGAGATGAAGCTGTAATAAGTTTTTTGCTTTTTTAGAGAGAAGTTTTCTTCTCTCTTATTCTTAGGCCAATAGCTCAGTTGGTAGAGCACTGGTCTCCAAAACCAGGTGCCGGGGGTTCGAGTCCCTCTTGGCCTGCCATAATTAAAAGGTAATTATAAATGGAAAAATTAACAACATATTTTTCACACGTTAAAGAAGAGATTCAAAAAGTTATATTTCCAACAAAAACACAAGTGAGACAAGCAGCTTTTGCAGTTTTTTTAGTGGTAACAGTAATATCAATTTTTTTAGCACTTGTTGACTTAATGATGTCGTCAATAGTAACAGCAGTGGTAGGTTAGTATGTCATTTCAATGGTATGCAATCCAAGTCTATTCAGGTTCTGAACAGGCTGTAAAAAAAGGGATAGAACTTTTAGCAGTAGAGAATGGAATAGAAGACCAGATTGAGTCTATTATTGTTCCTACAGAAGAGGTTATTGAAGTAAAAAATGGAGAGAAGAAGATTACTGAACGTGTGCTTTACTCTGGTTATGTTTTTGCTCATGTTAGTTTAGATACATCACTTTGGCATAAGATTCAATCTTTACCACGAGTATCTCGTTTTATTGGAGAAGGTAAAACAGCTACACCTCTATCTGATGCAGATATCAAAGTTATATTAGATAAGATGGAGAAGAAAACAGCACCTAGACCTAAAGTTGACTTTGAAAATGGTGAGATGGTTCGTATTATAGATGGACCATTTGCTAATTTTACTGGAATGGTTGAAGAGTATGATTTAGACCATGGAAAACTGAAATTAAATGTTTCAATTTTTGGTAGAAATACTCCAGTAGAGATTCTCTATACTCAAGTAGAAAAAATTATATAGATTTAGTGTACAAGTAGGGGAACAGGGTTTGACTCTGTTCCCCTTTTTTTATATTTTATTTGAAAATTTAAATCATAATAAAAAATATTATGATTTAAGTTTTTATTTTTTAAATAAATGACTATTTTATCTAAGGAGAAAATGATGGCAAAAAAAGTAACTGAAAAGTTCAAAATGATGATTCCTGCTGGGTCAGCTAATCCATCACCACCAGTAGGACCAGCACTTGGTCAACGTGGTGTTAATATTATGGAATTTTGTAAAGCATTTAACGAAAGAACAAAAGACAAAATGGGATTTAAAATACCCGTTGAAGTAACTGTTTATGCAGATAGAAGTTTTACATTTGAGACAAAGCAACCACCTGCATCTGAGCTTATTATGAAAGCAGCAAATATTAAAAGTGGTTCAGATAATCCTCTTAAAAACAAAGTCGCATCTTTAACAAAGGCTCAAATTGATGAGATTGTTGAGAAAAAAATTGCAGACTTAAATACAGATGACAAAGAGATGGCAGCAAAGATTATTGCTGGTACTTGTCGTTCAATGGGTGTTGATATTACTGAATAGTAGTATTATTTTTATAATTACCACAAAGTTGTGGGAGATTTATTATCATCGGAGAAATAAATGGCAAAAAAAATAAGTAAAAAAAGAGCAGCGCTCTTAGAAAAAATAGATACAGAAAAGAAGTATTCTGTAGATGAAGCAACTGCTCTTCTTTCAGAGTTAAAATCAGCTAAATTTGATGAGACAGTTGAAGTTGCATTAAATTTAAATGTTGACCCAAGACATGCTGACCAGATGCTTAGAGGTTCAGTAGTTCTTCCAAATGGTACAGGTAAGCAAGTTAGAGTTGCTGTATTTGCAAAAGATGATAAAGCTGATGAAGCAAAAGCAGCAGGTGCTGATTTAGTTGGTTCAGATGAGTTAATTGAAGCAATTCAAGCAGGAAATATTGATTTTGATACAGTTATTGCAACACCTAATATGATGGGAACATTAGGTAAAGTAGCGAGAATTTTAGGACCAAAAGGTTTAATGCCAAACCCTAAAACAGGAACAGTTACTATGGATGTAGCTAAAGCTGTTACTGAAGCTAAAGGTGGAAAAGTTAACTTTAGAACAGACAAAAAAGGGAATATTCACGCTGGAATTGGGAAAGTATCGTTTGGTGCAGATAAAATTAAAGAGAATTTAGAGACTTTTGTTCAGACAATTAATAAAGTTAAACCAGCTTCTGCTAAAGGACGATATATCCTTAATGGAGCATTGTCTTTAACTATGAGTCCTGCTGTAACACTTGATACAGCTGAGCTTTTAGAGATGAAAGCAAAAGCTTAAGAGCCTAAAGCTTAGGATATGGATAGATAGGGATAGGGGGGTCAGGTGAACGTAATCATGCTATGATGATTACGTTCACCTGACCCCTCTATCCTCTATCTTATATCTTTTCCTTTATGCTTGGCATAAAACGATTTTAGGCTGAAGATAATAGGGGCGAAAGCTTAATTAATATATTCGAAAGGATATATGTGTCAAATAGACACCCTATTAGAGGTCGAAAGGAGAAAAAATGACTAGAACTGAAAAAGAAGCTATTGTTGCGGAACTATCAACTTCTTTTGCTAATCAGGGTGCTGTAATTGTTTGTGATTACAAAGGTATGACTGTTGAAGCATTAGAAGGTGTTAGAGCATTAGCTAGAGAAAATGATGTCAATGTTAGAGTTGTAAAAAATACTCTTGCAAGTATTGCACTTAAAAATGCAGAGTGTGAAGAGTTGGAACTTCTCGATAATAACATCTTTATCTGGGGTGAAGACCAGATTGCTACTTGTAAAGTAGCTGACAAATCTGCTATTGCTAACAAAGGTAACTTCTCTATTAAAGCAGGTGTTATTGAGTCTAAAGTTGCTGATATTTCAACAATCGAAGCAATGGCTAAATTACCTGGTAGAGAAGAACTTCTTGGTATGTTACTTAATGTTTGGAATGGTCCAATTCGTTCATTTACCATTGGTCTTCAAGCATTAGCTACTAAAAAAGAAGAAGAGGCGTAGGTTTTCTAGGTTCGATTTTATCGAACAAATTAAATACTAAAAATTATAGAATCATAAAAGGAATTAATTATGGCAACAACTAAAGAAGATGTATTAGAGTTTATCTCAAATTTGTCAGTATTAGAGCTTTCTGAGCTTGTAAAAGAGTTTGAAGAACATTTTGGTGTATCTGCACAAGCTACTGTAGTAGCTGCTGGTGGAGATGCAGGTGCAGCAGCAGCTGAAGAGAAGACAGAGTTTGATGTAGTTCTTACAGATGCAGGTGCTAAGAAAATTAATGCTATTAAAGTAGTAAGAGCAATTACTGGTCTTGGACTTAAAGAGGCTAAAGCAGCAGTTGAAGATGTTCCAACTACACTTAAAGAAGCTATCTCTAAAGAGGAAGCTGAAGAGATTAAAAAGCAAATTGAAGAGGCTGGTGCTTCTTGTGAGCTTAAATAAGTCATATTTGACTTATATTCAGGTGAGTTTTACTCATCTGAAATTTTAAATGTTTCAACCCTTTCTTCTACTGCATTAGTAACAGTAGATTATAACTCTTGTACTGCATTAGTAACAGTGCAAAATCAACAAAGACAGATTATATTTTATTAGGATATAGCGATAAGCTATTGCGCAATAGTTTTTTTGTATATCTATACATTTATTAATTAACATACTATTAAAGAGGTTTGCCCATGTTAAATACTTTACACTCTGGAAATAGACTTAGAGTCGATTTTTCAAAGACCCCTCAACAAATTGCAGTTCCTAATTTACTTCAACTTCAACAAAAATCTTATGATGACTTTTTAATGATTGGTGCTAAAAACCGTTCAGAATCTACTATTGAGAAAGTTTTTTCTTCTGTTTTTCCACTTCATGACCATCAAAATAGACTCACTTTAGAGTATAAAGGAAGTGATATTGTACAGCCTAAATATACTATTCGTGAGTGTATGGAACGTGGATTAACCTACTCAGTTTCACTAAAAATGAATATTGCTCTTACTATATGGAACAGAGATGAAAAAACAGGTGAAAAGCTTGACCCAAAAGAGATTAAAGAACAAGCTGTCTATGTAAGAGATATTCCTCTTATGACAGATAGAACTTCTTTTATTATTAATGGTGTTGAGAGAGTTGTTGTAAATCAACTTCACCGAAGTCCTGGTGTTATCTTTAAAGAGGAGGAGGCAACAACAGTTGCAAATAAGCTTATCTACTCTGCACAGATTATTCCAGATAGAGGTTCATGGTTATATTTTGAGTATGATGCAAAAGATATTCTATATGCAAGAATTAATAAAAGAAGAAAGATTCCTGTAACTATTCTCTTTAGAGCATTGGATTACTCTAAAGAAGATATTATGAAACTCTTTTATAACTCTAAAGAGATTTTTGTTAAAGACAATCGCTTTGTTACTAAGTTTTCAGTTGAAGATTTTGTAGGTCGTGCTCCTTATGAAGTTAGAGATTTAGATGGTAATGTAGTTCTTGCTGCATCAAAAAGATTAACTAAGAAAAAAGCTCAAAAATTGATAGATAATGGATTAGAGTGGGTAGAGTATCCAGTTGAAGTTCTAGCAGAGAGACATCTTGCTCGTCCAGTTATTGACCAAGAGAGTGGAGAGGTTCTTTTTGATGTTGTTACTCAGATGGATGAACTTAAACTTAAGAAGCTTATTGATGCTGGAGTTGAATCTTTTCATATTGCTGATGATTTAGCAGATGGAGCTGATGACTCAATTATTAAGTCCTTTATTGCAGACCAAGAATCACTTCGATTACTTAAACAAACTGAAGAGATTGAAGATGAGAATGAGTTAGCAATTATTCGTATCTATAAAGTTATGAGACCAGGAGAACCTGTAACTGCTGAGGCAGCAAGAGTATTTTTAAAACAGCTATTCTTTGATCCAGAGCGTTATGATTTAACTAAAGTTGGTCGAATGAAGATGAACCATAAATTAGGTCTTGACATTCCTGACTATGTTACTGTTTTAACTTCTGAAGATATTATCAACACTGTAAAATACCTCTCAAAAGTTAAAAATGGTTCAGGTCATATTGATGACAGAGACCACTTAGGTAACAGAAGAATTAGAGCTATTGGTGAGCTACTTGGTAATGAACTCTATAACGGTCTTACTAAGATGCAAAAGGCTATTAGAGATAAGATGACTACTATCTCTGGTCAACTTGATGAGCTTATGCCTCACGATTTGGTTAACTCTAAGATGATTACAAATACCATTTTAGAGTTCTTCTCGTCAGGTCAGTTATCTCAGTTTATGGACCAAACAAATCCACTCTCTGAAGTAACACATAAAAGAAGATTATCGGCATTAGGTGAAGGTGGTCTTGTAAAAGAACGTGCTGGTTTTGAAGTACGTGACGTTCACCCAACTCACTATGGTCGTATCTGTCCTATTGAGACACCAGAGGGACAAAACATTGGTCTTATTAATACACTTGCTACCTATGCAAAGGTAAATGAGCTTGGATTTATTGAAGCTCCATATAATAGAGTTGTTGATGGAGTAATTCAAGATGAGATTGTCTATTTGACAGCAACACAAGAGGAGGACTTGGTTATTGCACCAGCGTCAACAAAAGTGGTTGACAGAAAAATCGTAGATGAGTTGATTGAGACTAGATGTAATGGTGAGATTTTACTTAATGAGACTAAAAAAGTCTCACTTATTGATATTTCGCCATTAATGGTTTCAGGTTCAGCTGCTGCACTTATTCCTTTCTTAGAACACGATGATGCGAACCGTGCATTGATGGGTTCAAACATGCAACGTCAAGCAGTGCCTCTACTTAGAACAGAAGCACCAGTAGTTGGTACAGGTATGGAAGCGATTATGTCTCGTGATGCTTGGGAGTCTGTTAAGGCAAAACGTTCAGGTAGAGTTGAAAAAGTTGATTCTAAAAATATCTATATTTTAGGTGAAGATGAAGGTGGTGTTTATATTGACCATTACCCAATGGAAAAGAATATGCGTACAAACCAAAATACTACCTTTACTCAAACGCCAACAGTTAAACTTGGTGATATAGTTAAAGCAGGTCAGGTAATAGCAGATGGTCCAAATATGGACATGGGAGAACTTGCTATTGGTAAGAATATGTGTGTTGCCTTTATGCCTTGGTATGGTTATAACTACGAAGATGCGATTATTATCTCTGAGAAAATTTTAAGAGAAGATACCTTTACATCTGTTCATACTTATGAAGTTGAAGTAGAAGCTAGAGAGCTTAAACATGGTACAGAGGAGATTACAAGAGATATTCAGAATATTCGTGAAGATGAACTTTCTCACTTAGATGATTCGGGTATTGTTAAACTTGGAACTCATGTTAAACCAGGAATGATTTTAGTAGGTAAAGTCTCTCCAAAAGGTGAAATTAAACCAACTCCTGAAGAGCGTCTACTTAGAGCCATTTTTGGAGATAAAGCTGGTCATGTTGTAAATAAATCTCTCTACTGTAAAGCCTCTATGGAGGGTGTTGTAGTTGATATTAAAGTCTTTATCAAAAAAGGTCAAGAGAAAGATGAAAGAGCAATTCAGTCTTATGAGGAAGAGAAATCAAGACTTGATGCAGAACATCATGATAAACTTTTGATGATTGATAAAGAGGAGCGTCTTAGAATTGCTAAACTACTTTCAGAATCTACTTTAGTTTCAGATGTAACTGTTGCTGGGGTTGATTATAAAGTAGGAGAAACTATTCCTTTTAATGTAATTGAAGAGGTAAACCGTTTTGCCCTAAAATCTGTTGTTCAAGCTTATGATAACTCTGTTCAATCTGAGTATAATTCAACTAAAAACTACTTCCAAAGACAGAAGAAAAAACTTAAAGATGCTCATGAAGAGAAACTTAATATTTTAGAGAAAGATGATATTCTACCAAATGGTGTAACAAAATTAGTTAAGATTTATATTGCAACTAAACGTAAGTTAAAAGTTGGAGATAAGATGGCTGGTCGTCACGGAAACAAAGGTATTGTATCTAATATTGTTCCTGAGATTGATATGCCATATATGAAAGATGGACGAACGGTTGATATTATCTTGAATCCACTAGGAGTTCCATCTCGTATGAACATTGGACAGATTCTTGAAGTTCACCTAGGAATGATTGCTAAAGAGCTTGGTGACCAAATTCAAGCAATGTTTGATGAGCATAAAGAGAGTATGATTAGTGACCTTAGAGCCAAAATGACAGAGATTGCAGATGTAGCTAAGCTTATGAATGCAAAAGAGACATTAGAAAAATTATCTGATGAAGAGTTACTTGTTTATGCAAGAGACTGGGCAAATGGAGTAAAATTTGGAACTCCTGTTTTCGAGGGTGCAAACTATG
>JALWMP010000002.1 GCA_026996165.1 Campylobacteraceae bacterium
AGAGTATAGGAATTTTATTAATGCAAAAAATTAAAAATATTGCCGTTATTGCACACGTTGACCATGGTAAGACAACACTTGTTGACCAACTTCTACAGCAATCGGGTACATTTGAAGCTCACCAAGAGGTTCAAGAGAGAGCAATGGATAGTGATGCTATTGAGATGGAAAGAGGAATTACTATTCTTTCTAAAAATACTGCTATTACTTATGGTGACCATAAGATTAATATTATTGACACCCCTGGTCACGCCGATTTTGGTGGTGAAGTTGAGCGTGTTTTAAAGATGGTTGATGGGGTACTGTTACTTGTTGACGCACAAGAGGGTGTTATGCCTCAAACTAAGTTTGTTTTGAAGAAAGCTATTGCATTTGGGATTATTCCTGTGGTTGTTATTAATAAAATCGACAAAGATGGTGCAGAGCCTGATAGAGTAATGGATGAAGTCTTTGACCTTTTAGTAGCCCTTGATGCAAATGAAGAACAACTTGAGTTCCCTGTACTATATGCTGCTGCTCGTGATGGTTATGCTAAATTGGAACTTGAAGATGAGAACAAAGATATGACTCCACTATTTGAAGCTATTATTGAGCATGTTCCTTATCCTCAAGGTTCACCTGATGCTGATACACAAGCACAAGTATTTACACTAGATAGTGATAATTTTGTTGGGCGTATTGGTATTACACGTATTTTTAATGGTAAAGTGAAAAAAGGTGATGAGTATCTTCTTGTTAAAGCCGATGGTTCTAAAACAAAATCAAGAGTCTCTAAACTAATTGGTTTTAAAGGATTAGAGAGAATGGATATAGAAGAGGCTGAGGCTGGTGATATTGTAGCTATTGCAGGATTTTCAGATATTGATGTTGGAGACTCCATTTGTGATACTCAAAATCCTATAGCATTAGATCCTATGCACGTTGAAGAGCCAACTCTTTCGGTTATTATGTCAGTCAACGATGGACCTTTAGCTGGTCAAGAGGGTAAACATGTAACTTCTAATAAAATTAGAGAGCGTCTTGAAAAGGAGATGGAGACAAACATAGCAATGCGTATGGAACCTATGGGAGATGCCTCTTTTAAAGTTTCAGGTAGGGGTGAGCTTCAGATTGGTATCTTGGCTGAAAATATGAGACGTGAAGGGTTTGAGTTTCTTTTAGCTCGTCCAGAGGTTGTAACCAAAGAGGAGAATGGTGTTAAAATGGAACCTTTTGAGCATTTGGTTGTTGATGTTCCAGAGGAGTTTCAAGGGGTTGCTATTGAGAAGCTTGGAAAGAGAAAGGCAAATATGACCTCTCTTACACCAATGCCTGATGGAACAGTACGTTTAGAGTTTGAGATTCCTGCTCGTGGACTTATTGGGTTTAGAAGTGAGTTTTTGACCGATACAAAAGGGGAGGGGATTATGAACCACTCATACTTGGAGTATAGAGCCTATAGTGGTTCTGTTGAGTCAAGAACCCCTGGTGCGTTGGTATCAATGGATGATGGTGAGGCTGTAGCTTTCTCTATCTTTAACCTTCAAGCTCGTGGTACTATGTTTATTAAGCCACAAGATAAAGTCTACAACGGAATGGTCATAGGTGAGTCATCTCGCCCTGGTGACTTAGAGGTAAACCCTCTTAAGGGTAAACAGTTGACCAATATGAGAACAAGTGGTGCAGATGATGCCATTAAACTTGTTCCTCCAAGAGAGATTACCCTAGAGTCTGCTATGGAGTGGATAGAAGACGATGAGTTAGTAGAAGTAACACCAAAGTCTATTCGTATTCGTAAAAAGGCACTTGACCCTATTGTTCGACGTAGAGTAGCTCGTGATAAGAAGAATGCTAAATAGTTTTTAGCATTATATATTTTTGTCGGGATGAGGATATCCCGACCTATGCTTTAATAAGTATAAATAATTAACTTTTTATATATTAAGAGACTCTACAGCTTTTAACATTTTAATAGCAGCTTCATTTACACTATTTTTACCTAAATATTTTGCTTCTCTAGCTGCTATATATGCTTTATTAAAGCTCTCTGGAGTTAATCCACTTTTACGAACAGCCTCTTTTAGATTTTTAGGAAGTACTCTAACTTTTTTTTCTTTTGTATACATACTACCTGTATCTGCAATGGCTTTAACGACACGGTAAATAGTAACCTGAGTTCGACGGAATACCATATCCACAATTTTATGAGGTTTTTCTCGAAGAGAGTGCAAAGCACTGCATAGGCAACGGCAGATTTTTGCAGGACTAACTAGTTAATTGTCCTCACTTCGTTGCGGAGTTTTACCAAAAAAATCTGTCTAAGCATATGGGAAACCTCGTAAAACCCGAAGGGAAGCCTAAAAATAGGCAATCTTTCCAAAATAAAATTCTTGGTGTAACTCCGCAACGAAGTGAGGACAATTAGCTATGGCTAGTCCTACGAATTTGATTTTGAAAACCTTACCTATTTTTAGGCTTTTGTGAATATGGTATTCCGTCGAACTCAGGTTAGTAGGATTAACTGGAGTCCCAAATCCACTTGGTACAGCACTCATTGCATCATCCATAATTTGACCAAATTTTGTCTCTACAATATGTTTATCTGCTAAAATCTCAATAAATCCTTTTGCGTGAACCTCACTCTCCCATAATCTTTGATTTGTGAGAGTGAGGTTCACTAGGTCAGATGAACGTAATTACCCATGGCAGTGTAAATAATTCAATGGCATTGCCTACAACACCCCTCTAATCTTGTTACTCCACTCATCTAAAGTCTTTTCAAACCCAATTTTAGAACTATTATAAAACTTCATATTTTTAACCATATAGCTCTGCACTACCCAACCATTAAAGTCATGTGGGTACAAATAACCTACATTATCTTGTTTAATATTTGCAGGTATAGGGTATATAGCTCCTTCCTTAATAGCCTTTAAGGCACTGTTTATTGCAACATAAGCAGAGTTAGATTTAGGAGAAGAGGCTAGATATATCACTAACTGAGAGAGTGAAATTCTAGCCTCTGGGTAGCCTATTGTTTTGACAATATTAAGCGTAGAAGAGGCAAGATTTAGGGCATGGGGGTTAGCGTTGCCTATATCTTCACTAGCAAGTATGGCTAAACGTCTTGCTATAAACTCAGCAGGTTCTCCACCATCAATAAGTCTTGCTAAGTAGTAGAGACTAGCATCTATGTCTGAGCCTCTTATAGATTTTATCATAGCAGAGGTTAGGTTGTAGTGAGTGTCAGCCTCTGAGCTTCCTGCTTGTAGGGCGTGGGGGCGAATGGATTTTAGCATCTTGACAGTAACTTTGTCTCCTAAAGCTATGGCAGACTCCAAAAGGTTTAGCATAGCTCGAACATCGCCTGATGATGAACTAACTAAAAAATCTTGTGCCTCTTTTGAGAGTTCTACTTTTTCTTTTTCTATAATCTTTTGAAGTTGTAGCTTTAGTGCAGAGTTATTCACATGCTTTAACTCAAAGAGGTGAGAGCGTGAACGCATGGCAGAGGTGAGTGAGTAGTAGGGGTTTTCAGTAGAAGCTCCAATAACTAAAGCAGAGTTATTTTCCATAAATGGTAGCAGTACCTCTTGTTGGTTCTTGCTTAGTCGGTGAACTTCATCTATAAATATAAGAGGCTTCTCTAAAGTATTTGCATACTCTTTAAATATCTTTCGTAAATCGTCTATCTTTAGTGTAGTGGCATTTAGCTCAAAAAAGGGTCGTCTTAAAATTTTGGCAATAACTCTTGCTAGAGTGGTCTTTCCACACCCAGGAGGTCCATAGAAAAAGGAGTGAATAAGAGCATCTTTTTCAATAAGAGTTCTAAAGACAGCCCCTTTAGCTAAAAGATGTTCCTGTCCTACAATCTCATCGAGGCTTGAGGGGCGATACTTCTGTGCCAAAGACACAACTACTTCCTATTTTTTCTATTTGGATTATTTCTGTTGGAGTTTTTCTGTTTAATCTCTTTTACTCTCTTCTCTTCTGCTAGTTTTGCCTGTTTCTTCTGCTCTGGAGTCTGATTTTTTCTCTTTTCTCGCAGATGTTCAGCTCTTAATCTATCGGCTTCCTCTTTCTTCTCTTGCTCTTCTAGTTTACGCATCGCCTTTAAGTATTTATGCAAATCATCATACTCACGACGAGTAAAGAAACGCGTCTTTCCTGTAGGTAGATTGTTGAGTGAAATACCACCAAACTCTACACGTTTTAGGTCAAGTACATTGGCTTCAAAGTGTCCAAAGAAACGGCGTAATTCACGGTTTTTCCCCTCATTAATGGTAACTCTAAGCTTAGTAAAGTGTTTTGAGACTCCTCTTACCTCATAGTGAACAAAAGGGGTAAACTCCATACTATAAATCTTTGACTTCTCATGCCCACCTGCTCGTGCATCATCGAGAACCAATCCCTCTTTCATAGCCTGTTCCATCTCTGGGGTTAGTGGTTTGTCAATTTTGATGTTGTAGGTACGGTCAAGCCCACTCTTCATCATCACTTCTGCAACTCTTGGGGAGTCAGTTAAGAGCAGAAGCCCTTCAGAGGCAAAGTCAAGTCGTCCAATAGGAATAAAGTGTCTAAACTTTCCAGGAAGAAGATGGTAGATAGTGGTTCTTCCACGGTCATCTTTTTTGGTAACAAGAGAGCCTCTTGGTTTGTTAAAGACCACCATAGTTAGCTCTGTCTTCTCTTTGACATAGAGTCCACGAACAGAGACTTTGTCTCCCTCTTGGACATCATAGCTAAAGTTGGTCATCTTAGTACCGTTTACTTTTACATCTCCAGCCTCAATAAGAGCATCTGCTTCACGGCGTGAATATTTTGAGTTGTGTGCAATATATTTGTTTAATCTCATTTGGTTATCTTTTCTGTTTATTAATGAAAGTATAACACATTAAACAACCCAAACGAGTGAAAGTTTTTATTTTTTATTAGTGTGAGATTATCTGTTTTTTTTAGTTCTTTTCTCTATATCTTGACCAATCATAGAATAGTCCAAGTTTTTCGTAGAGTTCTATCATACTTATATTCCTTAAATAATATGGAAATTTCATAAGAGAAAAGTATTGATAAGAATAGACATCTCTTCGATATTTTTAATTATAAAATGAAATCCAATTTCATTCGGAGAATAGAGATGTCTTTTTCAATATAAGTTTAACTCTAAAGATATAAAGTTAAACTTAGTTCATGGGTTAAATTACGCTACAAACAAGCTTTGTAATAATAAATCCACCAATAACAAGCCAAATAAACATACCTAACGCAGTATAGACAGGGGCTAAACCTAACCCTTTAAATTTAGCAAAGCGTGTTCCCATACCAAGAGCTGTCATTGCCATTGTAAGTAAAAAGGTATCTACAATATTAATATTGTTAACAATATTCTCAGGTATTAAGTGAAATGAGTTAAATGCTGCTACACCAATAAAGTAGACAGCAAACCAAGGAATTACCAACTTAACATCTGCACCTTCTCCACCATCTTTTTTAGCTTGATAACTAAGGTATAGCCCAAGAACAATAAGCATAGGAGCAATCATAATAACTCTTGTCATCTTAACAATAACTGCTGAGTTAGCCATCTCAGCAGGAGAGTTTGGAACAGAAGCAGGAACAGCAACAACTTGAGCAACCTCATGAATAGTTCCACCTACATAGATACCAAATTGACGAGGTGTCATGTGTAGAAAACCTGTTGCATGTTCAATAATAGTAGTATAAAGTACAGGGTATAGAAACATTGATATAGTACCAAAAAGAACAACCATTGAAACAGCAATAGCAGTTTTGTGTCCTTCAGCTTTGAGTACAGGTTCAGTTGCTAAAACAGCAGCCGCACCACAAACAGAAGCACCAGAGGCAGTAAGCATAGAGGTGTCTTTTTCCATACCAAAGATTTTATTACCTAGCCATGTTCCAAGTATAAATGTTGTTGAGAGCATAATAAGTGAGACTAAAAATCCTTCCATTCCAACAGCCATAATCTGTTGAAAGGTAATTCTAAATCCATAAATCACAATAGCAAAACGTAAAATTTTTTTACCTGAAAAGGTAATTCCACTCTCCCAAGCAGATGGTAGTTTGTTGTGAAGTGTATTTGCATAGAAAATTCCCATAACAATACCAATAACAAGAGGTGAAAGCCCTAGCTTATGAATAGGAGCTAACCCTGCAATATAAGTAGCAGCAGCTGCAAAGATAGCAACAAACAGAATACCACTAAGAGTACCTGCACGATTTTCTGGTGAAAATGCCATATTATTCCTTTAAATTCAATTTTTTTGATTATATTCTTGAAAGTATACTCTTTTCTTGATAATATTAAAAATAAATTGAATTGATATTATAAATAAAGATTATTTAGGAGTATAATATGGCATTTAAGTATGCAGTTGCTTTAACAGGTGGCATAGCAACAGGAAAGAGTACCGTAGCAAACATTTTTAAAGAGTTTGGTTTTAAGATTATTGATGCAGATAAGATAGCACATGAGACTCTACAGAAGAGCCAAGATAAAATTATTGAACTTTTTGGAGAAGAGTATATTGTTGATGGAGAGGTTGATAGAAAGGCATTGGGTAGGTTGATTTTTGCTAATAAAGAGGAGAAGTTAAAACTTGAAAATTTACTTCATCCTCTTATATTTTCTGAAATTGAAAAGCAATCTGAAAAACTTGACAGAGAGAAAAAGCCCTATTTAGTTGATATTCCTCTATTTTTTGAGACTAATCGTTACCCTATTAAAAAGAGTATAGTTGTCTATATTCCCAAAGAGTTACAAATAGAGAGATTAATGAAGAGGGATAGCATAACTAAGGAGGAGGCACTACAGAGAATTGATGCCCAACTTCCTATTGAAGAGAAGAGAAAGAGAGCAACCTATATTATAGATAATCAAAAAGACCTAGAGACTCTTCAGCATGAGTGTGCTATATTAAAGAATAAAATTATAAGGGAGAGTTAATGTTTTTACGTCTTTTATTTATTTTTTTATTGGGAAATAGTTATATTTTAGCTGATGATTTTGTAACTATAGCAGATAAAGTTATTATTAAAAAATCTACACGAATGCTCTATCTCTCTAGTAATGGGCAAATCTTTCAAAAATATCATATTAGTTTAGGTCAAGTTCCAGTAGGTGCTAAAGAGGTTGAGGGTGACATGAAGACCCCAGAGGGAGTTTATGTGTTAGATTGGCGACAAGAGAGTCCACAGTACTATAAATCTCTACACATCTCTTACCCAAATGCTAAAGATAAAGCTCATGCAAAAGAGTTAGGAGCTAGTGCAGGAGGTATGATAATGATTCATGGAACACCACCTGCTTGGTCTCTCTCACCTTATGGAGATTGGATGAATGTTCTTATTGATTGGACACAAGGGTGCATTGCTATGACAAATGATGACATAGAAGAGGTGTGGGAACAGACTAGGAATGGAACAATAGTAGTTATTGTTCCGTAAGTTTTTATTATTTCTTTTTAGGTGTTACATACATATTAACATAACGACCGTCACGTTTTGCATCTTGTTCAAGATTTCCTACATCTTCAAGCATAGGCCAAACACGGTTAAGAACCTCAACACCCCATTCAGGGTTTGCCATCTCTCTACCACGTAAAAAGACTCTTAGTTTTACATGTTTTCCAGCCTCTAAAAATTCTCTTGCATGTTTAACTTTGTAGGCAATATCACCATCTGCAATTTTACAAGAGAACTTAACCTCTTTTACATCAATGGTTTTTTGGTTTTTTCTTGCCTCTTTTTTCTTTTTTTCTTGCTCATACTTAAACTTTCCGTAGTCCATAATCTTGGCAACAGGAGGTTTAGCATTTGGAGATACAAGGACTAAATCTAGCCCTTTATTGTCTGCGATTTGAAGTGCTTCATCACGAGATAGTATCCCTAGCTGTTCTCCATCATCACCTAAAACTCGGAGTTCTCTGTCACGAATCTTATCATTCATAACAGTATCATCTGGTTTCTTTCTTCCTCTGTTGTTTCTGTTGTTTTGTCTACTCAAATTTTACCTTCGTTAAGTTGTTGAGTTAATTTTACCATAAATTCATCAAAAGAAAGATTATATTGCTCTTTTGCTCTTCTATCTCGTATTGCTACACTATTGTTTGCTACCTCTTCATCACCTACAATGACTACGTAAGGTACTCTCTGTTTCTCTGCTGTTCGCACTCTTTTGTTAAGTGAATCGTTCTTATCAAAAATTTCACAATCAATATCTAGGTCAATAAGTCTATTTTTAAGCTCTTTTGCATAAGCTACATGACTCTCTGAAATTGGCACAAAGATAATCTGTGTAGGAGCAATAAATAGTGGAAACTCTCCAGCATAGTGTTCAGTTAAGATTCCTATAAATCGTTCAAATGAACCCAAAATAGCACGGTGAATCATAACAGGTGTATG
>JALWMP010000003.1 GCA_026996165.1 Campylobacteraceae bacterium
CCATAAAAGAGTTATTGATTGTACTATTTATTGTTACCATACTATCAATACTATTTTCACTATACTCACTATATCCACTTAGAAGAGCTCTTCTTTTAACTAGAGAGTTTATAAAAGATATTTTACACGATGTTAATACACCAATGGCAACTATGCGACTAAATCTATCTCTACTAAAAAATGAAATTGGAGAGAACAAGAAGATAGATAGAATAGAAAGAGGCATAGATAATCTATTGCTACTTCAAGAGAATCTAAAACACTATCTATTGTCTCATAGACTAGAGATAGAAGATATTAATCTAAAAAAATTGATAGTAGAGAGAGTTGAGATGATAGAGAGAAACTATAGCAATCTAATCTACAATATAGAGATAGAGCCTAATATATATATAAAGAGTAATAAAAAAGGGTTAACTAGAGTTATTGACAATCTTATTAGTAATGCTTCAAAATATAACAAAGATAATGGAAGAGTAGATATTAGTTATAAAAGAGATAAAAAAACTTTAACCATATCAGATAGTGGTATTGGTATAAAAAATCCATCTAAAGCTTTTGATAGATTTTATAAAGAGCATGACAGAGGTGTAGGAATTGGACTTCATATTGTAAAAAAACTCTGTGATGAGTTAAATATCTCTATATCAATAGATAGCAAAATAGATATTGGTACAACTATCTATTTAAAATTTTAATATTTTGCTAATACTTTACTAACACTTTTGTATTATAATCATTTCATCAAAAAAACATAAAGGATAGAGATGAAAAGATTAACAATAGGTTCAGTTGTAACAGCAACACTTCTTTTAGTTGGTTGTGGTGGTGGAGGTGGTAGTACATCTAACTCATCAACTCCTACTAATAATGAAATTCAAAAGAGTGGAAAAGGGTACTATGTTGATTCTGCTGTTGCAGGTGTAGATTATAAATGTGGTAATGAGACAGGAACAACAGATGAAAATGGAACATTTACATTTGAGAGCAATAGTAGTTGTACTTTTACTCTAGGTGAAGTTACATTAAGAGAGATAAATGCCTCTTCACTAGAAGATAATGTTACAGTATTAGAGACAAATGAGACAGTAGCTCAACTTCTTCAAACACTAGATAGTGATGGAAATGCTTCTAATGGTATACAGATACCTCAAGGTGCTAAGAGTGTTGTACAAGAGACTTTACCATCTTTAGATAATTTAGACCAAGACCTTTTAGAATCAATTCATGATAGATTAAAAGCTGAACATGCAGATGAATATCATGGTAGAGTTGTAGATAAAAATCAGACAATAGAGCATTTAAATAGAACTAAAGCTAATTTAGAAGAAAGACATATTAGAACTAGTTTAGATATAGAACAAGAACATAGAGATAGAATAGATAACAATAGTACCATGGAAGATATAATGAGAAATAGAGAAGCTAGAAACTCTGATGATAATCAAGAACATAGAGCTAGAGTAGATAGCAATAGTACCATGGAAAATATGATAGAGAATAGAGAAAGTAGAAATGCTGATGATAATCAAGAACATTCAGGTAGACTAGATAGCAATAATACCATAGAAAATATAATGGGAAATAGAGAAGCTAGAAACTCTAATGACACTCAAGGACATTCAAGTAATTCAGCTAACTCTTCTGAACAAAATGAAGAACACTCAGGTAGTTCATCTACTAAAATTACAAATAATTAAAGCCTAAAGTATAGGCTAAAAAGTTAACTTTAACTATCCATACTTTTTTATTTCTCCTTTAAAAGTATGGATAAATATTCTCTATATTTTAAAAAATAGCCTTATGCTCAACCATAGCACAATAGTTTTGAACTACAGCAATTCCAGCCTCTTTAACCTTATCAGCCGCTTCATTATTAACTAAACCAAGTTGAGTCCAATAGACCTTTACATCTCCACGAGCAATTACAGCATCAGCTACAGCTCCAAGAGCAGCAGGTTTTCTAAAGACAACCACCATATCTACAGGCTCATCAATCTCAGCTAAACTTCTATATACTTTTTCGCCTAAAATCTCATCGTGCTTAGGATAGATAGGTATCATTTTATAACCTACTTCTTTTAAATACTTAGCTACACGATTACTTGCCTTAGAAGAATCAGGAGAACAACCTACAACAGCAATACTCTTTACATCTTCAAAATATCTTTTCATCTCATCTTTGTTTGAGTTAACTCTTGGTATTTCACATTCCATCTTTAATCCTTTACGATATAATTACACCAATATATTATCTAGGAAACATAAAATGTTAGATTTAAAATCTATAAAAAAAGCACAAGAACGACTAAATGGGGTAATTCACCATACACCATTTTCATATGCTCCCATACTATCAGAAGTAAGTGGTTATGAGGTATACTTAAAAAAAGAGAACCTACAAAGAACAGGAGCATTTAAACTTCGTGGAGCATTCAATAAAATTGCCTCTCTTATTGAAGCAGGGAAAAGAGGTGGAGTTGTAGCAGCAAGTGCAGGAAATCATGCTCAAGGAGTTGCATTTTCAGCAAAATACTTTGGTATAGAGGCTACTATTGTTATGCCTGACTCAACCCCTTTAAATAAAATTCAAGGGGTAAAAGAGTTTGGAGCAGAAGTTATTTTACATGGAGCAAACTATGATGAAGCCTATGCCTATGCCATAAAGTATACAAAAGAGAATAACTTAGAGTTTGTTCACCCTTTCACCGATGATGAAGTGATGTCAGGTCAAGGTACTATTGCTCTTGAGATGCTAGAAGTAGAACCAGACCTAGATGCAATCATTGTACCTGTTGGTGGTGGAGGTCTTATCTCTGGTATGGGTGTTGCCATAAATGCCATAAACCCAAAAATTAAAATAGTTGGAGTAGCTTCAGCAGGAGCTCCTGCAATGAAAGAGTCTTTTGATTCTAAAGAAGCACATGGAACACAAAGTGTAAGAACTATTGCAGATGGAATTGCTGTTCGTGATGCCTCACCAATTACTCTTGAACATATTTTAAAAGAAGTAGATAGTTTAGAGTTAGTATGTGAAGATGAGATTGCAGCTGCTATTCTATTTTTGCTAGAGAAACAAAAACTTTTAGTCGAAGGAGCTGGAGCTGTAGGCGTTGCTGCACTACTTCACAAAAAAATTAATCTTGAAAAAGGCTCTAAGATTGGAATAGTTCTAAGTGGTGGAAATATTGATGTAACAATGCTCTCACTGATTATTGAAAAAGGGCTTGTAAAAAGTAATAGAAAAATGAAACTATCTGTTGTTATGGTAGACAAACCAGGCTCACTTATGGCATTTACTGATTTACTAACAGAAGTAGGTGCAAATATTGTTCATATAGGATACGATAGAACATCTATTGACCTTGAGTTTGGTGATGCCGTAGTCTCCGTACATTTAGAGACCAAAGGCATAGAACACCAAGAAGAAGTTCGTAGTATTTTACGGAAAAAGAACTTTATCTTTAAAGAGTTACATTAACTAAATAGCTGAAGCTACATGACTCTTTTCAGAGATAACACGTCGTCCCCATAAAAAGTGTTTTTTATAATACTGGTGTTCATTAAAATTAAAAACAACAATTTTTTTAGCACCAGAACTAGCATGAATAAAATTTCCATTACCTAAGTAGATACCTACATGTGTCACACGATTTGGATGTCTTCTTTTAGTTGCAAAAAAGACCAAATCTCCTTTTTTAAGTTCATTAAACGATACAAGTTGACCTTTTTTTGATTGGTCACGAGAGACACGTGGTAGATGAATACCTACATCACCAAAAACTTTTCGTGTAAATCCTGAACAATCATAATTATTAGGTCCAGTTGCTCCCCAAACATATTTATGTCCAAGTAGTGCTTTTGCATTCCACTCTATCTCATCTTCAACTTTTAGTGGAACCCAATTCTCCTTTTGTGTTGCTACTTTTTTATTAGAAGTTAAACTTAACTTTGTTAAACTAATTGACTCTCTCTGCTCCTTTACTTCAGAAAAAGCTCTCTTCTCTGTTTTAACTTGTGGTTGTGTTTGACTACACGCCGACATAAATAATACGAGTATTAAGAGTGATACTCTCCGAACTTTACCTTCTAACATCAATTCAAATCCTCCTTAGTTGATTTCTTGATAAGTAAAGCATAACAAATTTTTTCACTTTTGTCTTGCCTATTTTTTGATATTTTTAGAGTTTGTGAAAAAAAAGTTTATTTTATATGATTAAATGTTATTTTAGAAATAATAAACAATAATAATAAGTTTATAGCATGATTTTTAAACATAATTAGTTAACTTATTTCACAATTATGTCATAAAAATGATGGGATTAAGTATATTGAAAGTACTATTAAGATAAATAAAAATTGAATTTAATTAATTAGTTTTATATATAAGATTTATTTAATTACCAGACAAAAAGTCTGATAATTTTTATGCAGTCAACTCTTGAAGTGATGTTTTAGCAGCTGAAATTGCCTCCTCTATCATCTCATCTGTTGTAGCTGTAGAGATAAACCCTGTCTCATAAGAAGAACAAGCAAGATAAACTCCTTTTTCTAACATCTTACCATGGAACATACCAAAGAGTTCAAAGTCATTCTCTAAAGCGTCATCAAAGTTTTTTACAGGTTTATCAGAGAAGAAAAAACCAAACATAGAGCCACGAACATCAGTTACCATTGGAACACCTACAGCATCTGCTACCTCTTTAAAGCCCTCCATCAATCTTTTAGCTCTCTTCTCTAAAGTAGCATATATTTCAGGGTTTGATTTTAACTTTCTAAGTGAAGCTAAACCAGCAGCCATAGCAACAGGGTTACCAGAAAGTGTTCCTGCTTGATATATTGGACCTTCTGGTGAAAGCTCTGCCATAATCTCTTTTCTAGTTCCAAAAGCACCCACAGGCATTCCTGCACCTATTACCTTTCCAAGAGTTACTATGTCTGGTTTTACACTACCAACCCCTTGGTAACCCTTTAGAGAGGCTCTAAATCCACTCATAACCTCATCAAAGATTAACAAAGCCCCATGCTCATCACACAACGCTCTAAGCTCCTCTAAAAACTCTTCATCAGCAGGAACAAGACCCATATTTCCTGCAATAGGCTCAATAATTATACAACTTACTCCCTCTTTACTCTGCTCAAAACACTTTTTAACTGACTCAATGTCATTGTAGGTAGCTAAAAGTGTATGTTTGGTCAAATCAGCAGGAACCCCAGGGCTAGATGGACTTCCAAAGGTTGCCATGCCTGAACCAGCTTGAACCAAAAGTGAGTCTGCATGACCATGGTAACACCCTGTAAACTTTATAAAGTCATCTCTTTTAGTGTACCCACGAGCCAAACGAATAGCAGACATAACAGCCTCTGTACCAGAACTTACAAAACGTACCTTCTCAATGCTATCGAACATCTCTACTATCTCTTTTGCTAACTTCGTCTCTATTAGTGTAGGAGCACCAAAGCTAAGACCCTTTTTAACAGCTTCAATAACTGCACTCTCTACATCAGCATCACAATGACCTAAAATAAGTGGTCCCCAGCTCTGAACAAAGTCTATATACTTATTTCCATCTATATCTATAAGGTAACCACCATCACCTCTTTCTATAAAAACAGGTGTTCCACCAACTGAAGAAAATGCTCTAACAGGAGAGTCAACACCCCCAGGAATAACCTCGTAAGCCTCTTTAAATGCTACTTCACTATTGTTATAACTCATTCTTTTTAATCCTAATTAAATTTTTTTTGATTATACTCTTTTTAATATTTTAACTTGGATGGTTTATGAGGTTTTTTGTTGCTTTTATTGTTTCTCTGTTAATTTATGCTTTACTTATTTGGCTCTTTGTAACAAGGTTTTCAGATATTGAACTCTACCCTCATAAGAAAAATGACCATATAGTTAAGATAGATATTCATAATATTCCTATACCTAAAAAAACAACTCCACCAGCACCAAAAGCTCAACCCCAAAAGGTAGAAAAAGAACCTACAGTTGCAACACCTATAGTTGTACCGAAAAAGAAGCATGTTAAGAAAAAGCCTACAAAAAAGAGACCTATTGTCAAAAAGAAGCTACATAAAAAGAGTACTCCAAAAAAGAAGCTAACAAAAAAGAAGCCTATTCATAAAAAAGCTATTAAGAAAAAAGTTCCTAAAAAAAAGGTCTCTAAAAAGAAGATACCAAAACAGAACAATACAGACGATATTATCTATATTCCAGATGCATTTATAGAGCAACCAAAAACAGCCAAAGAGTCTAATGACCTTGCATCTTTTCTAGGTTCTCCTTCACAACCACAACCTAAAAGTACTTCTCGAAGATACCCAAATAGAAAAATTAAAAAGCTCTATGGTTCAAGTTTTCATAATATGACACCTACACAGCAGAAGTTTATAGAGAATAACCTAGATGAGATTCAAGAGATAACACAACGAACACTTACAAGAAGAGGCTACCCCCAAGCAGCAGCAAAAACAGGACAAGAGGGAACAAATGTTGTCTCCTTTAACCTACACCCAAACGGCGACATCTCTAACCTACATCTAAAAACAAGAACAGGGTATCGTTCATTAGATGAGAACACTTTAACACTTATTAGAGTTGCTTACAAAGACTACCCTTACCCTAAAACAACTACCAAAATTGTCTTTTATGTTACTTATAGCTATTATGGGTATTAAAAAAATTTTCTATTTCAATCTCTATAAGCCACAAACCTCAACCAAACATATCCAATAGCCCCTGCAATTAAAGAGGCTAACAAAATCCCAACTTTCGCCTGAAAAATAAGCTCTTCAGAGTTAACAAATGCAAGGTCTGCAACAAAAATGGACATGGTAAACCCTATACCTCCAAGAAATGCCACACCAAAGATTTGGCTCATGCTACTCTCTTTTGGGAGTTGGGCTATTTTTAACTTAATAGCCAACCATGCTATGCCAAAAATACCCAAAACCTTTCCTCCAATAAGTCCTGCTATAATCCCTAATGAGACAGGCTCAAATAGTACCTCTCCTAAAGAGGAGAAATCAATAGTTATCCCAGCATTGGCTAAAGCAAAAAGAGGAATAACAATCAACGCTACAGGTAGATGAAGCCCACGCTCTAACCTTGAAGCAGGAGTTCCTACAGCGTCGATTCGGTCTTGAATATTTCGTAAAATTGCTTTTTGATTTTCATTGAGTTCATGAACATCTCCTGTTGAAACCTTATCATACTCATCAAGTAATGCTTTTGTATGAGAAGAGAACTCATCAGGTGTTCGTTTTGGCTTTGATGGAATTGCTAAAGCTGCAATCACTCCTGCAATAGTGGCATGAACCCCTGACTCTAACATAAAGAACCATAAAAAGAGTCCCACAATAAAGTAAGGTAAAATAGCATGTATTCCAAAACGATTAAACGAAATCAAAACTAAAAATGAAGCTCCTGCTAAAGCTAAAGGTAGAAGATGAATCTGCTCTGTATAGAAAAGAGCTATAACTAGAACGGCTCCAAGGTCATCAACAATAGCTAGAGCAACTAAAAAAGTTACTAATGCAGAAGGAACTCGTTTCCCCAAAAGTACCAAAGCAGAGATAGCAAAAGCGATGTCTGTTGCCATAGGAATTCCCCACCCATTCGCCCCCTCTGTACCTTGGTTAATAGCTAGGTAGATAAGTGCAGGAAAAAGCATTCCACCAATAGCAGACAAAATAGGTAAAATAGCTACTTTCAGATTAGATAACTCTCCTACTAAAATCTCTCTTTTTATCTCTAAACCAATTATAAAAAAGAAGATTGCCATAAGTCCATCATTTATCCAGTGATGAATAGTATGAGAGAGTTCCCACAAACCCACAGTCAAGTTTACTTTGGTATGAAAAAAGTGTGTATAGTTTTCGGTTAGTGGTGAGTTAGCAAGTATCAATGCCAAAAGGGTCATAAACATCAAAATCATACCTGTTGTGGTCTGAGCATGTAAAAAGTGTTCAAAGGGGGTAGCTACTCTTTTAAAAGTTTTCTCCCATGGTGCGTATAGTTTCATTGATTTTCCTTGTATAATTAACAACTTATTATAAACTATTATTTTATTAAATAATTTTTTTTAATTAAAGAGTATATATAAATAAGGTTAATGAAATATAAATCATCTACCCATCAGTAGTGAATAATATACTGATGGATAGCGTAGAATACTAAGGCATAGCAGAACGAGTCTTACTCCGTTCAATAGATTGAAGAGCCAAATACTGCTCTCCAAATCTCTCAAGATTGTCAATCTCAGTATCAAACTGGTCAAAGTGTCTCTCTTCATCTATGATAATATCTTCAAAAAGCCTTTTAGTCACACTATCAA
>JALWMP010000004.1 GCA_026996165.1 Campylobacteraceae bacterium
CAAAAGATAGATGGATTTGCATTGATTACCTCAACCCATCATCATTTGGGCTTTAGAGATGACAAGAGTCAAATTGTTATTTTAAACAGTGGAAAAATTATACAACAAGGAGTATGGAGTGAGATACAAAAAAATCCAGCAACAGAGTGGGTGGAGCAATGGGTAAGTTTAGTGTAGTTATTGGTTTTTTGCTACTTTTTCAGAGTGCTATTTATGCAAAAGATAATGTCTATAAGACCTATTATCCTTGGGAGAGTGACTCTGTATTGGTCGCATGGGTAATCCATAAGTTTGTAGATTCCAATGCAACATTTATTGCTGTAGATAAAAAAGTAGAAAAGATAGGCAAAAAAAACTCTATTAATAGCTCAAATTCTAAATTGAGACGAACAGCACGATTTACAGCTTTTGAGATGGCATTGAACTACTATAAAATTAAAGAGAGTAAATGCACAGATGAGTTAAAGAGGGTTATTAGAGTTTTAGAGATGACTCCTTGGAAGAAGCATGAGTATGAAGATATTTTAGCTTTTGAAGAGAAGTTTGTAACACTCTTTCCTAAAAAATTAGAAGATAATAACCTAACTAAATCTTTTGAATATCTTGATAACTTTTGCAAGGATAAAAGGTGAAAAAGGTACTTTTTTATCTATTTTTTATAAGTTATCTATCGGCTAGTGAACTCTCTTTTATTGCTTTAGTAAAAGATAGTTGGCAGATAGTTCACTGTAAAGAGCAAAAATGTGAAGTGATTAAGAGTAAACAGGAGCCGAGAACTTATGATTATGATTTTAGTAGTGGTGCTATAGTATATGTTGCATCAGATAAAAGTGTGAGAACCATTATTGATGGTAACGAGAGCATTATATTGCAGAGTCAAAAAGATGCCTATACTCAACCTCTATTTATAGAAAATGGTAAAAAAATCATGATAGTAAAACTAATCAATGGAAACAGTAAAAAGACAGAGATAATATCTATGAATCTGTTAGGCAAAAATCATAAATTACTACACTATCAACACTCAACAGCACTAGAGCCATATAGCCAAGATGGAAAAGAGATATATTATGCCAATGTCTCATGTGTTGAGGGGTGTGGACATATTATTCAAGAGATTTGGAAAAAAGATATAAATTCAGGTCAAGCAGAACAAATTACTCTTCTAAACTCAATATCTCATCAACCTACTACTGATAGTGAGGATAAATATTTATACTTTAGCTCAAATCAAAAAGGAAATTACCATATCTATAGAGTCTTTTTAGAGGACTCTTCTGTCAAACAGTTAACTTTTGGAAGAGTAACAGATGGATTTCCTATAGTCTCTAAAGGTGAACTCTTCTTTATTCGTAGAGTAAAGAACAAAGTTCAAATAATGAAACTAAATAGAGATTTGGAGTTAAAAACTCTTTTATATAGTTATAAAAAAATTAGAAACCTAAAGGTAAAACAGTGAAAAAGATTATAGCATTAGTGTTTTTAGGTAGTCTCCTATTTGCAGGAGATATTATTGAGATGATTCCATATAAAAATAGCGAATTTGCACCAGCTCTAAAACAGAAATTTCCTATAGAGTTTAAGTTAAAAAAAGATGCAGAGGTAAAAATTGACATCTATACACCCGATAGTAATCTTATTCGTTCACTATATAGTAAAGGAGTCCTCAAAAAAGGTAAACATACTATGGAGTGGGATGGAAAAGATAGTAATGGCACAGTTGTTCCAGATGAAGCCTACAACATAGTTGTTAAAGCAGACAAAGAGATTTTGGACTTTAGAAAAACAGGTGGTGAGATAGTCAAAGATTTACAAAGCCATGTAAATAGACAAGGACA
>JALWMP010000005.1 GCA_026996165.1 Campylobacteraceae bacterium
ATGGTTTATTAGTTGTCGCTGGTTATTATCCTTTAGGTAAGACAAATCTATATTTTGCAACCAATTATATTATAGAGAATAAAATATGGAAACTAGTAGGCTTAGCAATAGAGTTTAGGTAGAGAGATTTAATTCTCTCTACTATCTATAGTAATAACAGTATGAACATTACCTCTTGGGTTAAAGTCAGCTACTAGCTTTATCCATTTTGGTTTTAGATTCTCTTTTAATGTATCGAAAATCTCATTTGCAGAGTTCTCATGAGAGATGTGTCGGTTCATAAATGAGTTTATATAGAGCTTTAGGGCTTTTAGCTCTATGACTTTGTTATCTGGGCAGTAGCTTAGTTTAATGGTTGCAAAATCTGGGTAGCCACTTCTTGGGCATTTGCACATAAACTCTGGTAGCTCTATATCTATAGTGTAATCTTTTTGGTGGTTATTGTCCCAATAGTGTTCTTTTGCATTAATGTCAAACTCTACTATCTCTTTTTCACCGTATTTCATTTTAGTTCCTAATTGTTTATTTGTCACTTTTTTTTCTTTGTTTCACCACAAAGAAATAAAAGTAACCAAAAAAAAGAAAAGGTGAAGTGCTGTCGATGTTAATTAACTCTTTTTTTAGATACAATTTACATGAAGTTAATGGGGTTGCCTTATTTTAAATTGGCTATAGGGAGTAGGGGTTAACCTACCATTTTATACATCTAAATGTTTTACATCTTTAGCATGAGTCTCTATATAAGCTCGTCGTGGCTCAACCTCGTCACCCATAAAGAGTACAAATGTATCTGATGCTGTCTCATCATCATCAATAACCACTTTAAGTAGTCGTCTGTCATCAGGGTTCATAGTTGTCTCCCAAAGCTGTTCAGGGTTCATCTCACCTAGACCTTTATAGCGTTGAATATATGCACCTTTTTTAGCACTTGCTTCAACCATAGAGAGGAGTTCTAGTAGGTCTTTCTCTTTGAACTCATCAGTAATTCTCTCTTGAATCTTTTGATTCATATAAATCGCTTCATTGTAGTGAGGAGAGGTAAAGAGATTATCATCAATAATAAGCTCCTCAAGCCCATCATTAGTCTGAACAAAGTAGTGAATAACCTCTTCATTAACTGTACTAGTTAAAATATTATATCCAAGTTGGGCAATATACTTTTCAAGATTAGAGGCTAGAGTTTTATTGTCTGTAGAGATAATATCAGGGTTTTCTATCATATAACGAACTACCTCAGGAAGTGCAAAACGCTTCTCTATCTCACTAAGAGTCATTTTGTAGTAAGCTACCAATTTAAAGAGTTCAGTAAGGTCAGTTTTACCCATACTCTCAGACTCTAAAACAGAGATACCATTCTCAATTAAGAAGTCATTTAACGCCTTATCATCTTTGAGATAGGTCTCATTTTTGCCCTTTTTATAACGGTAAAGAGGTGGTTGAGCAAGGTAGAGGTAACCTTTTTCTATAATTGGTTTTAAGAAACGGTAGAAGAAGGTCATAAGCAAAGTCTGAATGTGAGAACCATCAACATCGGCATCTGTCATAATAATGACTTTATGGTATCGTAGCTTATCTTCATTAAACTCATCACCAATCCCACAACCAAGTGCTGTAATCATATTTTTAATCTCATCAGATTTTAAAATCTTCTCTAAACGTGCCTTTTCAACATTAAGAATTTTACCTTTTAGTGGTAGAATTGCTTGGAAGACTCTGTCACGTCCTTGCTTTGCACTACCACCTGCACTATCCCCTTCCACCAGATAAATCTCTGATAATGAAGGGTCTTTACTCTGACAATCAGCCAATTTACCAGGGAGTGTACCAACACTCATAG
>JALWMP010000006.1 GCA_026996165.1 Campylobacteraceae bacterium
TGCCCTATAACATATTTATCTAAAAATGCAACAATCTCTTTTGGTGTTAGATTGGTTGGTATAGTAGTACTCAATTAAAGCTCCAATAATTTAATGTTTGTGTTGGTGTAGATACAAATCTCACCTGCAATGGTCAAAGACTCTTTAACCAACTCTTTAGCACTTAAATTTCCGTGCTTATCTAATGCTCTAGCAGCCGAAATGGCATAGTTTCCACCCGAACCAATAGAGGCAATCTTACCATCTTCTGGCTCAACCACATCACCTGTTCCTGTTAAGATGAAGATATGGTCACGGTTAAGCACCAACATCATCGCCTCTAGTTGACGTAGATGTTTATCTTTTCGCCACATTTTAGAGAACTCAATGACTGATTTTAAAATGTCGCCCTTTTTCTCCTCTAAGATAGTCTCAAACATATCAAAAAGGTTAAACGCATCGGCTGTACTTCCTGCAAAACCTGCTAAAATTTTCCCTTTGTAAAGAGAACGAATCTTGGTAGCATTTCCCTTTAAAATGGTATCGCCAAAGCTAACCTGACCATCACCACCAATGACGGCATTGTCTTTACCTTTATAGGCAAGTATTGTTGTTGCATGAAACACTCTACTCTTCTCCTTTAATCTCTACAGTTACATGGGCATGAATACCATGACCTAACTTAATATCTACCTTATGTTCACCTACAGTTTTTAGTGCTTTTTTAAGCTCAACTGTTTTTTTGTCAATCTCTATGCCCATCTGCTCTTTGATAGCCTTAGCAATATCATCTTTACCAACAGAGCCTTGAATTCCAGCAGGAGCTAGTTTTTTAGTAATTATAATAGGTTTTGATGCTAACTCCTTTTCCTCTTTTTTAAGACGCTCCAAGGTCTCTTTTAACTCTTTTTCCATTCTCTCTTGCTCTGCTTTCCAGTGAGCAACAACTTCAGGTGTAGCTAACTTAGCCATACCTTTTGCAATTAAGAAGTTTTGACCATAACCATCTTTTACCTCTTTAATCTCACCTTTTTTTCCTAGGCTTTTTACATCTTTTATTAATAGTACTTTCATCTTAATATCCTCTATTTTTAAATAATCCATTATTTTAGCAAGTTTTTTTTAGATATGAGCTATATCTTCTCTATATTTTACAATAAAAGAACATTTTATGTTAAATATAATTTTTTTATCTTATAATAGTAGTTATGAAAAATCTGATTAACTATATATTCAAACAAATTTACGCTTCAAATGTTAAAAATAAAGTAGCACAAGAGCTTTATCGTTTTATAGCAAAAACACTTATTGCTATATTCATACTATCAACTCTATTTATTATTATATTTTGGTCAGAGATAGAAAATAAAATACTACTAATTATATGGTTTATAGTAATAACCCTGCTTACTATATTATTATTAATTACAAGTAAACTCTTTCATCGACTTTTTAATGAAACTTATACTAATCAAGAGCGTTACAAAGAGGCAAAAGAGAAACTTTCAACAAAAGAGAAAAAACTTACTGCATTCTTAAAACAGGCTCCTATTGGCATCTTCTACTATGACCATAATCTTAATGTACTTAGATATAACAGCATGTTTCAAAAACTTCTTGGATTAGATAAGAATGTAAAAAACTTCAATCTAAAAAAGATAAAAGATAAAAAGGTTATAAATACACTTAAAAAAGTATTAACGCTCTCTTCTGAAAAAGAGACTATAGGCTCCTCTAATATCACATTTCAAAAGAATCCACTCTGGATAGAACTTACCTGCTCTTCACTACATGATGACAATGATGAGATTATTGGAGGAATCGGTACTATAGAAGATAAAAGTACAGAGC
>JALWMP010000007.1 GCA_026996165.1 Campylobacteraceae bacterium
TAATGCAGACAGTACAAGAGGCTTTTGTATCTAACTATGAGGTTAAACGCTCAAAGTTTATAACCCATCTAGTCCCAATAGAGCAGTTTGATGGTCTACAAGAGAGGCTAAAAGAGCAACACCCAAAGGCTAACCATGTGGTCTATGCCTTGCGTTACCTTAATGAGTTTGACCAGATAGTAGAGAACTCTTCAGATGATGGTGAGCCAAAAGGTGGTGCTGGAGTTCCCTCTTTAAATGTACTTCGTGGTGAAGATATGATAAATGTTGCCATTTTAACTGTTCGTTACTTTGGTGGCATAAAGCTTGGTGTAGGTGGTATGGCTAGAGCTTACGCTTCGGCTGTTAAAGAGGTTTTAAATCAAGCCAATATTGTAAAATATGAAAAAGAGTTTAGCTATGAGTTTGACTCTAGCTATAGTGATGTTCAAAAGAGAGAGTATATTTTAAAAAAGTTAGGCATTACTAAAGTAGAGCGAGAATTTTTAGCCAATAGAGTGGCTTGGGTCATTCAAGCAAATGAGAAAAAATTAAATAATTTTAAAGAAGAGATATGCAAGAGATAGTAGATATAATAGTAAATTTTGCCCGAGAGTTTGGGTATTTGGGCATTTTTATAATGATGTTTTTAGAGAGTACATTTTTTCCTTTTCCAAGTGAAGTAGCTATGATACCTGCTGGGTATTTAGCTTCAAAAGGAGATATGAGTTTGACTTTAGCCATTGTTATTGGGACATTAGGCTCTTTAAGTGGAGCGTTGTTTAACTACTACTTGGCTAAAAAGTATGGACGAAAAGGGGTGCTAAAATTTGGTAAGTACTTCTTCTTTACAGAAGAGAAGCTTCAGAAGATGGAGAGATTTTTTGTAGAGCATGGCTCTTTTTCTACTTTTGTAGCACGGCTTATTCCAGGGGTACGTCAGTTTGTCTCTCTTCCTGCTGGACTCTCTTCGATGGATATTAAAAAGTTTATGCTTTACACTACTCTTGGAGCTGGAATATGGGTTATTGTTTTAGCACTTTTAGGTTATTTTATTGGTGGGAATGAAGAGCTTATTAAAAGCTATCTTCATGAGATAGTTTTGGGAACACTCTTTCTAATTATAGTGGGAAGTATAGCCTATGTTTATAGATATAAAAGAGCAAAAAAGATATAATAAAATTGTCAATAAAAAAAGGAAAAAATAGTATGAAAGAATTTTTAGCACAAGCGAAAGCATCAACACAGATTATTGCAACTTTAGATGGAAAAACAAAAAATATAATTTTAAATGAGATGGCAGATGCTCTACTAGAAAATACAAAAGCCATTGTTAATGCAAATGTTAAAGATATGGAGGCAGGTAAAAGAGCTAACTTAGATACTGCTCTTCTTGACAGACTTTTGTTAGATGAGGGTAGAGTAGAAGCCATGGCAAACTCTCTACGTGAGATTGCTGTACTAAAAGAGCCTGTAGGCAGAGTCTTAGAGGGTTGGGTAAATGATGACAATTTACGCATTGAGAAGGTCTCTGTGCCTATTGGTGTGGTGGGTGTCATCTATGAGTCACGACCAAATGTTACCTCTGATGTAGCTGGTTTATGTTTTAAGAGTGGCAATGTTGCTATTTTAAAAGGTGGGAAAGAGGCAGAACACTCAAATCGTGCTATTGCTAAGGTACTTCAAGAGGTTTTGGTTAAAAATAAATTGCCAAAAGAGATTATTTCACTACTTCCTGATGCAACAAGAGAGGGTGTGGCTAAGCTTATTAAAGAGGATGAGTATGTTGACTTAATTGTTCCTCGTGGTGGTGAGGCACTTATTAGGTTTATCTCTAAAAACTCCTCTGTACCTGTAGTAAAACATGATAAAGGGTTGTGCCATACCTATATTCACCGAGATGCAAGTCATACTAAAGCTTTAAGTATTGCTGTTAATGCAAAGTGTCAACGACCTGGGGTCTGTAATGCTATGGAGACATTACTTCTTGATAAAGAGATAGCTAAAGTATTGCTTCCTGGACTCTATAAAGCTTTTGTTGATGCAGGAACTAAACTAAAAGGATGTAACGTAACAAGAGAGTTTATATTTGTAGAACCTGCTAGAGAGATTGATTATGATACTGAGTATTTAGCAAATATTTTAAATATTAAAGTGGTATCAGGCATAGAGGAGGCTATAGCTCATATTGGTAAGTATGGCTCTGGTCACTCTGAAGCGATTATTACCGAAAACTATTCGGCAGCTGAGAAGTTTATGAATGCTGTTGATGCTGCTTGTGTATATGTTAATGCTAGTACACGTTTTACAGATGGTGGGGTATTTGGTTTTGGAGCAGAAGTTGGGATTTCAACCAATAAACTTCATGCAAGAGGTCCAATGGGAATTAATGAGTTAACAACATATAAATTTAAGATTTATGGAAATGGACAGATAAGATAAATACTATTGATGAGGTATATTTTAATATTTTTATTGTTAACTTTATCATTAAGTTCTAAAAATGATAAAGTAACATTAGTTCCCATTTTTTTTCAAGGAAATAAAATTATATCTACCTCTGAGTTAGAGGAGGTAGTTGGTGCAAAAAAACCACAATTTTATCTTTTTTGGAAAGATAAAGTAGCAAAAATCAATGCTAAAATGTATGACAAACTTGATGAAACTTTTAGACTTTTTTATAGAAATGAGGGGTTTTATGATGCCAATATTAGTACTCATAAAGATAAAAAAGGCATAACGGTTACTATTGTAGAGAATCGTCCAATTATTATTGAAGATATTATTTTAAATAGTGATTTGGACTTGAGTGAAGATATTACATTAAGTATAGGAGAGCGTTTTCGAGCTAAAGATTTTACAGAGACTAAAAGAAATATTAAGAAGCATCTTCTTACTGAAGGATACTGTAGTCCTGAACTCACTACTAAAGCCTATTTAGATATAGAAAATTATAAAGCCTTTATAAAGATAGATTTAAAAAAGAAAAAAATTTGCCATTTTGGAAAAATTACCATAAAAACTAAATCTTCTACTATGGATAATGATATTATTCTTTCGCGTTTACATTTTGAAGAGGGTGATATTTTTAATATAGAAAAGATAAAAGAGAGCTATGAGTCACTCTATAGTTTAGAGGCTTTTGACCAACTTAATTTAGACTATAGTAAAAATTTATATAATGAAAAACCAGTATATATTACATATAAAGAGGTATCTAAAAAGATACATACAAGAATAGGATTAGGGTATGCTACCGATTTAAAGTTTCAAGGTAGATTCTATTGGGAGTATCGAAACTATCATGGAAATGGAAAAAAATTAATTTTTGATACAGTTGTCTCTAAAGACCAAAAGAGAGTTGAAAATAGATTTTTTGTACCTTATGTATACTCTATAAAAGATTATCATTTGGATTTTTTAAACTCTATTGGTTACTCTCAAGAGAGAGATATTCATAACTTTGATGAGCATGTTATTTTCGATAAATTATACTTTATTCATATGAGTTCAGAGTGGCATAATAGTATTGGATTAGGTGTTGAGCGGAGAGATATTTTTAATGCTAGTCAAGTTCTTGATAAACACTATTTTCTTATTTATCCTTTTATGAAACTTATTTATGATAAGAGAGACTCAAAGCTAAACCCTAAAAATGGTTTTTATTTTTCTCATGATATGGAGTATGGACTTCAATATAGTTCTGATAGTACTTCATATTTAAAATATGAAGATGAGTTACGTCTTATATATACTCCTCGTTGGGATATAACTTTTTCTTTAGTTGGTCGTATTGGTGCTATTAAATTATATAAAAATAGTATGCCTGAGTCAAAAAAATTCTTTGCAGGGGGTGCTTTTTCTAATAGAGCTTATGGTTATGATAGATTAGGAATTACTGAATCACAAACAAAAGATAGTGAATTAGGAGGTTATACTCTTGCTAATCTAAGTTTAGAATCTAATTTCCCTATATATAAGAGTTTTAGAGGTGCATTTTTTACAGATAATACTATGATTTCAGATAATCAAGGTATATGGGAATTTTCAAATAGGGTCATAACTTCTGCTGGAATAGGCTTTCGATATGTAACTCCTCTTGGACCTTTTAAAATTGACTTAGGAGTGAATGTACATGATAAATCTCAAAGAGCAATACATTTTCAAGTAGGTCAATCGTTTTGATACGTCTATTTTATTGGTTCATAGTTCTTTTAGAACTATTTTTACTTTTTGCTGTATTGGTACTTTTTATTGTTACCGATTCTAGAACAGTAACATTTCTTGCTAGACAAACACTTCCTTCAACTAAATTTACATATAAATCAATTAATGGAAACCTATTTGAAGGTTTAAAAGTAAGAGAATTATCTTATAATAATCATAAACTCTTTACTAAAGCAACATTGCATTGGAATCCTATTAGTCTTCTATATAATAAAGTATCTTTAACTAGAGTAGAGGTAGATGGATTAGAGCTTGATTCTGTAATAGGAATGGTTCAAGAGTTAGAAAAAGACTCTAAAAGTAGTAGTGAGTTCTCTTTGCACTATACACTCTCTTTAAGTAATATTCATATTGATATTAATCCATATATTTATGAAGGGATTAAACTATCCTCTTTTCTATTAGAGAGTAAAGGGGTAGATATTGGAAAAGATTTAACTATAGATAGTGAAGGGTTAAATCTTGCTTTTAATTCCGATATTGTTAATGTAAAACTAGATGGTAAAATAGAAAAGAGTAGGTTACTCTTAAATAGTGTAGATTTAAAAAATATCTCATCTACTTCAATTACAAAATTAGTAAAGAGACTTTTAAAAGAGAAAAAATCAAAAAAGAGTTCTATAGAGGTAAAAGAAAATCCAACCGTTCTTTTTGCTCCATTTAAAGATATTAGAGTAAAGCATCTTTTAGGAACATTAAAGCCTGTTACTTATGGGAATATAGTATTTCAAAGAGCTACTTTAAATATATATAATGTAGTTATTGACCCATATAAGAGTTATGAGTATAGAGCTAAAAAGTTATATTTAAAAGCACAAACAAATTTTGGGAATATATACTATAAGGGTTCTATAAAAAAATCGACTATATATGCAAAAGGAGAGATTAGACTTAAAAAAAGGCTCTTTAAAAAGTATAATCTTCCTCTAAACTATAAGGGTTTAAAGAGACTATCTAGTAGTTTTAAATTAAATCATCATGGTGTATGGGTAGAGATAGACCATAGTCTAAAAAAACTGTTATTTCCTAACAATTACTTTAATATAGATATAAAAAAAGCACATCATAAAATCTCTTATATCTATGCAAAAAATTTAGAGATAGAGAGTAGAGTAGATGGCTCAAATAGCTATGCAAAAAAGATGAAAATTGATGTAAAAACTATTGTTGATTTTAAAAAAGTAAATATAACTTATGATGGTAATATGACATTAGATGAACTACAAAAGCTTCCTGATATAGTCTCAGATTATCTTTTAACTAATCTAAAAGGGAAGTTTAAAGGAGATTTAAAAGGAGTTAAACTAGGAGTTACTTCTGAACTTCTAAAAGGGGATTTAGAGCTTAAAAATTATAAATCTCTTAAAGTAAATTTGGTAACTAAAAAGAGAAATATTCTTTTAGGTAAATTATTTCCCTTTGTAAATAAAAGTTATCGAAATGAAACTTTAGATTTAAATGCTACAGCACTCTTTCCATTTAAGAAGATAGAAGATTCAAAAATTAGTTTAGATATTGGCTCTTCTTTAGGAAATTTAAATGCAAAAACAGTTTTAAAAAAACCATATCAGATAGTTTTTAATGTATACCTACCAAAAAATTCAAAATTAAAAGATATTGATAAAAAGATAAAATTTTCACGGTTAAGTAATCTGTTTGGAAAAGTTACTTTAAATAAAAATCAACTAAAAGTAGAGTTAAATAATAAAAAAAGATTAAGTATAAAGTTTAATTATAATATTCAAAAATCTCAACTCTCAAAAGCAGAGATTTTTTTAGATGAATTGGCTATTTTCCTCTCAAGTAATTCGAGTAATACTATTAGGTTAGAGACGCATATTGCTAATCTACAAAGGAGTCTTAATATTCTACAACAATATTATAACTTTGAAGCTCCTGATATTCGAGGTGCTGTAGATATAGTTTTAACTAAAAATAGTAAACAGAAAGTCTCTTGTCATATAAAGAGTAAACATATTAAATATCTATCTAGTTTTAATATCTATAATATAAATAGTGATTTTACTATTGATAAAGATTTAAATATTGTTTTAAATAGATATAGGTTTAATATAGATAAAAATGAGTATATTTATAAATTCTTTGCTAAGAAAAACTCTTATCTCTCTTTTAGAAATGGAAATTTAAATATCAAAAAACTTTGGATTAATGATACTATTTTAATAAATGGAAATTATGAGTTAAAGAAGAAAAAGGGAGTAATTTTTGTAAAAGCAACTCCTTATCATTTTATTAATAAAAATTTTGACCTTTTATTAAATGTTAATATTAAGGCAAAAATACTAGGAGACAGGTTTGATGTTTCAGGTAATGTGGATATTTTAGGAAATAGTATAAAGTATGAGTTGCCAACAGCAGGTATTATAGATGATTCAGACATTATAATTGTTCAAGATAAAAAAAATATTGAAGCACCTTTTCAAAACTTAAAACTATATCTTAAAATAAATAGTTCTAAACCACTTCTATATAAAGGAGATAATGCAGAGGTAAGTTTTTTAAATGAAATAAGTATTGTAAAAAACTATAAACAACATATGCTTATTACAGGAATGTCAACTATAAAAGATGGATATTATGACCTAGAAGATAAACATTTTACTTTAGATGAGAGTTATCTTTACTTTGCAGGAGATGCAAGAAAACCTCTACTTGATATAAAAGCAAATTATGTAAAAGGGCAGTATACTATTCATATATTTATTTCTGGTACATCTGAAGAACCGATTGTTAACTTTAACTCTGACCCTTATTTAACACAACAAGAGATTCTTTCACTTATCCTTTTTGATGAAACAGGAACAAGTAATGGAAAGGGAACGGAAGCATATACTCTTCTTGGCGGAACATTTGCTAAAGACCTTATGAAAAGTTTAGGAATCAATATTGACCATTTTATATTAGGTACAGATGAAAAAGACCAACTTTCACTAGAGGTAGGAGGTAAAGTATCTAAAAATATCTCTTTAATCTATCTTAATCGAGATGGAGCTAATGGTGCAGAAGTTAGAGTTGAACATGGTAAACATTTTGAGACAGATATTATTGTTATGCCTCCTAATACATCAAGTATTGAATTTCTTTATAAAAATGACCATTAATCTAAATTTATAGTAGATATTTTACTTTGTTGTAATATTGTGTTCTTTATTATACTTTTTTACCAAGTCAATATGGTAAGTAGCTTTAAACTTAGAAAGTGCATCTTCTAAAAATTTTATAAGGCTCTTTTCTGTTTTTTCACCTATCATTGGTTCTAGTAAAACTTTATTATTATAACCTAAAAAATAGACAGTTGGAGTACAATTTGGTTCTATAAGTCCATTAGGAATAGGTTCTCCTAAATAGATTTTTTTTACAACAAAATATCGACTTAAAAGCTCTTTTGGTTTTGGTAAATTCATGTTTTCTTCAAGTTTGTCACAAGATGGGCAAGATGGTTGTGTAACAAATAGATAGGTAATTTTTTTAGGTATTTTAATCTTCTCTATTTTGTTATTTCTTGATTTTTCTTTAGAGTTGGAACAACTATTAAAGTAAAAAAGCAAGAGAGTTATTGTTATAAATTTAAAAAAAAATGACATAATTATTTCCTTTAGTTTCTATTGTACCAAAAAAATTCTATAATTTTTCATATTAATTTACTGTAAAGTGGAGTTATAAGCTAGGTTATTAGATAAATATATTGATATATGATGAGATTGTAGTATAGCATTAAATATGCTATTTTATGAAATTGAACAAAATATAATTTTCAATCCTCTTCCATAATCTATGATTTTGGAGAGGTTAGAATTAAGAAATTAGATAAGCCCCTTCCAAAGCTTGATATAGCTCTTCAGGTGTAATATCACTTTTAGAGGCTAAAATCTCCTGCATAACAATATTGTCCTCTTTGCCATTCCACTCTTTAATGTAGCTTCCCTCTTTGTAGCCATGCTCTTGTCTAAACTTATTTAAGATATTTTTCCCAATATATAGCTCATATAGTTCAGGAAGTTTTAGATTGAGTTTTGAAGACATGGTTAAAAATGAGATGAGTAGAGTGTTAATGTCACTATTGCAAAATAGAGTT
>JALWMP010000008.1 GCA_026996165.1 Campylobacteraceae bacterium
CTATAGAAGAGTCCATAAAAAGTCATAACAAAGAGAACTATATAGAGTAAAATAAACAGATAATTTTTCATAAAAAGATAATAGCTATGATTTGTTTAACACTAAATTAACACTACTTCTCTATGATTAGATAAAAAGGAGTTGTATTTTATGAAAAGAGAAATTATCTTATCGCTTATTGTGATTGCTAATCTAAATGCCGAAGAGGTCTTAGAGGATATTTCAGTAGTTGAAGAGGGAATAACTCAAGTAGTAAAAGATATTGCAGGAGAAGAGCTAAAGTCTGCTGACCTTGCCGATGCTTTACAGAAAAATGTACCAAGTATCTCAATGATACGACGAAGTGGAATTGCCAATGATATTATCTTAAGAGGTCAAAAGAGAGACAACATCAACGTTACCATTGATGGAGCAAAAATCTATGGGGCATGTCCAAACAGAATGGACCCTCCAACCTCTCACATACTTACAAATACTATTGATGATGTAGTAGTTCAAGAAGGACCTTTTGATATTGAAGAGTTTGGAGTGCTTAGTGGCTCGGTTAAAGTAAAGACAAAAAAGCCTAAAAAGGGACTTCATGGTGACATCTCTTTAAATGGAGGTTCTTTTGACTATAAAAAGGCTTCAGGTACTATTTCGGGTGGAGATAACAAGGTTAGATTTCTCTTTTCAGCCTCTAGTGAAGAGGGAGGACAATATAAAGATGGAGAGGGTAGAGACTTTTCTGAACAGCTAAGTGACTATACAAGCTCAACAGCATCGCCAAAAGATGACCCTTTTGTATATAGTAGTAATAGCAAAAACAAAGATGCCTTTAAAAAAAATATGTATATGGGAAAAGTTTTTGTAGACTTTACTCCTAACCAAGAGTTAGCCCTAAGCTATACAGCTAACCGAAGTGACAATGTACTCTACCCCTCTACTCCAATGGACGCTGTTTATGATGACAGTGATATTTTCAATCTTCAATATAGCCTAAAAAATCTCTCTAGCTACTCCAAAGAGCTAAATATTCAAGCCTATAACTCAAAAGTTGAACACCCTATGAGTACAGAGTTTAGAAAAGCAGGTCAAACCAACTACAGCACCCACCGTTTAACTACCAACACAAAAGGTCTTAAAATCAAAAATAGATTTGATGCGTTAAGTCAAGAGATTACCTATGGAGTAGATGGAAGCAAAAGAAATTGGGACGGTGCTTTTTCTAAAACCAATGTAGCCACAGGAGTTGTAAAAAAAGGTATAAAAAGTATTGACAATGTAGATACAAAAAATATTGGTCTATTTGTAAAGACAAAAAAAACTCTTGAAAATGTAGATATTGAGATGGGTGCAAGGTATGATAAGACAAAAATTACTACAGACTCCACCACTCAAAAAGAGAGAGACTACAATGGTTTCTCTGCTAATGTTTTTGCTAACTATCATGTAGATGACAATACAAAATATTTTGCAGGTCTAGGAAAATCAAACCGTGTTCCTGATGCTAGAGAGCTTTATTTTAGAAAGAAAAAAGGGGCAAACCCTATAAAAGTAATAGGTAATGACCAACTTAAAAAGACATCTAACTATGAGGTAGATTTAGGTGTAGAGAAATCTTACGATAGTGGAGGTGTTAAACTAAAAACTTTCTACTCAAAATTAAAAGATTATATCTACTATAATGGAAGTAAAAAAGCTCACAATTTTGAAAATATTGATGCCTCTATATATGGTGCAGAGTTAAGTGGATATTATATGCCAACCGATGAAGTATATCTCTCGGCAGGTCTTGCCTATAAAAGAGGTAAAAAAGATACCCAACCAACAGGACAGACAAA
>JALWMP010000009.1 GCA_026996165.1 Campylobacteraceae bacterium
GCATCATCATTAATACGTGTTCCAAGTACCATAATAGCTTGTGATTTTGAGAGTTGCTCTAGTGTTCCACTATTGAGTAGTTTACCTGTAATTGAGCTATAGGCTCTCATAAACTTCTGATAGGCTCTTGCTTCAGGCGAAATGAGCTTAACACCCATCTTCTCTTTAAGCATTTGGAACATAAAAGCCTCTTCATTAGAAATCTCTTTAGCAAAAACAATGCTTTTAGCACTCTTAAACTTCTCAACAGCTAACTTAAAGGCATCTTCATCTTTAGTTACACCCTCATTGGCAAAATCAAACCCATAACGCGAAGCTGAACACATAGTGGTAAACTCTGCTTGGTTAGAGGTACGGTAAATTTTTCCATTTTTTACCTCATAGGTAACATCGTGAGCCACACCACAGTGAGGACAAGATGATGGTATCTTAGTTAATTCCCAAGCGTTTGTGCTATATTTGAACTTGGTATCAACCAATGCTCCAACAGGACAAACTGCTGCTGCTTCACCTAAAGTGGCGTAGTTTGCTTCTTGTTTTACATTTTCGATGGTTGAAGAGTAACCACCAAATTTTACTTTGAGTGCCTCATCACCTGTAATCTCTGTTGAAACCCTTACACACTTTTCGCACATAATACACAAAGATGGGTCATACGACACATATCCCCAATTTTGCACAGGTCTAGGCATATCTTGTGCAGTAAAGGTTTGACCATCAAGCCCAAACTCCATAGTTTTGTTCTGTAGGTCACACTCTCCACTCTGGTCACACACCCCACACTCTAGTGGGTGGTTAACATTGTAGAGCTTCATAATATTTTGACGCTCTTGGTAGAGTTCACTGTCGTTAGTCTTAATTATAGCTCCATCAACAGCCTTCTCTTGGCATGACAAGATAAAGCCATCAACACCCTCAACCTTTACTGAACAGATTCTACAAGATGCAATAGGCAAGGTTTTAGTAAGATAACACATAGTTGGAATATAGATACCATTTTTTCTAGCTACCTCTAAAATGGTATCACCTGCATTACCTGAACAGCTCTTTCCATCAATTGTTAGATTAATAACTTTACTACTCATCATACAGCCACCATCGATATGTAGTAACATCGCATACAACGCTCTGCTTCACTTATCGCCTCTTCACCTGTAAACCCAAGGTTTACCTCTCTGTTGTTGTCTTTACGCTCATCAACACCTAGTTTTTCACTAACCTGTCTAGGAATACCTGGCATCCAACCTGTAATCTTCTCATTTTTATTGTAGACCTTTAGACGTGCCAAGTGGTCTTCCATAATCTCATCATCTGTTAGAGTACACTTACCATCATAGATATAACGGCTAATTACAGATGCAGCTCTTCTAGCCTGTCCTACAGCATTAACAATGGTCATAGGTCCATACTCACAATCACCTGCTGCAAAGATACCAGGGCGAGAGGTCATATAGTCTCTACCATTGGTCTTAATTGAGTTCCAACTTGTCATCTCAATATTCCATTCTTCTGGCAGAATCTGTAAATCTAAAGATTGAGATACAGCAGGGATAAGGTAGTCACACTCTATCTCAAAATCAGCACCCTCAATCTTTACAAGTTGAGGTCGTCCACCATTAGGGTCAGGAACAAGTTCAAACTTATTGACCTTTAACTTGGTAATCTTCTCACCATCATCAAAAATCTCTTCAATCGAAGAGTGGAAGATAAACTCAACACCCTCTTCTACTGCTTCATGATACTCCTCATAGGTGGTATTTCTAATAATGGTCTTCTCATCACGACGATAGAGCATAATAACCTTTTTAGCACCCTCACGAAT
>JALWMP010000010.1 GCA_026996165.1 Campylobacteraceae bacterium
CAGGCTCAAAAGAGGGGGAGGTAGGAGCTATCTCCTCTGAAAATGCTCAAGAGATTATATCTAATGAAAATACTACTCGAAAAACAGCCAATGAGGTAGAGCTTACTATGATGATAGAGATATGCTCATTTCATGAAAAGATGGGTGAAGTTCAGCTTATTACCATGACTCCTAAAGATATTATAGAGGTCAAAAATGGTATGACCCCTGAAGCTTTAGCTAAGATGCCTAATTTGGTTAATGCTACTTTAAAAGAGCTTGAAAACTCTGGTATTGTTTTAGAGCCTAATGGTGCAGATATTGGGTTTGATGAGATTATTGAGGGGTTTGCTAATCCGATGGTTTCTGATTTTATCAAAAAATGCAAATATTGAACAAAGTTATTCATCACAACACTCAAATCCCAAACAAATCTCTCTATGAACCCTACCAAAACTTTTAGTTTTTAACCGAGCAATAAAATTTTCTTCTTGGATTAAAGAGCTATCTATTGCTGTAAGTTTTGGTACAATAACCACAGAATCTTTTTTAAGCGAACCCTTTTTTATATCATCTTTTGTAATTTTTACACCATCTCTACTAAGATTGGTAGTCAATGGCAAAACAAGTAAATCCTCTTTTCCAAGCTCTTTAAAAACCAATACAGGTCGCCCTTTAAATGTTTTAAAATCACTATAGGGCATCAAGATAAAATAGATACTTCCTACCATTTTGAGTAATCTTCATTGTCATAATCGTGACGACTTAGCCCAATAGCAATCTTGCCAAAGTTGTCTAACTCTTCATCTCTCCAATAGCTCCATTGGCTCTCTTTGCTCTCTTCTTCTATCTTTTTTAGTCTTGAATACTCTTGTGTTGAGAGTACCACCACCTCTAGGCGATTATTTTTTAAAATGCCTATCTTCTCTAAGCTATTATTTTTAATAGCATTTAAAAGAGAACTAATCTGTTTTGTGAATGTTGTAATGGAGAAGAGTTCATTCTCTGCATATTTTACCATACTATTTACCTCTCTATTTACTTGTTAATTTTACTGTTTATATTATACTATTATAAAGATAAAGAATAATAAAACTTTTTACATACTCACCTTTAAGCCCATTTCCCCTAAAATACTGAACAATTATTCATTTTAAGGAATATACCCATGTACTTCATATTCGAGATAGCTTTTTCATCGCCTAAAATAAAAGGTGAAAGGCTACTTTAAAGTAAGGAGTAGTCATAATCCTCTTATTTCTTAAAACTCAAAACCCTAACACCCTCATATTGAATAATAAACCTATCAACAGTAATAAGTGTCATATCTCCTTGAATATCCTGTGAAATCAACATTCTATCAAATGGGTTCTAGTTTTTTAGTAGCATTAGCATAGATAGCAGAGACTTTTAACTCTATAAATCCATTGGCTTCTATGGCACTGTTTAGGTCTGCTTCTACTTTTAGTTTTCCCAACCAAATGGGTCAAACATTAAAAATCCACCCTTAATACAAAAACCCAAACAACCAAAGAGGAATCTTATTTCCAAACCCTGTCTCAATATCGTCAGAAACCACAAAAGAGTTTTCAATATCTTTTATTTGCTTAAACCCTTTATTTTTTCCACCTACTTCAAAAAGGTACTTCTCATCAACGAAAAAGTCTCCTTTTTTAGGAATAGATACATCATGATGACTTTTTAAAAATGTTGTAAAAGTTGTCTCTCGTATCATTCCAATGGTTGCTTGGCTACAGTAACTGTAGTTTAGGTTGGGATTGTTCAAATAGACCTTGTCAGGTTTAGAGAAGATATTGTCTCCTTTGGATTTAGCACGAATAACATTGAAAATCTTTCCTCTATGTAGGTATTCAAAGTAGAGATAGAGTGTGTCTCTGTCAATGCCGATTTTATTACTTAGTTCTTGAATATTTAGTGTAAAAGGTTCAGAGGCACAGATGAGTTTTACCAATTTTTTAAGATTGACAATATACTCATATTTGATTTTAAAAATAGAGGGAATATCAACCTCAATGGCTGTATTGATGGTTTCATTGAGTTTGATGGTGTAGCGATTTGGGTTTTCAAAATAAAAAGGGTAGTACCCAAACTCCAAATACTCCTCCCAAAACTCCAAAGGTTTAAGCCTACTAGCTATTTCAAAAGCGATGTCTGTATGGTTCTCTAAAATGTTTTCTAAGCTATAAGATTGAAGTGAAACATCGGTTTTAAACTCTAAAAACTCTCTAAAACTTAACCCATTGACTCTATAGATAACAGCTCTACGACTCAAATCGGCTTTTGCGTGTTCTAACTCTATAGCAGATGAGCCAGAGAAGATAACCTTTAGAGGAAGCATATCGTATATCTGTTTGAGTTCTATCTCAAAGTTTTTGTATTTATGTATCTCATCAATTGCTAAAATATCTCCACCTTTTAGCGAAAACTCTTTAGCAATTTCAACCAAAGAGCTGTTTGAGAGAGCAATACTATCTGCACTTAAGTAGAGTTTTTTAGAAAAAGAGCTTGGGTAATTTTTCAGATAGTTTAAAATATAGGTTGTCTTTCCAACCCCTCTTGCTCCAATAATACCTATGAGTTTGTCTACATGGTCAATCTCTTTGTAGAAATATCTCTCACGAGGAGAGGTAGCTAACTGAATATAGAGTGAAGAGTTTTCAATGAGTTTCTTTAGCATGATACAACTTTTTTATTTTATTGTATCAAAATTTAGATTAGACTCCGAAATATTAAAATATTTTTCTGATTTAAACCCAATTAAATGGAAAAGTATTTAATATATAGACTCTTTAAGCCCATTTCCCCTAAAATACTGAACAACTATTCATTTTAAGGAAATACCCTCATGTACTTCATCTTCGAGATAGCCTTTTCATCACCTAAACAATACATTGCTAACCTCATTCGAGCATACGCAAAACAGCAAAATATGCAGATGGAGGTTTTACAGACTCCTGATAAGATTGTGCTTACTTTTGATAAAGATGATAAGAAGTTAGAGAACTTTTTACTTGGGTTGGAAGAGGTACTTCCTGCTTCACTCTTTTTAGGGAAAGGAAAACACTATTTTTCTGATGAACGACCTGCTGTTTTGCCTGAGACAAAGCCTGATATACCTCTAAATATTGCCCCTTGTCCAACTTGTCAAAAAGAGATGTTTGATGTGAGTTCAAGACGCTACTACTACCCCTTTACATCTTGTAATCATTGTGGCTCTCAACACCCCTTTTTGACTAAGTACCCTTACAATCGAGCCAACAGTAGTATGAAGTTTTTAGTGCCATGTAGTGAGTGTCAAGAGGAGCTAAAGAGCAATGCCTTACGTAGAGATTATCCTCTTATCTCATGTATAGAGTGTGGGATTAAGCTAAGAATGGTTGGTAAAAAGAGTGAACGCATGGCAACCAATAAGGGTGAGTATCGTAAACTCTTTGAGGTGAGTGGACGAGCCATAGCTTCAGGTAAAAGTGTGCTTATGAAGACCTTGCACGGCTATAGAAAGTTCTTTAAAGCAAAAAAATCTACCTCTAACATACTGCTTATGGCTTCGGCACTTGGCTTTAACAAACACCTTATGATGATAGAGCAGGAGTTTAACGCTCTGCTTAGTATTGAGCGACCTATGCTTCGTGTGGCTACCAAGTCCGATGAGCTTAAAGAGCTTTATGGCTCTTCGGTGTTGGTAAAATATCCTGATGATGGTATGACCATGCTTTTAGCCAAAGAGATACTTAGTGCAGGGTTGGAGTACGTTGCCTATGTGGAGTGTGACAGCGATGAAGAGGCAGATTTTTTAGTGGACTTTGATGTTCCTATCAATAGACAAAAAGATACCAAACTCTTTATAAATCAAGATAGAAAGTTTTTTATCTCAGGTGAGAGAATCTGCTACCCAACCAAAGCCTACCAACCTAAAAATAGAGTAACCCTAGCACACGATTTGGCTTGTGTAGAGGTTGAGGATAAAAAGATAGTAGACTCTGTAGAGCTTTTTGACAAAGTTACAACCGATGAGTTTTATATTTTAGAGGGTGAAGAGTTTGAGAGTGAACACCCAAACGAGGTACGCTTTAAGCAGTATGAGGCATCTACGCTCTCTGTCTTGGTTGAACACAATTTAGTTGGACAGAAGGCTATTGGGGTGCATTTTGATACCAATTTGCACTTTTTATACTATAACGGTAAGAGTGTAATAGATGCTGTACCTCCAATTCCTTTTGAATCAGACAACCTTTGGGAGAAGATAGCCATTTTAAGAGAGGGTTCAGACCGATTGGTTGAGAACTACAAAAAAGCCTACCCAGATGTGTGGGAGAGGTTAGATAGACTAGAGGGCAATATAGATATTTTTAAAGTAACAGCTATAGCTCTAGGTTTAGAAGATGAGAGCTTAGAGGGAATCTCTGCCGAGGCTCTAAGCTTTTTAGGCAAAGGTGGCATACAGATAGACACAAGAGTAAAAGACAACCGTTTTGACAACTACGCCTTTTTAAGCTCTATTATGAGCTATCAGTTAGGGGGTGTTGAGAACCCTTATATGTGTTATAGTATCTATGAGTCTTTTGGAGATTATATAGGTGAGATAGTACCTCAACTTATTAACAAGGTCAAGACCAAAACTGTAGTTTTAACAGGTGAAACATTTGCAAATCAGTCACTCTATGCTAGAATAAATAGAACTTTGGGGATTTATAAGCCTTTGATGAATATTAATTTGCCTATTGGTAAGGAGAGTGCTGTATATGGTGGATTGTACTTATAGTGTGTTATAATACGTGCTATTAAATTCATAGGATAACCAATATGAAACTAACTAAACTCTATATTCATAACTATAAAAGCTTTTATGATACTACTATTAAACTTGATAAGATGAATATTGTTGTGGGGGAGAACAATAGTGGTAAGAGTAAATAGTGAGTTGAATAAATCTAATATAAGAAGTTTTCCTTGTTTACATTTGTTGACTAGCATAAATTTTTCTGAAAAAGAACTTCAAGATTTTAATAATAATGACTATATTAGTAAATCATTTCCTTTAGCTACAACCTATGTAATTAATACTGAGAATATTAGAAATAAATCACATAGAAAAGCTACTGTTGAACTAAAAAAAGATGGCTCAAATCTAGGAAAAAACTTATTTCATATAAAAAGCAATTATCCAAATACCTTTGAACTTATCTCAAACTCTATGATAGGAATAGTAAATGAGATAGATACTGTAGATGTTCAAGAGACTTTTGGAAATTATTTAATAGGATTTCATGAAAAGAACAAACAGATAGGTATAGATATGGTTTCAGATGGAACTATTAATCTTTTAGCGACAATCACAGCATTAAATCAAGAAGAAGATAAAAGTATATTACTAGCCTTTGATGAGCCTGAACGATACTTACACTTAAAAGCAGTAAATTATCTGCTAGAGAGCTTTAGAGCAAGTAAAAAACAGATACTTATTACCACACACTCAACCGAGATTTTAAAATATGCCAACTTAGATGAGATAGTCTTTATATATCGTGATAGTGATGGAGATACACAATCTATTAGAGCCAATAAAATAATGCAAACCATAGCAGTATGTTATAATATCAGAATTTAAAATGAGGTAGAGAATTATGGAGAGACTAATTGTCAAAAACTTTGGCCCACTAAAAGATGTCGATATTGAGCTTAATAGGATTAATCTTTTTATTGGGGAGAATGGGAGTGGGAAGAGTGTTTTGGCTAAGATTATTACTATTGTTTTAGATTTAAATAATCATATGATAGATGAGAGAAAATTATTTAAAAAGTTTAAAGAGTATCATATTGATTTTTTTACAAATGAAACTATTATTCAATTTTTTATTGGAGAAACACTATCTTTTGAAATAAAGAATAAAGAGATATACTCTATGGGACAACAATTTCCCAATGAACCCTATATTGTCCAATCTTTAATAAAAGAAGGTCAGAATAAGATTATTGCAGAGAATAAATTAACAACACAATATATTCCTGCTGAAAGAAACTTAATCTCTCTTTTTAATCAATCAATTTACTCTTTTTTAAGTGCTGATATACCTATTCCCAAATTTATTATTTCATTCTTTAGTGAGTTTGAAAAAGCAAGAAAAGAGATAAGTAACTTATCATTTTTAGATGTAAAATATATTCATGCAGAAAAAGATAAAATTTATTATAATGAAAATGAGTTTTTAAATTTGGAACATGCTTCAAGTGGGATTCAATCAGCGTTACCACTATACTTGACTATTAAATATTTTGCTCAAAAACATAGCTCAATTATCATCGAAGAACCTGAACAAAATCTTTTCCCAAAAGCACAAAAAGAGACTGTAGAGTATATTGTAGGAGAATTATGGACAGGAAACAAACTCTTTATGATGACCCATAGCCCATATATCTTAACAGCACTCAACAATCTTATTTTAGCCAATGATGTAAAAGAGCAAAAAGGAGTAGAGGCTTTAGAGGGGATTGTAGAAGAGAACTATTGTGTTCCTTTTGAAGATGTTAGTGCTTATAGTTTAATTGATGGAAAGTCGGTCAATATTATGGACAAAGAGGACAGGATTATTGGTGTAAATGTGATTGACTCTATATCTGATGAAGTGAGTGAAACTTTTGATAAGCTTTTAGCTAAGTTGGACTAAAAATGATTGAAGATTGTAATAGTTTCAATAAAAATAAAATAGTCTCTGTTTCAGAGAACAAAAGAACTTTTAGAATTAATAACACATCACTATTTACCATTAACAAAGTTGAGGTAGATGGTTGTTATATTTCAGAGGGGAGAAAGTGTGATTTTCTTTTTGAGATTATAGAAGATGAGATTAAAGAGGTTTTCTATGTTGAGTTAAAAGGTAAACATATTGAAGATGCAGTTGAACAGTTAGAAGCTACACTTAAAGCTTGTTTAGAGCTTCATAAAACCATTCCAAGAAGCTGTTATATTGTTGCTTCAAGAGTTCCAAAACTTTCAACTTCTATACAAAAATATAAAAAAGAGTTTAAGCGTAAAAATGGTGTGCTTCTTTATATAGATACAAGGCAAAAAGAAGTAACTGTCTAAAATGCAAACCCATAAACTAACCATAAAAGGCATAGTCCAAGGCGTAGGCTTTCGCCCATTTATCTACCAACTAGCAACAAGATTTAACCTTAAAGGAACAGTACTTAATGGAACACAAGGGGTAGAGGTAGTAGTCAATGCCTCTAAAGATAAACTTGAAGAGTTTATAGAAGCCATCAAAAATGAACTTCCTCCTTTGGCCTCTATAGATACATTTAATATAGAGCAGATTGAAGCTAAAGAGTTTAATGATTTTCAGATTATACAAACCGATAGTAGTGGAGAAAAAACAGTTAATATTCCTCCTGACATAAGCATTTGTAAAGCTTGTGAAAAAGAGCTTTTTGACCCCTCCAATCGTCGCTATGGTTACCCATTTATTACCTGTACCCATTGTGGAGTACGCTACTCTATTATTTATGATTTGCCTTATGATAGGGGCAATACCTCTATGAAGTTTTTTAAGATGTGTAAAGCTTGTGAAGAGGAGTATACCAATCCAATGGATAGACGCTATCATGCTCAACCTATTGGGTGTTGGGAGTGTGGGGCGAGTTTGGAACTCGTAGGTCGGGATGTCCCCATCCCGACAATTGTTAATAAGGCTGTAGAGCTTATAAAGCAAGGAAAAATTTTAGCTGTAAAGGGGGTTGGAGGGTATCATTTAGTTTGTGATGCTACTAATGAAGAGGCTATTTTAAAATTGAGAAAGAGAAAGAATAGACCTACTAAACCCTTTGCTGTAATGGTTAGAGATATGCAGATGGCTAGGGAATTAGGAGAGATAGATGAAGATGAAGAGAGATTATTAACATCTATTGAGCGTCCGATTGTTATTGTCGGGATGAGGGCAACCCGACCTACAGTAATTGCTCCAAACCTTTCACGTATTGGGCTATTTTTACCTTACACACCTCTACATCTACTCCTCTTAACCAAACTAAATCGTCCTTTAGTAGCAACATCAGCAAATATAACTGATGAACCACTAGCGAC
>JALWMP010000011.1 GCA_026996165.1 Campylobacteraceae bacterium
AGCTATATCATCATATCTTGGTGCATTATCTCTTAATATATCACCGTTTGGATTGCTATTTTCACAATCCCAAAGTAGTAGTAGTTCTGTCTGTTTTGCGTAGTTTTTCATTTTTTTATTGCTCCTTATTTTTTAGTTTTTGGTAAATTTTTATAATCAATAAATCCCATTACAAAAAGAATGTTTGCTTTCTCTTGTGAACTTCTACTCTCTTTTTGCAAAGAGCGAATCTCACTCCACTTTTTCATTAAATATTCATAATCACTAAAATAATATTTATCAACTGTTTCACTATACCTTTTATAAGCTCTATCAATTTCATTAAACACTTGATTAATGTTTAAACTATTTACCAAACCTATAGAGTTTAAATAGTTTTCTAATGATGAACGAAACTCATTATCTCTATTTTTAAATTTTTGTGCTTTAACAATCAAAGAAGCCAACAATCCTAATATATAAAACTCTCTCATCATACTTTTTTCATCAAGTAACATCTCTACATTCTCAAATTTCCACTCTATGAGTGATTCTAAATTTTTAAATTCCATCTCTCCTCCTAATTCTATTGAGTTCGCCATATTTAATTTTTTATCGCTCAAAAAGTTTAATAACCTTTGGTGCTTTTTGAAGTCTGTATCATCTTTATTATAAGTTACCTCACTATTTTTATCAAAAAAACTTTTTTGAGATAAAATATCTGTTAAGTTTCTCTTTTTATGTTCTATTGAATTCCCAAAGATAATCTTTTTATATATCGCTCCATATAGCATCTCTTTATCTATCTGCTCTTTTCCAAAAAGAAGTTTAGCTAAAAAGAGCCTATCGTTAATATAGTCACGAATATAGATGAGTTCAGGATATTTGGCTTTTACTGTCTTTTTCTCATATTTAGAGAGTTTAGAGGCATCTATATTGTACTCTTTCATCATACTCTTTGCAGTGGCTATTCGAGAGGGAAGCACATCTTCGATGGTATGAGAAACAATAATTTCATTTCCTGTTCCTTTTTCATAAAAGAGCATGGTAAACAGAATCTCTTTAGTTAGACTCTTTTTGTCAAACTCCTCTACAATCTCCTCTAAGTCCTCTTCAAAAATGACTCTTTGCTCTAATGCTTCATCATGGTAGTCTATCTTTTTTACATCATTAACCGTATCAAAAACCTCATCTTCTAAAGAGCTATCAAAAACAGTAGGAAGCAAAATATAGTTTAACCCAAAAAGCTTAAAGGCGAAATCGTTAAATATCTTCTCAAACCCAAGCTTAATAAATCGTCCTGCCTCATTAGAAATAGGTAGAAGTCTAGGCTTAATCTCTTTTGCTATGCCTTTACTAAGCTCATTGGTACTACAAAAATTCAACCCCACATCAAACCCTATCTTAGAGGCACTCTCATCTATAAAACAGTGACCATCAAGAGATACATCGCTCCCTTTTGTCTCTATCATCTTTTTAAATACATCAGGAAATTTCTCATTAAAAAACTCTCCATCAAAAGAGAGAGCAATATACCAATTCTCTTTTGAGTTACTTCTGTTTTCAACTTCGCTTTCAACCAACTCTTTGAGTCTTTCAAAATCAATACCACTATAAATAGGCTCTAACTCTTGAAGCTCCTCTTTGGTTAGATACTTTTTCATATTGTCAAATGATTTTTTAATAGCCCCTTTTTTAACTTTTCCCTTAGCCTCAATATCAAAAAGTTTTTCACTCAAAAAGATAAAAGGAAAAAGATTACCTCCTGCTGAAGAGGTGATATATAGAATCAATCTATCTTTTATAGTATTTGGGTCTTTTAGTGCATAGCTATAATCACTCAATTCAATATGTAAGATTTTATCTATCTTTTTGCTAGAGAGTTGATTGAAGCTCTCTAGTAGGTCATCTTCAAAATATTTTCCATAGGCGTGAAATGTTTTTATTAGGTCTGCCATCTTATTTACCTTGCAAAAAGCCATCTGTTGTAGAGATAGCTATACCACAATTAAAAAACTTCTTATCTTTTGTTATTAATACACTACAACCATTATCTTTTGCAGATAAGCACTGCAACAAATCTTCTAAATCTAAATCTTTCTCTAAAGCAATATTAATTGCTTCTTCAATAAGTTCTAAACCATAAGGGACAACATTCCATTTTTTAATAATAGTTCTAAAAAACTCTAAAGTAGCTTTTTTGTCTTTAATAATATAGAAAATAGTACTTAACATATCTTCACTAATCACGATACTATAGTTATTTAAAATTAAATATTTAATTAACTCTTGTACTTTTTTATGCTCTTCCCTTTTATCATCTAAAAAATCAATAATTATATTTGTATCTAAAAATACTCTTTTAATCATAAAATGATACCTTTCACTATTAATATCTATCTATCTTTCGTGCTTTTATCTCTTGAACACTCATATTTTCAGTATCTCCACTTGCAATTCCAGAAAACTGCATAATTTCATCCAACTCTTTTTGTCTCTCTTCCTCTATTTTCTTTTTTAAAATCTCTTTAATTAAATCAGCATATTTACTTGATATTAATAAACCTTTATACTCTTTTGTCTTTTTATCTTCTATATTAATATAATCATAATTTTGTAAAATATTGATGTTTCTTGATATATCTCTTACGCCTATTGTCATCTTTTAACCTTTGTTGTCTTTTAATCATTATACAATAATAGCATAAAATTACTTATTTCATAATCTCCACAAAGCCAACTCCTTTCATAGCATTACTTCCCATGCCAGTATCGAGAATCATTCTAAGCATATCTTCGTCGGCTTCTATCTCATAGACTCCAAACCATGCTTTCATAACCCCTTTACTATAATGAAAAATTCTCTCTCTTGGCTTCTGCTCTATAAGCTTTATTTTTAACTCTCCTTCATATTTTTTGCCAAATAGAGCCTCATACTTTTCTAGGGTATTTTTGTGAAGAATCTCTTGAAACTTTTCACTTTTGGGTTCAAGAAAAATTTTTCTTTTGCCATTTTTTCCATCTTTAATAGCTACTGTCACAAAACCCCCTACTCTCATGGGTGACTTAATTTTGCTATTTCTCTCAACAATAGAAACAACGGTACGAGTTAGATGTATCTCTCCTAATTTTAGAGAGTTCATCAACATATATTGGGCTAACTGCTTCTCATTTTCAGGATTTAAAGCAACATATTTAGCCTGTATCTCATTGCCTATATAGGCAATTTTAAAATTCATAGATTTAAAAACTTTTCCGTTAGGGTGTCTGTAGCCCTCATGCTCTTTATCATCTAACGCTGTATAGATATAGGACTGAAAAAGTTTCGATAGAACTTTTCTTATTGGTAGATTTTTTGTTGGTACTTGGGTTTTTATACTTAACATGGGGGTATTATAGCACTAAAGAGTGACAGAAGCTGTCTTTTTTGAGGGGTTTTTAGTTTTTTTAGTGCTTAACCAACCATGAAAATGTCAAACCAGATGTTATAAAAACAGTAACAGCATATACTGTCCAAATTAGAGGAAATACCATTCCTTTTAAACCATCTGCTCCCTCAACAACTTGAATAGTCCAAATATTTGGTAAAATAACTATAGATAGCGTCATTACTAAGACTATAGCTTGTAGCAATAAGATAATATTTTTCATACTAAACACACTCTTCTCCTTTTTTAAATTTTTACTCGTGACTCCATAGCCCTTGTAAGTGAAACCATGTCAATATTGTCAAGCTCTACACCTGTAGGAACACCTTGGGCAATCTTTGTAAATCGAATATTGGTACTTGAAAGCTTATCTTCTATATATAAAATCATTGTGTCAGTAGCCAAAGATGGAGGAAAAGCAAAAATGACCTCCTCAACCCCTTTTACAGCCTCTTTTAGATGGTACTCATCTAAATCACTAAGTTGTGTTACTATGTAGTAGACTCCCTTATAGTGTCCACCCTCTTCAATAGTAAGAATATCTTTTGCACTCTGAACAATACAGAGAGTAGAGGTATCTCTAAACTCATCAGAACAGATAAAACAGAGTTCATCTTCACTCATATTGTGGCACTTTTTACAACGTCTAATAGAATTTACTGCCTCCTCTATGGCATGAGCTAGTTTCATTCCTGCAAAACTATCTTCCATAACAATGTTGTATGCCATACGAGTTGCAGACTTTTTACCAATGCTTGGTAGCTCCTGAAAAGCAGAAACCAAATTTTCAAAAGCCTCTATCTTATATTTTTTCATTATATAATATAGTCTGAAACTTTTGACTCTGATACAACACTTTTAATAAACTTAACTACCTCTAAATGTTTAGGGTGATTGGCATATAACTCTAGCCCCTCTTTGTCATCAAATGTAGTAACAATACTCAAATCCATTGCTCTACTCTCTTTAGAGAAGTTCAATCCAACCTCCATACTCTTTAGTGATGGCACACTATCGACTAAAGCCTCTAACATCTCTTTAGCTTTCAATAGATTCTCTTGCTTATTTTCATCTTTAAAGGCAAATAGTACAATATGTTTTACCATAAATTGCTCCTAAAATTTAATATTTATATTTAGTTAGTCGCGATTATACCAAAAATATGATAGAATTCGACCAATATTAATATTTGGAGATACAATGACAGAGATAGATTATTATGAAATTTTAGAAGTGAGCAGAAACTGTAGTAGCTCTGAACTAAAAAAATCATATCGTAAACTTGCCATGAAGTACCATCCAGACCGAAATCCTAATGATAAAGAGGCAGAAGAGAAGTTTAAACTTATTGGAGAGGCCTATGAAGTACTAAAAGATGACCAAAAACGTGCTATATATGACCAATATGGAAAAGCTGGTCTTGAGGGTCATGGCATGGGAGGTGGCTTCAGTGGAGCTCAAAATATGGACGATATTATGGACATGTTTAACTCTATGTTTGGTGGAGCTTTTGGTGGAGGTCGAGGACAACGACGACAACCTAATCAAAAATATAATTTAGATTTTGAAATTGAACTTCCTCTTAAGTTTAATGAAGCTGTATTTGGTTGCGAAAAGAAGATAGATATTAGATATAAAGTTCCATGTGATGAGTGTGATGGAACAGGAGCTGAAAATGGAAAACTAGAGATATGTGACTACTGTAATGGACAAGGACAAGTTGTTATGAAACAAGGCTTTATGTCTTTTGCACAAACATGTCCTAAGTGTCATGGAGAGGGGCAAAAAGTCTCTACTAAATGTAGTGCTTGTTCAGGAAGAGGTTATCATGAAGAACCAGATACAATTACCATAAATATTCCTGCTGGAGTAGATACAGGAAATCGTTTACGAGCTCAAGGGTATGGAAACCAAGCCAAAAATGGACAACGTGGAGACCTCTACTTAACCTTTAATGTTGCAGAAGATGAACACTTTATACGAGATGGCTCTAACGTCTATATTGAAGTACCTGTATTCTTTACACAAGCTGTATTGGGTGAGACCATTACTATTCCATCACTTGATGGTGAACTTGAACTTGAACTAAAACGAGGTACAAAAGATAAAGAGCAGTTTGTCTTTAGAGGAGAAGGAATAGAAGATGTTCACGGAGGTGGACGAGGAAAGCTAATTGCTCAAGTTAAAATTATCTATCCAAAACATCTAAATGATGAACAAAAAGGATTACTAAGAAAACTTCAAGAGAGCTTTGGAGTAGAGAGCAAACCACATACCTCTAAATTTGAAAATGTATTTGAAAAGGTTAAAGAGTGGTTTAAGAAATAGAGGGTTAAACTACCCCTCTATATAATTTTTAAGTTTACGACCAACTCTTGGGTGCTTTAACTTCTTAATCGCAGATGATTCAATCTGTCTTACACGCTCACGAGTTACTCTTAGCTCTTTGCCAATCTCTTCAAGAGTTCGGTCACTCTCATCTTCAAGTAGACCAAAACGCATTCGTATAACAGCCTTTTCACGCTCATTTAGTTGGTCAAGAACCTCATCAATCTGATTGTTTAGGTCATCATTAAGAACAGCATCAGAAGGACTTAGTGTATTTTTATCTTCAATAAAGTCACCAAATCGTCCATCGTCTTCATCACCAACTGGTGTTTCAAGACTAACTGGCTCTTTGGTAATCTTAATAACATTTTTAACCTTATCGACTGAAAGTCCTACCTCTTTAGCAATCGTATCTAAATCTGGCTCTTTGCCCTGCTCTTGAAGACCTTTACGAATAATCTTATTGATTCGATTAATAGTCTCAATCATATGGATAGGAATACGAATAGTACGAGCTTGGTCAGCAATAGCTCTTGAGATAGCTTGTCTAATCCACCATGTAGCATAGGTTGAAAACTTATATCCTTTTTGATACTCAAACTTATCTACAGCCTTCATAAGACCTATGTTACCCTCTTGAATAAGGTCAAGAAATGGTAAACCACGGTTAGTATAACGCTTAGCAATAGAGACAACTAAACGCAAGTTAGACTTAGCCATTCTAGTCTTAGCTACTTCAGACCGTGCTTTACCACGGCGAATTTGACCTAAAATCTCTGCTAGTTTTTCTGGTTCAAGGTCAAAGCTATCTTTACTAGCTTCTCGTGTCTCAAATAGCTTCTTAATCTCAACATAGGTACTTACCATAGTTGTTTCAGGAACAGCATCCGTAATATCCTCTTTATTCATCTCAAGAATATTATCTAAGATTTTTGCATGATTCTCTCTAAGAGTATCGTTAAAGAGTGGAAGTTTATACTCCAATCTTTTTAACTCCTTCTCAAAACCATCATCACTTCTAAGTGCTGTCTCCATTGCTTTTACAAGCTCATTAATAAGTTTAGATGTCGGTCCTAGGTCAATAAGTGCTAACTTTAACTGTTGTTTTTTAAACGCAACCTTCATCTGCTCATGAAGAATCTTTTCTTCATCTTCACAACCACTTTCCAAAAGTGCTTCAAGCTCACTACGAGCTTTCATCCACTCTTTTTTTGCTTTATCTAAAGCTTTAAATGAAGAGACTACCTGCTTAACACGTTTGTCTGCACCTTTAACTTTTTTCTCTGCTTCTTGCTCTTCTGTCTTTTCAGTATTATCGTCATCTGTATCTTTTTCATCTTCAAAACTTTTAAACAACTCTTTAACACGTCGTTCTCTATTTAAAAGAGGCTCTTTATAATTTAAAATATAATCAATAAGATAAGGTACAGAACAGATAGCATCTAAGATTATATCTTCTCCTGCTTCAATCTCTCTACTTAGAAAAATCTCTTCCTCTTTGGTAAGTAGAGGAATCTTACCCATCTCACGAAGATACATACGTACAGGAGAGTCAGAACGACTCCATTCTAAAAGTTCTTTCTCTTTTAAAAAATCAAATCCCTCTTCTTCTCCCTCTTCAGCACTTCTTTGTCGTGCTAAATCACGCTTTCTTTTTTCAGAGCTAGAAAGAAATTTTGCATACTCCGAAGAGGTAACCAAATCAATTTTATGAGTTTTTGAAAGTTTAAGTATTTTACGAGATTGAACAAGAGTCGGTTGTTTTTCAAACTCTTTTGCCAAATTTTCAAAAGTAAGTAAATCACCTTTTTTACAACTTTTAAATATCTCTTCTAATCTTTTATTGATGTCTTTTGTAGCCAAGAGGAGGACTCCTTGTTAGGATTAATGGTATATATTTAAGAATACTATTTCTTCGACATTATACCGAAATTTTTTTAAGAAAAAATTTTGACTTCACTAAATACCTATATTTAAATGTTTAAAAGGTTTGCTTGTATATCTTGAACAAAGTTTTTCTCGCAATCCTCTTCCATATATATAAATATATAAAAAATTTACCTATTTAGGACAAGAGATTCCAGACCCTTCCAAACAAAAACTCTCTTTACACTCTGCTCCCTCATAATCACTACAGCATTTACAGATTTCAGACTCTACCAATGCTTTATCTTTTTCTAAATATTTAGAAAACTTATCTTTAACAACAGAAAAAACAAAACTTGAAAATGAAGAAGCACCTGAATTACTCTTCTCATACATTCCCTCTAATGAAGTTAAATTTGGTTTAACTATA
>JALWMP010000012.1 GCA_026996165.1 Campylobacteraceae bacterium
ATTATAGAGGAGTATCCTAAAGATTGTTTAATTGTAGAGGGGCATTTTCATCAAGCTCTTAAATATAAAAACTATATCTCTCTTCCCTCTTTGGCTTGTCAAGGAGAGGTTGGAGTTGTTAAAAATGGAAAAGTAGAGTTTATTAAATTTTAAAATTATGCTATTATATCTCAAAAGGTGTACCACTAGACAAAGAGAAAGTCAAATGACTTAGAAAACATGGCTTTTATGTAGTTGTCTCCATAGATGGCAATGAAGCCATACACAATACCCATAGACGCTACGCAAATGGCAAAAGAACATTTGAGGCTGTTAAAAATGATTATAGAGCTACAAAAAGTCTATAAAGATGGTCAATATGCAGTTATATCAGTAGTTACACCTGAAAATATAAACCACCTTCCCAACTCTGTTAAATACCTCCACCAAGAGCTTGGCAGAAGAGACATTCACTTAGCACTAAACTACTTTGCCAATTGGAGTAATGATACCCAAGCATATACAAGTTTTCTACCTTGTAGTTAGTTCAAAGGCTTCTGCTAACTCACATATAGAGCCTATAGTACCTTTTCAGATATAGAGTTTAATCCTAAAAAGTGATATTTTTCGTAACTATACTTACTAAGTATATCATATTTTTAGGAAGTATAAAGAATTTTATAGGTTATTTTGCCTTATTGTATTACAAAAACTTCAACATCTCCTCTTCAATCCCCTCTTTTTCAACCACCACAGTATGCTTAATCTTTTTACTAAAGAGTTCATCTATCATCTTTGGAGAGGTTACATTGGTGTTGTTTTTAATCCACTCTATCGCTTGGGTATCGGTGGTAATCTCACTTTGACCTAATGCTCTAGCAACTGTGGGAGAGAACTTTGTCCACTCTGCTGTTGAGTAGATAATGGTTTTTAACTCTTTTGGAGTATCTTGTTCGTAAGACTTAATACAAGTTGCCGTATGTGGATCCATAATATAGCCCTTTTTAGCATAGTTTGCAATAACATCTTCACACTCATCATCTGTTGAGTAGGTGGCTGAGAAATCAGCTTGAATAGCCTCTTTTTCATCAGCTGTCATTGTAAATTTGTTTTTAGAGTTTAAGTCATCCATTAACTCTTTAGTTCGTTCTGCTCCAAATTTATGAAACAAGATACGCTCTATATTTGAACTCTTTAAGATGTCCATTGCAGGAGATTCTGTCTTAATAAGCTCTCTAGTAGTAAGGTCATACTCACCCTCCTCTATCCAATCGGTTAAGATGTTATTGATATTGGAAGAGATAAGAATCTTCTCTACAGGAAGCCCTGCCTCTTTAGCATAATAACCACCAAGAGCATTTCCAAAGTTACCTGATGGTACTACCAAATAGACCTTTTCACCCATCTCAATCTCACCTGCTCTTATAAGCTCTAAGTATGAGTGAATATGGTAGATAGTCTGAAATATAATACGCCCAAAATTAACAGAGTTGGCTGCTGAGAGTTTAATACCTCTATTTTCTAATTCTCTATTAAACTCATCTGATGCAAGAAGTGCTTTTAGTGTGTTTTGAGTGTCATCAAAGTTTCCATGAACTCCAATAACTTTTAAGTTCTCTGCCTCTTCTGTAACCATTTGCAGACGTTGAACATCAGAAGTTCCTCCATCTGGGTAGAGACAAGCTACTTTGATATTTGGTTGATTTTTAAATGTCTCTAGGGTTGCTGGGCCTGTATCGCCTGAGGTTGCAGCCATAATGAGATAGTTCTCACCTCTCTTTTGAGCCTCTTTTGCCAAAATATACCCAAATGGTTGTAGTGCCATATCTTTAAAAGCACGAGTTGGTCCATGATAGAGTTCAGAGACAAAACAGTCATCTTCTATTTTAGAAAGAGGTACAGGGTTAGAAGGGTCATCAAAAGTATCATAACGAGCAAGAGCCTCTTTTAGTGTAGCTTCATCTATATCTATATCAAAACTTTGAAGTACAGCTAGTGCTAAATCTTTATAGTGAGAGTTTAGATGAGAAGTTAAAAACTCTATGTCAAAAGTAGGTAGCGACTCTGGAACATAAATCCCACCAAAACTAGCACTTGGGCTTAAGATAGCCTCTGAAAAATTAACCTTACTTGGCTTAACACCATCATTACCACGTGTCTCTATGAATTGCATAAAAAATCCTATAAAAAATATTTGGAATTATAGCGAAAGAAAGCAAATAGTTAAGAGCTTATTCTATTTATAAACACGGCTCAAGTAAAGCTCAATTCCATCTGCAATTCCTTTAGCAAGTAGCTCTTTATAGTAGTTATTCATAAGGTTCTCACCCTCTTTTGGGTGGGTTATGTAGCCTGTCTCTATCAAAATTGCTGGCATTTGAGCGCCAACTAAAACCCAAAAGTTTGCAGGTTTTACACCACCATTGAGAACAGAGCCAAAGTGGGAGCGTACATTTTTTAACATTTCATTACTAACATCTAAACCCAATTTATGAGACTCTACAATCTTCTCTCGATTTAGTAGAGAAAGATACTCATTTTTAGTATAGAAATCTTTTCCCTCAAACATTACGGCATTCTCTTTCTCTGCTGCATCTTTAGCTCTTTGAGTTTTTGCAGGAGATAAATAGTAAACCTCTATACCTTTAAAAATATCTCTTGTCTTTTTACTAGGTGCAGCATTAGCATGTATAGATATAAAAATATCTGCCTTTTTACTGTTTGCAAACTCTGTTCGTTTAGGTAACTTTACAAAACTATCATCATCTCTTGTCATATAGACCTTAAAACCTTTTGCTTCTAACTTTTTTTTGAGTTTTGAAGCTATAGAGAAGACAATAAACTTTTCTATTTTATTACCACAACAGATTGCTCCTGTATCTTTTCCTCCATGCCCAGCATCTATCACTATTCGGTAATGATATTTTTTAGAAGAAGAGTCTTTTTTTGACTCTTTAGCACTAGAAGATAGAGAGTCACTAAAGCCAACAACATAACGCCCTGCAATAAGAGGAATAATTAACATCTTCCCTTTAAATTCATGTTTATCTAAAGCTTTCTCTTTAGATTTAATAACCACACGAACTTTCGTAGGAGAGTTTTGTGCTATGCGAAACGACTCAACAGTTCTAAAGGTATGGTGAGAGATTCCTTTGCCTTTTGGTAAGGTTGCTCCATGTATATCATAAACATACTTAGTTGTTCCATCTTTTAGAGGAATAGAGAAGTAGGTTACTCTCTCTATCTTAGAAGAGAAATAGAGACGCAACTCTCCTTGACGAATTCTACTCTTGACAAAACTATTTCCTGCAAAAAGTTTTTCTGAAAAAAGCAATATTAAAAATAGTAATATAATATATCTATATAAAATCTTTTTAGTAAAAATATTATTCTCCATTCATGAGTTTATCCATTAACTCTTTTACTGTAATAATCTCATTTAATTTATATCCATTAGAACCTGTAAAAAAGAGACCAGTCTCTGCTAAACCATCATAAGCATCACTAAGTCTATCAGCAATACAGTACCCAACAACCTTTGCCTCTTCACCACGTTTACATGGTGCAACACAGTTAGAGATACAAGCAACTTTTGGAGCTGTTCCTAACTCAATGTTTTTATGAAGCTGACTCTTTACTCCACGAGCAGGATAGCCAACAGGTGACTTAAAGAGCTTTATGTCCTCCTCTTTTGCATCAAGAAGTATCTGCTTCATTACATCGCTTGTGTCACACTCTATTGTACCAATAAATCGTGTACCCATTTGCACAGCACTAGCACCAAGCTCTAACATCTTTTTAATATCATCATGGTCCCAAATACCACCAGCTGCAATAATTGGCATAGAACCCCAATTTTTAGCCTCTTCTACAACAGGAGGTAAGATATTTTCTAATTGATTTTCAGGTAAAAAACACTCCTCATACTTAAACCCTTGATGTCCTCCAGAGAGAGGTCCTTCAACAATCACTGCATCAGGAAGACGATTATGTGTCTTTTTCCAACGTCTACATAATATTCTTAATGCTTTAGCTGTTGAAACAATAGGAACTAAAGCAACATCAGGATAGTTTTTTGCAGCTTCTGGCATAGTCAAAGGAAGCCCTGCTCCTGTAATGATTATATCTGCACCTGCTTTACAAGAGTCCTCTACTACCCTATTATAATCAGTTTGTGCATATAATATATTGACAGCTAGTGGTCGGTCTCCACAAATTTCTCTTGCATTTTCAAATATTTTTTTTAGAGCAGGATAGGAATAAAAATTTATAGAGTCTAAAGGACGTTTATCTTTTCCTACTGTTTTTTCAACATAAGCACGATTTTTATAAACTCCTGTTCCAACAGCTGATATAACACCTAGTCCTCCCTCTAAACTTACATTTCCTGCTAACTGGTCCCAAGAGATTCCTACACCCATTCCACCTTGTATGATTGGTTTTTCTATGGTGTATTTCCCAATTTTAAAAGATTTAAATGACACTACTTTACCTTTACTTTTGCAAATTTTCTTTTACCTACTTGTAAAATATACTCTCCTGAACCTAAATTCATCTTCTCATCAGTTACTTTCTCTTGGTCAACACGAACTCCACCTTGCTTAATATCACGTCGTGCTTGTGAAGTAGATGGCTCAAGTTTTGCATCTACAAGTGCTTTACAAATCCAAATGTCAGACTCCATCTCAAACTCAGGTATATCTGTAGGTAGTTGATTTGATTTAAATACATTATCAAATTCACGCTTAGCCATAGTAGCAGACTCTTCATTATAAAATCTAGCAGTTAGCTCTAAAGCAAGATTTTCTTTTGCTTTTTTAGGGTGTAAGTCTCCATTTGCAACATCTGTTTTTAACTGTTCTATCTCGCTTAAAGATTTATCGCTTAAAAGTTCATAGTATCGCCACATAAGTTCATCAGATATTGAGAGAGTTTTACCATAAATCTCTTTTGGCTCTTCTGTAATTCCAATATAGTTATTGAGAGATTTACTCATCTTTTGAACCCCATCAAGCCCTTCTAAAATAGGCATCATAAGAACAGCTTGTTCTTTTCCAACATTATATGTACGTTGAAGATGTCTTCCCATAAGTAGGTTAAATTTTTGGTCAGTTCCACCCACCTCAATGTCTGATTTTAACTCTACAGAGTCATACCCTTGAAGCAAAGGGTATATAAACTCTGAAATAGAGATACTCTGTCCAGACTTATAACGCTTCTCAAAGTCATCACGCTCCAACATACGAGCCACATTATAGGTAGTGGTTAAAGCTACCATTCCACTCGCACCTAAAGCATCTAGCCATGTTGAGTTAAAGACAATGTCGGTCTTCTCTCTATCTAAAATAATAAAAGCTTGGTCTTGGTAGGTCTGTGCATTTTTTAAAATAGTCTCTCTGTCAAGTACTTTTCTTGTCTCAGACTTTCCTGTTGGGTCACCAATGGTTGCTGTAAAATCTCCTACTAGAAGTTGAACTCTTGCACCATGGTTTTGAAACACTCTTAATTTTTGCATCAAAACAGCATGACCTAAATGCAAATCTGCACCCGTTGGGTCAAATCCTGCTTTTACAGTGTAGGTCTCTCCCGTCTCATAAAATCTTTTTACCAACTTCTCAATACGTTCCATGTCGATAATTTCTGCCGTTCCTCGGCAAATCTCTTCCAATGCAATCTCTACATTTGACATTATTACTTCCTCTATCTATTTTTTACGATAAGCATCATTAAGGTTTATCATCTCAACTAACTTAAACTTTTTACTCAACTTATCTTCAAGTCGTTTCATATTTTGCTCTTTGGTTTCAACCTCTAACTTACAAAACTCTGCACTCTCTGAACTCTTAATCCCTAGCTCAATATTTACAACATTTAAATCTAAATTTGCAAGTTTATATAACAACTCAGCCAAAATACCTTTACGGTTCTGCAAAGAGATAATCAACTGATACCGTGCTGTCTGTTCATCTACCCAAGCCACAAAAACCATAGGCTTTTTAGAACTCATAAGTTTATATGCCTCTTGGCAGAGTTTATGGTGAATTATTACTTTATCCTCTTCTACAAAAGCAACAATTTCATCTCCCATTTTAGGGTGACAACAGTAGTCAAACTCTACCTCCTTTATCTCAAAATTAGAGATAAATCTAAAATGCTCTTTAATAGTCTCTTTAGGTATATCACAACTAATACCCTTGGCACTAAAATGTTCTAAGAATTTACCAGTAACCTCTTTATAAATTCCCCTATTTGATGTCATCTTATAGGCATTCTCTTTTAGTGTACATAGATTAAATAGCTCCTCTATCTCTTTAGAAGAGATTTTTCTACTACAATAATTTGCTAACTTTGTCAAAATATTAATTGCTGCTAATCTGTCACACTCTTTAATTTTGGCATTACAAGCACTACGAATTCCATCTTTTGCTTTAGAGGTCATTACGGTATCATACCACGAGCAATGAACTTGAGCATTTTCATCAGTTAAAATTCGCACAATATCCCCATTTTTCAGAGTTCTTAAAAGTGATGATTTATGCTTATTTACCAAAGCAGAGATAGCTTTATCTCCTACTTCTGAATGAATAGCATAAGCAAAATCTAAAGCAACTGATTCTCTAGGTAAAGTATAGGTATCTCCTGCTGGAGAAAAAACAACAATATCATCTACAAACAAATCACCCTTTGCCAAAGAATAAAACTCTTCAATAGAATCATTTTGATACTGTAAACTCTCTAACCAGTCAAGATTAACTCTTTTCTTGCTCTCTCTTCCCTCTTTATATCTCCAATGAGCAGCAATTCCAAACTCTGCTGTTTTGTGCATATCAAAAGTACGAATTTGTGCCTCAACAATACCATCATCGTTAAAGAGTGTAGTATGAATAGTTGCATAACCATTCTCTTTTGGCAAGGTAATATAGTCTTTAAAACGAGATATAATTGGTTTATAATTTAAATGTAATGCACCTAAAACTTTATAGCAGTCTATATCCTCTTTAACTAATATTCTAATAGCAATTAAATCTAAGATTTCATCAATCCCAATCCCTTTACGTTGCATCTTTTGATACATAGAGTAGTAGTGTTTAACACGCCCAAAAACCTCAAACTCACCCTCATGAAAACCATGCTCTTTCATAAGCTTGTTAATATTGCTTACAAAGGTATTGAGTTTTAACTTCAAATTTTGTCTATTTCCCTCTATATAATCCTCAATCTTCTTATAGGCTTCAGGATAAATATAAGAAAAACTCAAATCCTCTAAACGGTTCTTTATTTGAGAAATACCTAGTCTATGAGCAATAGGAGCATAAACAACCATTGTCTCTTCTGCAATACGCTGTTGTTTATCTTTAGGAAGGGCATCTAGTGTAATCATATTGTGCAGTCTATCACAAAGTTTTACTACCAAGACTCTAACATCTTTAATAGATGAAATCAGCATTTTTCTAAAGGTTAATGCAGAAGAGATAAGCTTTTTATCAGATGAAGAGGGAACAAGCTCCTCTTCTCTAATATATTCAATTTTTGTTAATCCTTCAACCATATGAGCAACATCTTTACCAAATATCTGAGCAATCTCTTCAATCTCATAATCTGTATCTTCAACTACATCATGTAGAAGTGCTGCAATTATCATTATTTCATCATTAGAGACTAAAGCTGTAATAGTAGCAACAAGAATAGGGTGAATAATATATGGTTCACCACTCTTTCTTTTTTGATGAGAATGAGCCTCTTTTGCTAAATTTAATGCTTTATGAAAAAGTGGTGATTGTTTAGGGTGATAGTAAAAAAGAAGCTTTTGAGCCTCTTCTATTGTATTGATATTTTGTGCTTTCTTTAATAAAGCTTCCAAGGAGTTATCCTTCGTTGCTAACTACAATTTTACCTTTTGCAATCTCTACTAGTGCAATATCAGTAAACTTATCAATTTTTGCATCCATATCTACTAAAGGAGTAGCACCATTAGCAATAGCTGATGCTCTTTTACCTACAGCTGC
>JALWMP010000013.1 GCA_026996165.1 Campylobacteraceae bacterium
AGCTTCAAATTGGTATGACTGCTGATGCAGGTGTATTTAGAAGTAAAGAGTCACTAGAGCGTCAACTTAAACTTATTGATGAGCTTTTGGTACGATTTAAAGATATTCGTATTGATGACAAATCAAAGACATTTAATACAGACCTACAAGAGGCTACAGAGCTTGGTCATATGTTGGAGTTCTCTAAGTTTATTGTATATGGTGCATTAATCAGAGAAGAGAGTCGAGGTGGTCACTACCGTGAAGATTTCCCAACAAGAGATGATGAGAGATTCCTTAAACACACTTATGCTTATATGGATAAGGACTACAATATAACACACGAGTGGGGAGAGGTTGTTTTAGGCAAGTTTGAACCAATGGAAAGAAAATATTAAGGAGGTCAAGATGAGTGAAACAAAAACTGGTCAAACCAGAAAAGTAACAATAAAAGCGTTTAGATTTAATGCTGAAACAGACTATCTTCCATCGTACAAAAGCTATACAATGGAGGTTGGAAAAGATGAGCTAATTCTTGACCTTTTAAATAGAATTAAGTGGGAACATGATGGTTCATTCTCTTACCGTCGCTCTTGCCGTCACGGTATCTGTGGAGCATGTGCTATTAAGGTAAATGGAAAAGCTACACTTGCATGTAAACAAAATGCTATGGAGCTTCTTGACCTCTTTAACAATGAGCTTGTTTTTGAACCAAGCTCTACTAAAAGAGCTGTTAAAGATATGATTATTGACAAGAGTGACTTTTGGGAGAAACACGCTGCTGTTAAACCTTATGTGGTTGCAGATATTGACCCACACCCAGAGCATGAGACAAAACAGAGCATTGCAGAGTTTAATAAGTTCTTAGACTCTGATTTATGTATTCAGTGTGGTGCATGTCACTACTCTTGTCCTGCATTAGAGGCAAACGAAGACTACTTAGGACCTGCTGCTCTTAATGCTGCTTACCGATTTACAGTTGATACACGTGATACAGCAGCCAAAGAGCGTTTAGAGATTACGGCTCAAAGTGGTTCAGGTGTTTGGGACTGTGTAAAGTGTTATGAGTGTGCAGAGGCGTGTCCAAAAGAGATTAACCCTATTGAGAAGATTACAAAACTTCACAATATGCAGTTTGAACAAGGTGTTGCAGTATCAAATGTAGCAACACGACATGCTGAAGGTTTTGTACGAAGCATTAAAAAACATGGTTTCTTAGATGAGGCAGATATTGTTGTATACTCTGAGGGTTACTTAGGAATGTACAAACATATAAAAACTGCTATAAAAATGGCAAGAGCAGGAAAAATTCATTGGGAAGATGGTCTACCATGGGTTGACAATATGCCAAAAATCAAAAATTTAGAAGAAGTCCAAAAACTAATTGAGATTTCACAAACCAATAAGCTGTAAGGAGAAAATGATGAGCGAACAATTACACTATGCACTCTACACAGGGTGTACAGCCAAACAATCTACCCCAGAGCTATTGTCATCTACACTTGCAGTAGCTGATAAATTAGGCATAAAAATTACTATTTTAGAGGAGGCTTCATGCTGTGGAGCTTCTCACCTACAAGATTTTGATGAATTTTTAGCACACGTTCTAAACGCACGTAATATCTGTTATGCAGAAAAATTGGGTCTAACTATGATTACTATCTGTAATACATGTCAACTAAACTCTGCCATGACAAAACATGCACTAGATAGTGACCCAGAGCTAAAAGCAAGAGTCAATGAAAAACTAGCAGAAGTTGGACTAGAGTATAAAGGTACATCTGAGATTAAACACTTCTTATATGCACTTATTGATGATTATGGACTAGACAATATTAAAAATAAAGTAACTACACCTCTTTCAGCATTTAATATTGCACCTTTTTATGGTTGTCACAATATTCGTCCTAGTGAACTACATGGTTCAAGCAATGGGGGTGAAAACCCTTATAAACCTACTTCACTAGACAGCCTTATTGATGCACTAGAGGGTAATCCTGTAGATTATGAGCATAAAAATAAATGTTGTGGTTTCCATGTAGAGCTTCAAGCTAACCATACAAGTGAAGTTTTAGCAGGTAATGCTATGATAGATGCTGTTGATAACAATGCCGACCTTATGGTAACACCTTGTCCACTCTGTCACTTAAAGATGGATACATATCAAGATAGTGTTGGTAAAGTAATTGGTAGAGATATAGAGCTTCCTGTTCTACACATGCCACAGATGGTTGCTCTTGCACTTGGTTGTAGCGAAAAAGAGATTGGACTTAACTTCCATGTTCAAAAGGCTACACAGATTTTTACTGAAGCTAGAGCTTAATTTTAATTGGTGCGATTTTTATCGCACCTTATAAATTTTAAAACCCTACACCATCTACACGCCCTTTTTGACAACGGCTTCTTGGTGTCTCTCCATTTTTAAATAGTTCTGACAACTCATTTGAGCCATTTCCAAGATGTAGCCATAGTTCAGTTACAAGTCCACCTTTACAGTTCATAGTTACATGTTTTCCTGCACCATATCCAAACTCTTTGTCAAAGAGTTTTCTTATCTCTTTTAGGGTTACTACTTTTCCTATATGCTGTTTAAAGTACTGCTCTACCTTTGAGCTGTTTACCTGTTTAACCAAAGAGATTGCATCATTGTAGTACTCATTTGCAGAAGTTCCATAACAAGTTCCATGTTTTACCCACTCATGACGATGAAGATTAGAGCTATATCCTGGCATATATTTAGAGAGTTTCTCTCTTATAGTTGAGTTTAAATCTAACTTATTAAGTCTATACCACTGCTTATTCTTGTCTGCACCAATCTGCTTTTTACTAACGTTACAGTACTGATTGTTTCTTGGTTGAGGCCAAAGACCATGAAGTACAAACTCAAATGCTCCAAAAGATTTGCTGTTCATGGACCTACACTCTTTTTTGTATTGGTGTGTTTGACAAAAAGCATTTTGCCAACTTAGAGCTAAAAGGTTCTGTTTAGATGTTGATTTAGTTACTTTAGGAGCTATTTTTGGTTTTTTTTCTACTTTTTTACTATCTATCTCTTTGCTATCTTCAAAGCACTCTTTGTCAACCCAACGTTGAGCAATTCGTTCACCATCTATTAGGGTCAAAATCTGACCTTTTCTCTCTTGTAGTATTCGGTAGGAGTCTCCAACTTTTAAGGTTATATGGTTTGTATTGGTTCTATGTTTCATGTCGTTAAAGGCTGGACAGCTTTGAGTTGCCTCTTTATAGACTTTTGGGTTTTTAGCTGTTAGTGTCATGGGTATTGTTGCTAACAAAGCTATAGTAATTATCTTTTTCATTAATATCCTTTTTAATAAACCGTAGGTGTGACCATGTCACACCTACAATACTTAAACAATTTAAATGATATTGTATTAGAAAAAATTGAAATTAGAGTAAAAATTTGAGTATACTACGCTTAAAGGAAATAATCATGAAACAACTCTATTTTTTTATACTACTATCTACACTAACACTGTTTGCCCAAGAAGATTATGAAAACTATGAACCACAACAGTTCTTTAGCAGTAGTGATGTTAACGCATTTTTTAACTCCCAAGCAGGAGAGCTACTCAAAAAGATTATAGTTAATGGTAAAACATACTATATGGAACAAGATGGAGACCTATATGATGAAGATGTGGCTACTATTGATGATGAAGTCTTTGGAGCAAAAGGTGAACGCTACTCTTTTGGAAAGTCTAAACGACTCCTTGCTACAAAAATCTACCCTAAACACCAAAAGGCATTCTACTCAAACTGTGACTATGTTGTAAAAGAGAAAAAGCTTATACCTCTACCAAAAACTTGTGGATTTCACTATCGAAAAAATAAAAATCGTTCAGAGAGAATAGAGTGGGAGCATATTGTTCCTGCTTGGCATTTTGGTCATCAGTTGCACTGTTGGCAAAATGGTGGGCGAATGACCTGTCGAAACAAAAATAGTAAGTTTAGACAGATGGAAGCTGACATGCACAATCTTGTCCCTGCCATAGGAGAGATAAACGGAGACAGAAGTAACTTTAAATACGGCATGATAGAGGGAGAGAAGCGTCTCTATGGAAAAGTTGATATGGAGATAGACTTTGCAAATAAAAGAGCAGAACCTAGACCTGAAGTACGTGGAGATATTGCAAGAACATACTTCTATATGCGTGACCGTTATGGAATGCGTATTAGTAAACCTCAAGAGAAGATGTTTATTGCATGGAACAATCTTGACCCCGTTGACAGATGGGAGAAGAAGAAAAATCAGATTGTAAAAGAGCTTCAGGGCGATGAGAATATGTATATTACTAACTACCATAAAATGAAACAGTTAGGAGATACCACCAAAGAAGGGAGCAGTGAGCCATCTACCAACTTTGATGAGGTAAAAGAGGAGCTATCTAAAAAGTACTCATTTATATTTGATTTTCTCTCTGGTCCAATAGGAAAGACTGTACTCTTTTTATTGACTATATTTGTTATTTATAAACGTAAAAATAAAAAGAGAACTAAAACAGAACCTAAAAAAGAAGAGCCAATAGAGACAAAAGGTGCTATTATGATTATCTCTAAACTTGGCAATGTAGCTATTAGTTTTAATGATGAAAATGAGGTAATTGTTGAAGAGGCAGACAAAAACAATCCAAATCAGCTATGGAGATTTACAAAAGCCAATAAACAAAAGGAGTTCTTCTTTATAGAAAATATTGCTACAAAGAGAGTTATAGAGGTTCAAAATAGAGACTCTAACGATGGTGCTAAAGTAGTTATTGCAAAAAAGAGACGTACTAAAAATGACCATCAAGAGTGGAGTTTAGAGAGTTCTAATGATAAGGGTTATGTATTTATAGTCAATAGAGAAGTATTGAATGTGCTTGATATAAAAGATAAAAAAACGACCAATGGTACAAAAATACAAAGTTATCATAAAAAGATACGTAGTACCCAGAACCAAGAGTGGAAGATTGAAAAGGTCTAAAAGTGATATTTAATAATCTTGAAGAGATTGAAAAAATAGCTATAAAAGAGCGTTTAAACCATTTAGGCAATAAAAAAAAGAAGCCATGCAAAAAGAGAATTTTTCGCTCAAATATGATGCTAAATCCTCTACGACTAAAGCACTTAAATAGAATAGATAACCTACCTGCTGACATGATTACTCTTAATCTTGAAGATGCCATTGCTCCAAGTCGAAAAAAAGAGGCACTACACAATATTGCTCTTTTTCTCTCTCATTTAGAGTACTCTGAGTCATTTATTATTGTACGAATAAACCCTTTAGATGAAGGAGGCAAAGAGGAGATAGCTTTTTTAAATAATTTTGGATTTGATGCTGTTCGAGTTGCTAAGGTAAAAACAAAAGAGGAGATTTTAGAGGTTGATAGATTACTTAACCGTGAAAAAGAGATACATATCTCACTAGAGACCAAAGAGGCATTTAACAACTTAGCCTCATTTGGTGGAATTGAGCGTTTTAGCACTGCCAACCTTGGCATACTTGACCTACTTACCTCTTTAGGGCTTCCTCAGTCGCTTGTTACCCATGACAATCCAACCATTCACTACATTCTCTCTAAATTTTTAGTAGATGCAAAAATGGCAAACCTTAACCCTATATCCTTTATGTTTCAGGACTATAAAGATGAAGATGGATTTAGAAAATGGTGTGAACTTGAAAAGAAGATGGGCTTTACCACAAAAGCATGTATGGGACCTGTTCAAGTTAAAATTGCTAATGAGGTGTTTGGAGTCTCAGAATATGAATTAAAAAGAGCAAGAGAGATAAAAGAGGCATTTGAGACTTCATCTAGCAAAGGTGAAAATGGGTTTATACATGAGCTTTACGGATTTATAGATGAACCTATATATCGTGATGCTCTATTGACTTTAAAATTAAGTTTACAATACAAAAGGTAACATATTTAATTAAATATACAACTTTAGCAATTTATCTAAACTATTTTTAAAAAAATAAGGCTAAAATTACGCCTCTAATATTAATATAAAAATACGGAAATAGTTTATGAATAACAGCAATATAAATCAATATTTAGAAAATGCTCACAAAGCTTCAATAGAGTTTAGAAAATACTCTCAACTTAAAGTTAACAAAATCATTAAAGAGGTTTATTTAACAGGATTAAAAAATCGTGTTCTATTAGCAAAAATGGCAGTTGCTGAAACAGGCATAGGAAAATGGGAAGATAAAGTAACTAAAAATACTTTAGCAACAAAATATATCTATGAAGATATTAAAAATTTAAAAACAGTTGGAGTCATATCTAAAGATAATACGTCAGGTATTATAGAAGTAGCCCAACCTGTTGGACCAATTTTAGCCATTGTTCCCTCTACCAATCCTAGCTCTACAGTAATGTTTAAGATTTTAATTGCTTTAAAAACAAGAAATCCCATTATTATTAGTTCTCCAGCTCGTGCTAAAGGTGTTTGCAGTTATGTTGCTGAACTTTTATATAAAGCAGCACTAAAAGCAGGAGCACCTAAAGATTGTATTCAATGGACTAAAGGTTCTACAAGAGAAGAGACTCAAAAACTTATGAGAGATAGACGCTTAGCTCTTATTTTAGCAACAGGAGGTGAGAGCTTAGTTAATGCAGCATACAGTTCAGGAACACCTGCTTTAGGTGTAGGTCCTGGAAATGTTCCTGTACTTATTGAAAGCTCCTTTAACACAGAATTAGCCATCAAGAAAATTATGGAGTCAAAAACATTTGATAATGGTACAATATGTGCTAGTGAACAAGCTATTATTGTTGAGAAGAGAAATATGCAAAAAGCATTAAAGGCTTTAAAAAAATATGGGGCATATATTGTTCCAAATGAAGAGATAAAAGCCTTAGAAGAGGTTGTATATGATAAAGAGCGTAAGATGATGTCAAGCAGTATTGTTGGAAAGAGTGCAACTTTTATTGCAAAAAAAGCAAAACTCAATGCTCCTACCAATACCTCTTTATTGGTTGTAAAACAGACAAATGTAGGAGAAGAGTATCCTCTATCTTCAGAAATTTTAGCACCAGTCATTGCTATTTATGAAGCTGAAAATTTTCAACATGCCTTAAACATCTGTTTAGAGCTAAATAACTATGGAGGAAAAGGGCATACTGCTAGTATATTTTCAAATGATGATAGTAAAATATTGGAGTACTCTATGGTAATTAATGCTGGTAGAATTATTGTAAATGCTCCATCAGCACAAGGAGCTGTAGGTGGACTATACAATAATCTTAGCCCATCTCTTACTCTTGGTTGTGGCTCAGGGGGAAGAAACATAACAACCGATAATATTACAGCTAAACATCTACTAAATATTCAACGTATTGCTAAACCTAAAAAAGAATCTAAAATAGCTAAACAAACATTATCTAAGATAAAAGAACGAATACTTAGTTTTGCATAAAACTAAGATGTTCTCTATGAACACATAAGCTTATGCTCAATCTCTTTTACACCATCTAATAGATGTAGTGTTGCACAGCAGTTGTTACTGCTCTCTTTCTCTACAAATGTTATAGGAATAGCACCACTATCTCGTATAATTTCAACTACTAACTCATCTGAGTTAATCTTTCTAAATGGAGCATCATCAAATAGAGCAAAAGAGTATTTTTTCTTATTAAGTTGTTCTAAAAACTCATTTGTATTGCTATATGTATCGACACTATAACCCAAATTACTTAAAACAGCTGAGTAGATTTTTCCTGTTAAATCTAACTCTTTATAGAGTATAATATTTGACTTTTTATAACTCTTTTCTTTATAATCTAAAGAGAGAGAGTCTCTAAGTTTTTGAATAGGGAAATACTCCTCTATAATAGATATTAGTTCTTTAACATCTATAGGCTTTTTTAAATATTTATCCATACCAGAGCTTAAATATTTTCTCTTATCACTCTCTATAACATTGGCTGTCAAAGCAACAATAGGAGTATGCTTTTTACCACTCTTTT
>JALWMP010000014.1 GCA_026996165.1 Campylobacteraceae bacterium
CACTTACAAGAGCAGTAGAGAGCATGATAGTTATTCGCAAAGAGAGAGGCTCAATCTTTGACCCACTAGGCATAAGACCAATGCAAAGAGGAGCAATAAAAACCGTAGGTTCGATTTCATCGAACACCAAACCAAAATATGACCCCATACCCATTACCTACTACGGAGAACAGGAGGTAACCAAAGAGGAAGACGAAGAAGAGAAAGACTACGAAGCAATCCTCTTTGGAACAGCCCTACACTACACCTTAGAGATGCTATCGACATTCTCCATAATGGGAGTAGCCGATGCCCTCTTGGCAACCAAAAATCGCTATGGTCTACAGCTAAGCCAACAAGCCATAGAGCAGATAAAAAGCAGAGTCTTAGAGCTTGTAACCAATGAGCGTTTTCAAAAGCTTTTAGAGGGTGCAGATATAAAACGTGAACAGTCGCTCTCTTTTAATGAGGAGCTAAAGCAGATAGATTTACTCTTGGAGTATGAGCAAAAATGCGTGGTGATTGACTATAAGAGTTCTAAAAAGTACCACCAAAAACATCTGCGTCAGGTTAGGCACTATAAGAGGGCTATTGAGAGTATTGTTAAGAAGCCTACTACTGGGATTTTGGTTTACCTTTTGGAGGAGGGGGTTGAGTTTGTTGGGGTTTAATCTTAAGCCAAACCAAGCTATAATATTCCTACAAAACGTATTAAAAGGTAAAATATGCAAACGGTATCTATAAGAGATTTAAAAAACAATCCATCATCTATGACAAAATATCTTGATGAGGGGAGTTCTATTTTTGTTACACGACATGGAAAGCCTATAGGTATTACACTTCCTATTAATGATGATATATTCTCTATAGGTCTGAAAAAAACAGTAGCTATAGAACTCTATAAAATGGGAATTATCTCTCTTGGTAAAATGGCTGAGATGTTAGAGATACCAAAACAAGAGGCTATGAGTCTATTAAATACGCTAAATATTTCATGGATAGAAGATGACGTTGAGAGTATAAAAGCAGAGGCTAGTAGATGGCTTTAAACTCCATTGTCATCTCAGATAGTACCACGCTTATCTCTTTGATAAACATTGAGAGGTTTGAGCTTCTTTTTAAATTTTCAGATACCATCATAGTAACCCCCTCTGTCTATAGTGAAGTAACAGCTCAAAAATCAGCCAAACGAGTTTTAGATGAGTATATTTCTCTCTCTAAAGTAGTGGTTAGTGATGTAAAAAACAGCCAAAAGGTAAAAGAGTTACTTATTCGCTTAGATTTAGGTGAATCAGAATCTATTGTACTAGCAGAAGAGAAAAATTTACCCCTGATTATAGACGAGAAAAGAGGTAAAAAAATAGCTCTCTCTTTTGGATTGGATGCTATTGGTTTGGTGGGGATACTTTTGGTTTATAAGAAAAGAAGTTATCTCTCTAATGCTGAGATAGTGGAGATTGTTGAGGAGTTACGAGAGGTTAATTTTCGAGTTTCTGATGGGTTGTTGGGGTTGCTTTTGGAAGGGTAGAGGGCATTGTTTAGGGGCAAATATGCTATACTAAAATAATTTGCAAAAAGGAATTAATCATGCAGTCAGAAAAACTATCATATTTTAATGGAAACATCACTATAGATGCAGATATTTGCAATGGAAAACCTACTATTCGAGGACAACGCATAACCGTACAAACTATTTTGGAGTTTTTAAGTGCAGGAGATAGTAGTGAAGAGATACTTAAGCAATATCCAA
>JALWMP010000015.1 GCA_026996165.1 Campylobacteraceae bacterium
GTCTAGCAGGGGCTTTTAAGCTCTATAAGAAGATGAATGAGAAATCTAAGAAGCTTATGAGAGTTCAACTACAAAGAGTTATGAGTCAAGAGACAATCTCTAGTAATCTTTATGAGATTATCTCTAAAATAGAAGGAGAAGATTAAATCTTCTCTGTAAGTTTATTGCTATACACACTGATATAAATCAGAATTTTTTACTCTAACTGGTTTTTTATTGTTATCACAAAAATAGTCAGATGTTGGTAAGTTTTTATTTAAAATCTTATCTTCAATCTTTTCTACTGGTTGAGATACTATTCTTAAGTCTCTATTTGCTTCTTCATTTGCTTTTTTATTTAGTGCTATTGCTTTTTGTTCTTTATAATAAGCTATTTTCTCTTCATCTGTCATAATATAAGATGGAAATACTACTGTTATTTTTCCATCTACAACAATATCAAAACTTTTATCTATATTAGTATCTTTAACTACTTCTATAGAAGAGTGTTGTTTAAATTCACTTTTAGAGGTTATAAATCTTGGTTTTTTTAGAACAATAACCTGCTCTTTTTTATCTTGAAATACTTTTGTAGGTTTTAGATTTTTTAAATTTACAAAACATGCACCACCAACACAATTTCCTTGAGCAGATAGGCTTGAAGCAAGTAACAATGTAGATAGAGTCCCAGCAACTAATAACTTTTTATGTATCATCTCTTCTTTCTCCTTATATTAGATAATTTTCTTTTCCTAGTATTATTATGACAAAAAAAATGAAAATAACAAAAGCAAACAGTGATTTTTTTGTGAAAAATGGAAAAAAAAGTCATAATTTGGTAATAATAATAAAAAAGAACAACATAAAAAAATAATCTATATCTTTACTTAGTAATGAAATGTTGTTTTATATTTGAATTTAGTGATTTTTGGGAGGTAAAAAAGAGTCCCATTGGCTTATTTCATCTAATTTAGGGAAGCCATCGAGAATCTCTTGAGGTTGAAATTTTGTTTTATAGGCAAAAGATTTACAGCCATCTACCCAATATCCAAGATAAATCCAAGGTAAATCTAAAACTTTTGCCAACTCAATTTGGTAGAGTAGAGAGTAAGTTCCCAAAGATAAAGAGGGATAATCTGGGTCATAATAGAAGTAGATAGAAGAGATACCATCATCTAAAATGTCTATTAAATCTACACCTATTAGTTTTCCATCTCTAACATATAGAACCTCTTTACCAAAATCATGAGCTCCATCTACAAAATTTTCTCTATACTCTCTTGGAGAGATATTTCTATGAGACCAATCATCTTTTTGATGTTTAAAAGCATGATACTTATTGTAAAGTTCAATATGTGCCTGAGAAATAGTTGGCTTTTGAATAATAATCTCAGTTTCACGATTACGTTTAATAGCCTTTTTCTGAGATTTTCGTAATTTGAAATCTTTTACATTTATACGCACTGATTTACACTCATTACATCCATTACAAATAGGATGAAAATAGTATGCTCCAAAACGTCTCCAACCACGATTAATTAATGCTGTATTGTAGACTTTTGTTGCATGTTCAATATATTTGTAATTCATACGAACACTTTTACCATCAATATATGCACATGGGTAATCTAACATTGAAAAATCAGTTGACTTTGGTGGTTCTTCTGTAAATCTTGTATCATTCATAAATGTGATTTTATCTAAAAAATTTCAAATTATAGTAAAATTACATCTATTTTTATTTTTAAAGGAGTAGATTTGTATCTATATCAGCCATCTAGTGGGTATGCTTACAATAGTGACTCCATATTTTTATATGATTTTATTAGCCAATTTAAACCAAAAGGTAGACTTCTTGATGTTGGATGTGGTGTAGGAATTATATCTCTTCTTTTAACAAGAGACTTTCATATTGAAACTGATATTATTGATAAACAAAGGCTTATGTTAAAATATGCTCAACATAATTTTTCACTTAATAATTTAGAAGTTAATGCTCATTTGGGTGATTTCCAAGAGTTTAAAGAAGATATAAAGTATGATTTTATTGTATCTAATCCTCCATTTTATGATAGCAATGTTATTCAATCTCAAAATGAACATTTAAATATTTCTCGTTATGCTCACCATTTACCTATAGATAAATTTATTCAAAAAGTAAAAAAGCTTCTAAAACCTAGAGGTTATTTTATATTTTGTTATGATGCAAAACAGATTGATAAACTGCTCTATACATTAAAGGAGCAGAAAATAAATCCTGAACAGATACGTTTTGTTCACTCTAAAATAGATAGAGAATCAAAGCTTGTAATGATTGCTGCTAGGCTAAATTCTAAATCTTTAACAAAAATTTTGCCTCCTCTTATTGTATTTAATGAAAAAAGTGTCTATAATAGAGAAGCAAAAAAAGCTTTTGAGAAAGCAGGGACACAAAGTATCAAGGGAGATTATTAACATATGAGCAGTAGTATTATCTCAAAAGAGGGCTATAACTACCAGTTTAACCCATCTGCATGTGCAACCTGTGGAGGTGCATGTTGTACAGGAGAGAGTGGTTATATTTGGGTCAAATATCCAGAGATAGAGAATATGGCAAATTTTTTAAATCTAACGATAGAGGAGTTTGCTATAACTTATCTTAAAAAAATAAAACATCGTTACTCTTTAATTGAAAAGAGATTAGATGAAGATAATTTTGCCTGTATCTTTTTCAATAATGAATTAAAACAATGTAGTATATACTCTGTTCGACCAAGGCAATGTCGAACTTTTCCATTTTGGGAAACATTTAAAAACAGTAAAGAAGAGGTAAAACAAGAGTGTCCAGGAATAGTAGAATAATGAACAAAATTATAATTGGTTTAGTAGGATTTACAGCTATATATCTTGTTGGTTGCAGTAGCACATACCATGTACCAAAAAGTAGTAAAGTAATAATAAACAAAGAGCAACTTCCAATATATAACCCAAAAAACTTCTCAAAAAAGAGAAAAACAGACTCAATACCTAATGAAGATGAGTTAATAATCAAAGCAATTTGGTTGGAAGAACAACACAACTATAAAGAGAGCAATAAACTTTATGCCAAACTTTATGAAGAGACTCATAAAGAGGAGTATCTACTAAAAGAGCTTACTACAGCTCACTATGCAGGTATTGTTTCAAAAAACTTACCTCAATTAAAAAAATATATTAAACAACATCCAGATAATCTACAAGCTAAAAGACTACTACTCTCTTTTAATCTTCAACTTAAAAAATTTAATCAAGCTAAAACTATTGCAGAGAAGTTAGTTAAACAGTCTAATCAAGCTATTGACTATGAACTATCTGCTAATCCATATATCTTTACAGGAGATTATCCAAAAGCTGTTTCACTTCTTGAAAAAGCCTATCAGAGTACTGCAAATGAAGATATTTTATTAAAAATAGTTGCTATTGAGGTTAACTATTTACATCAAATAGATAAAGCCATAGCAAGATTAGAAAAACATCAGAGAGATAAAGGGTGTAGTGAAAAGATTTGTTTGCAACTTATTAGTATATATCTGCAACAAAATCGTATTGATAAAGTCATTCCTGTCTACAAATCGTTAGCAATATCTACCAAAAAAGAGATTTATATTGAAAAACTTATTGAAAGCTATCTTTATAATAAAGATATAAAAGGTGCTATTGATTTTTTAGAAAACGATTACCATAATGATGCACTACTATACTCTCTCTATATGGAAAATAAAGAGTACAATAAAGCTCATACATTAGCACAAAAACTTCTTAAAACAACCAATGACCCAAAATGGTATGCTGAATCGGCAATATCACTATATGAGGCATTAAGTAACAAAAGCAATAAAAAAGAACTAAACCAAGTTATTAAGGAGTTTGAAAAAGCTCTTAAGTTAGGTGTTCGCAATCCTGTCTACCTAAACTATTATGGATATACTTTAATAGATAAAGATATAGACATTAAAAAAGGGATAAATATTATTAAAGAGGCATTAGTTCAAGAACCTGAAAATACATATTTTCTTGACTCTTTAGCATGGGGAGAGTATAAACTTGGTGAATGTGCAAAAGCCTATAAGACAATGAAAAAAGTAGTTGAGATTGAAGGTCTTAAAGAAAAAGATATTATTGAGCATTGGAATGCAATTAAAAATCAATGCAAAGCAGATAAATAAAAAGGTAAACAAGTGGCAAAAATATTAGATGAGATTATAAAAAAAACAAAAGCAGATTTAGAGAAGAGAAAAGTAGACTACCCATTAGAGTGGCTTGGACGCTCTTTGGCTCTAAATCCATTTCCTCCTAGAGATGTCTTCTCTGTACTTAAATCAACAAAGGAAAATCCTTATAGAATAATTGCAGAAATTAAAAAAGCAAGTCCAAGTAAAGGAATTATAAGAGAAGATTTTAACCCAATGGCTATTGGTCAAGCTTATGAAAATGGTGGAGCAGACTCACTATCTATCTTAACTGAGCCTCATTTTTTTCAGGGTGACAAAGAGTATTTAGGTATGGTTAGACGTTACACCTCTATTCCACTACTACGTAAAGACTTTATCGTAGACAAATACCAAGTCCTTGAAGCTCTAGCCTATGGTGCAGACTATATCTTACTTATTGCTGCTGCACTTAGTAGAAAAGAGTTAAAAGAGTTACTCAACTACACTAGACACTTAGGTATGGAAGCTTTGGTTGAGATACATAACAAGATGGACTTAACAAAAGCTATCTTTGCAGGAGCAGATATTATAGGAATCAACCATCGTAATCTTGAAACTTTTGAGATGGATATGACTCTAACAGAGCGACTTATTCCTCTTATTCCTAAAAATAAAATTATTGTTGCTGAGAGTGGTATCAATAGTCATGAAACAGTAAAAGAGCTATCTAAAGTTGGGGCAGATGCTTTCTTAGTAGGTGAACATTTTATGCGTCAAGATGATATAACATCTGCTATAAAAGAGGTAAAATACGGAACAGTAAATGACTAATATTGTCATTACAGGTTGTTCTACAGGTATTGGGCTAGAGACAGCCAAATATCTAAAATCTCAAGGATATAAAGTATATCCAACTGTTAAGAATGAGGGTCATATTGCTACTTTACAACAGATGGGTTTTGAAAATGTTATGAAGCTAGATGTAAGAAACTCATTTGAGATTGCAGAGGTAATTGCCTCTGTTTTAATAGAAGATGGCAAAATAGATGTTTGGTTTAATAACGCAGGATTTGGACAAGCAGGGGCTATTGAAGATATTAAGACACATATCTTAAGAGAGCAGTTTGAGACAAATGTTTTTGGTCTACATGAGTGTACAAGACAGATTATTCCTATAATGAGAAAACAAGGTTATGGAAAGATTATACAACACTCATCAGTTTTAGGTTTAGTCTCACTCTTTGGACGTGGAGCTTACAATGCTAGTAAATATGCTATAGAGGGATTAACAGATACTTTAAGATTAGAAGCTTAAAGATACCAATATTTACCCTATACTACTCAATACTGGACCAATTACTAGCTCATTTAGAAAAACTGCTATGAGAAAACTTCAAGAAAATGTAGATATTGAGAACTCTATTTTTAAAGAAAGCTATCTTAAAAATCTTACAGAAAAGAAGAGTAAAGTTCCTTTTAATGAAGAGCCTATTGCTGTAGCAAAAGTGGTTGAAAAAATTATATTAACCTCAAAACCAAAACCTCGTTACTATATTACAAAAGCAACCTATATTTTGGGGTATTTGAAACGAGTTTTAAGTACTTCAACTCTTGATAAAATTTTAAGTAAAATTGGGTAACAAAAGATGTCCTCTACCCTTAAAAAAATACATAGGAAGTAACTCTGAAAAAAATTCATAACTTGTCTTTGAGTCAACTATTTTATCGTTATCTCCCATAAAAACTTCAATAATCACCCCTCTCTCTAAAAGTTCAAGAATTTTATCTTTTTTCCAAACATAACTAAGAAGTGATTCTAACTCTTCATAAGTTCCATAACACAAATGACTACTCAAGTCTACAGAAGAGGGATAGACTACATTTTTTAAAAACTGTTTAATATAAGATTCTCTATCTGCTTTAAAATAACGAAGTTGTGTCTTAATAAAAGATTTTTTATAATTTTGAAAGAACGCAGGGGAGATAAGAATCAGCCTATCAATCCTTTCTGTGCTATTGTAGGCATACTCAAATGCTTTTTGAGCTCCATAGGAAAATCCTGCTACAGCATACTCACTATATATAAGTTGTTCTTTAAAAAAAACCTCTTCACTACAAAGAGAAAAACCATTAAAATACTTCATCTAAAATACTTTTTGTTTGAGCAGGAGTAATTGATTCATTTTCCAAAAGATACTCTCGTACCTTATCTACAACACTATCCATTTTAGATAGTAAAGAGTTTACTTCATCTGTTGAATTTGAGAGTAGTGTCTGTGCATGTATAGCTGTAGAGAAGTACTCTTCACTCATAGCATACTCCTCTACAATAGTTTGGGCTAAAATCTTAGCAGATTTAATGTCCTCTTTTGCATTTGTAAAGAGTTCACCATACTTTGTCTGTGTAGCAATACGACCTGCTAAAAGTACCTTTAATTCATTTTCCAACATAGTTTTAGATAGTATTTCATTATGATGAGGAATAAAATTTGAAGAGATAATTCCTATCTTCTCATAGTTTACCTCTAACCATGTTGCTGTTACAGCTTTGGCAGCTTGATAGAGTGCTTGAATCTGTCTCTCTTCATCTGTAAAGCTTTGAATTTTATGTTTGCCTAATAAAACCTTATCTTTTACTGCTTCTATATCTTTGTTAGTAATAGTATAATTTCCATAACGTAACGCATACAGTGCTGCTTCATTAATAAGTGTAGAAAGTGCAGCAGAGTTAAATCCAATAGTCATTTTAGCTACTTTTTCAATATTGACATTATGCTTTTTAGATTTTAAATTAAGTGCAATAATTGCTTCTCTCTCTTTAAAATCAGGTAAAGGAATATGCACTCTCCTATCAAAACGCCCAGAGCGTAAAAGGGCTTCATCTAAAACTTCAATTTTATTAGTTGCTGCAATTACCATTACCCCTGAACTCTCCTCAAAACCGTCCATTTCAGTTAAAAGTTGATTTAGTGTTGCCTCTCTCTCTTCATTATTTTGTACTCCACGACTCTTCCCAACTGCATCTATCTCATCTATAAAAATAATACTAGGTGCCATCTCTTTTGCTTTTGCAAATAGTTCACTAACACGTTTAGCTCCCATTCCTACATATATCTGCACAAACGATGCAGCACTTTGATAGAAAAAAGGAACATTTGCCTCTCCTGCTACTGCTTTAGCAATCAATGTTTTCCCAACACCAGGAGGACCTACTAAAAGCACTCCTTTAGGTAAAGATATATCAAACTCTCTATATTTAGCAGGATTTCTTAAAAAATCAATTATCTCCTCTAGCTCCTCTTTAGCTCCTTCTACCCCTGCAACATCTGAAAAATTAATATTAGAGTGTTGTGCTTGAATATTCTGTTTTCCAATATTATTATCTACTATCTCTACTTGTTGATTAAGCATCATCTTCTCTTGAGTCTTACGACTTGCTCTCATAACATAGAAAATATAAAATATCATTGTTAAAAGAATAAGAAAGATAATACTATCTATCAACTCTGTTGACTCCTCATAATACTCTACTTTACCTAATGAAAATAGCTTTTTTATATCTATAGCCTCTTTAGGAACTTTAAAACTTTTATCTTTAAAGTATAAGTATACATAGGGCTTCTTAACTAATACTCTCTCTACAGGAGAACTATCTATAAGCTTCAATGCCCTACTTTGGTCAATAAGTTCAGGCGATTTCTCTAAACTAGAAAATAGTAAAATAGTAAACAAAGCTACTAATGATAAGATAATAATCTTTGTATTTTTACTTATAGATTGCCACATTTTTGTCACCTTTAACTTCTGCATTCTCTATAAAAATCCAATTAGAGGTTAAATCCTCTTTAGAGTTTACTTCAATTCTATTATAGTATTGGTCATATCCATAATAAATTCCAGCTTTTCCTTGCTCTATTAGAACTTCAAGATTTTTACTATTTGCTACTCTAAAGTCATAATTTTTAGCTTTAATAAGTGCTGTTAACTCTCTATGTCTCTCTTTAGCAATATTTCCTTTTATTTCAGGCTTCATAGTTGCAGATGGAGTATTGTCTCGTTTAGAGTATGAAAAAGCATGAATATGAGTTAAAGGCAATAACTTAATACGTTCCATAGCCTCTTGCCATACTTCCTCATCTTCTCCAGGGTGACCAACAATAAAATCAGTTCCAAGAGCATAACCTTTGTCTGCTATCTCAAGTAACAACTCTAAATCTCTCTTAAAATCATTACGTCGATTCATTAACTTTAACATCTTATCTGAGGTGTGTTGCAGTGCAATATGCAACTGTTTTGCCATCCAAGGCTCTGTTAAAATCTCTTTAAATTCATCATCTATCTGAATTGGCTCTAAACTTCCTATACGAATACGACGAACACCTCGAATCATACTTATTTTTTTAAGTAGTTTAGCCATAGAAGTTCCCTCTTTTTGTCCATAGCTTCCTACATTTGTTCCTGTTAAAATAAACTCCCCAAAACCATTACTTGCCAATTTTGCAATCTGTTTTAATATATTCTCTTCTCTATGACTTCTTGCATCTCCACGAACAAAAGGAATAATACAGTAAGAGCATCTAAAGTCACATCCCTCTTGTATCTTAATAAAAGCTCTACTCTTCCCAATAAACTCTTCTACAATAGTAGAGTCAATATGCTCCAAATCACCAATCTGATAAAATGGTTTTTCATATTTTAAAATAGTATTAATCTTCTCTTTCTCAGAGTGTCCAATAACTCCAAAAACTTTTTTATCTGCAAAAAGAGATTCTCCCTTAGAGTGAGAGCCACACCCAGCTAAAATAACTTTGGCATTAGGATTTGAACGTCCTCTTCCATTAATATAAGCTCTAACAGAAGAGTCTGCTCCATTGGTCACGGTACAAGAGTTAACCATAATAATATCTGCTTCATCTTCATTTTGTGTCAATTCAAAATCTTTTAATTTTGACATCATTACTTGAGTATCAAACTGATTTGTTCTACAACCGAAAGTTTTAAAATATACTTTTTTCATTCTTATCTTCTTTTTTAACTCTATATAATTTCACTATTTTGAGGTAATGGTAATTTTGGTGCAGGTTTATCCATATATATTGATTGACTAGGTAGTGCTAACTCTATATCGTCTTCTTTTTGTACTCTTGATAAAATCTCCATAGAGATTGTACTTCTTAGTGTTAATGTTGCATACGAGTTAGTTAAATACCATACAGAAACACGAACACCATAATTATCTAAAAATGCAAAAATACGAGGTTCAACAGCTGTATTTCGTACACTATATTTACTTCGTAAACGATTCAACTGCTTTCTTGTCATATCAGTATAACCTTTTGAATACTTACGTGCTACCTCTTTAGCAATATGCTGTGCCTTTGAAGTATTTGAGTCAAAAGTAATAAAAAAGTCAATCCCGTCCCAAACAGTTTTAAGTCCTGCATGAGAGTAGTTTGCTATCATTCCTGTAAAAATATAGTTATTTGGAATAAAAATAATACGCCCTGTACGTCTATTTTTATATACAGAAGTAAAAGTAACATCTTCATGAAGGGTCATACGCAAAATAGATATATCAACAATATCTCCAACATACTCTACACCATCTTTAACAAATTTCATACGGTCACCAACATGTACAGAGCCTGAAACCCAAATAACAACCCAACCCAAAATACTCATGAACCAATCTTTTAGAGCAATAGCAATACCAGCTGATGCAAAACTCAAAATAGTCATTAAGTTTTTAACATTTTCAATATAAGAGAAGAGTAAAATAATAACGATTATAACAATAAACGAACCATTTACAATCTTATTTATTCCATAAAAAAAGTCATTTTCAGACATATATTTATTTATTAAAAATTTAATTAAAAATAAAAAAAGCAATAGAGAGCCAATAGTTGCACCAATTACCACTAATTTTTTTATCTCTTTATCAATTCCTTCATCAATATTTAAACTAATTTGAGAAGCAACTTGTGAAAATGTTTTAATAGAAGTTTTATAGATTCGTAGAGTATCTTCAAAATCTCTTAACTTCTGTTGAGTTACTTTCAACTCCTGAATATACTTTTTTTGTTTTGACAGAAGAGTTAACTCTCTTAAAAGTGCTACCTTCTCTTGTAATTTAACTACAGCTTCATTTAAAGAAGCATACTTTTCATCATTTTCCTCTTTTATACTCTTTAGCTGTTTTTGATATGAAATTCCATCAAGAATACTAATCGGATTTGTAATTTTTGGCTCAGGTGCTAACTCCTTTATCTTAACCATGTTTGCAAAAGGGTCTTTTTTATAGTCACTTAACTGAGAGAGTTTCCCCTCAATAATCTTATACTCATTTTTCAGACGTTTAAGCTCTAGTTTTTCAGTATTGGACAAGTTCTTTTCATCACCATACTCTGCTATCTCATCAGCATACTTTTTATGCTTTATCTCTAACTCTTGATAGGTTTCATATGGTAAATACTGATTTGCCCAAATATTATCTTTACTTAACTCTTTGTCTATCTTTTTTTTCTTTTCTATAAGTTTATCAATTCTTGCTTGTAATAGTTTCTCTTCCTTTATACGCTCTAGCATTTTTTGAAGATGTTTTTGTTCTTTAAGCTTTTTTTGGGCTTCTAGCTCTTTCTTATCTTTTTGCTCTTTTTTATGTTTATCAATAGCCTTAGTAACTATAGCTATACTTTTAGCATTAGAAGTACTTTGAGTTACATTGTTATCTGCAAAAGCAAATAACAAAAAGATAGAAAAAAGAAAAAATATTCTCATTAACAGACTCATTTAGAAAACTTATAAAGAACTTTTTTAAGCATCTTCTCATCTACATCATCGCGAATAGTATGCCCACCAATCCCCTTAGGTAGAATAAACTTAAGTCTATTGTTTGCAGCTTTTTTATCTAAAAAAAACTTATCATAAAAAGCATCTACATCAACAATATTATAAGTTGTAGGAAGGTTATGTTTTTCTAAAAATCTCTCTACACTATCCATCTGACTCTGCTCCATTAATCCTAGCTCTACAGCTAAAGCATTTGCCATCATAATACCTATAGCTACTGCTTCACCATGTAGATAGGTAATATAGTTTGTCTCATTTTCAATTACATGTCCAAAAGTATGTCCATAGTTAAGTACAGCTCGTATACCTGACTCTTTTTCATCAAGATTAACTACCTCTGCTTTTAACTCAACAGAACGCTGAATAACTTTTTCTAAGCTCTTTTTATTGGAAAAATCAGCATCAACTAAAAAGTCAAAATACTCTTTATCAAACATTACAGCCATCTTAATAATCTCTGCTATACCAGCTGAAAATTCTCTTTTTGGAAGAGTCTTTAAAAAATCAGTATCTATATAGACTGCTTCAGGCTGATAAAATGCACCTATAAGATTTTTACCATAAGCATTGTTAACTCCCGTCTTTCCTCCTACAGAGGCATCTACTTGTGCTAAAAGTGTAGTAGGAACTTGAACAAAACCAATTCCTCTTTGGTAAAGAGAAGCAGTAAATCCAGTCATATCCCCAATAACTCCACCACCAAGAGCAATTAGTAGTGATTTTCTATCTAATTTTGCTTCAAAAAGCTCATTTAAAATAGACTCTACTGTTGCTAGAGTCTTAAACTCTTCTCCATCTTCAATGGTAACAACATAGAGTTCATCAGCACTTATCTTAGATTTTAAGTACTCTAAGTGCAAAGCAGAGACTGTTGTATTGGTAACAATAGCTACTTTTCTATTAAAAGTGAGTTTGGGTAACGTATCAATAACAACGTTATATTTTATAGCTGAATTATTTTCTAAATTAATGGGAACTATCATGATTTTTTAAAACCTATTATATGAATTATTATTGCCAATATTCTATCTTAAAGAGGTATTTATTGGGCTTAATATTTATAAGCAAACAATTTTGGAATAATAAATGTTCTAATTCTACCCCTCTACAGGAATCAAAAGTAAGGGATGTTTTTTTATAGATAAAATATGTCTACTAAAATGTGTAGAGAAAAAATTTAACCACAAATTACTACTTATCTCTTTATTATAAGGAGCAATATGTAAAACAGCATCTTGTGCAAGTAGTTCTTTAACAGGATTAGCTCTTTTCTTTTCAATATTAACATTAAAACTATAGAGTCGAGAGAGTGTTTCATAGTGGTCTACAATCTTTTGTGTCTCTTCAAAATCTCCTTCAGGATTATAATCACATAAACTCAATTCTAACTTTAAACTTTCAGAAATATCAAAAACAGATGTAGATAAAGACTCCATCTCAGTCTCTTCACCCATTAAAAGTACAGCTTTTTTAATATTAAAGAGCCTCTCTTCTCCAAAAAGGTAGATAGCACGGTTAAATGAGCCTATATATTTTTTTAATTTTGAATTCTTAAAAAGATTTTGTGTCAAAATAAAAAGTCCAATCTCATATTGACTCATATCAAAATCTATATTTTGAAACATATCTTTATCATTATAGGTTACAAATATCTCAATGTTATCATTTTGTAAATTTTTAATCTCTTTAATATTATTTACATCAATAACATTTATCAATCTAATAAAAAGCTTTGTTTTAACCAATTTATTACTTAAAAATATAGCTTCATTAATCTGTGAAAGTATATCTTCTCTATTTTGCTCCATATTAACAATAAGATATAAATTTTTACCAAAAGGCTCAGGGAAGACACCTTGTCGTCTATTGACTCGTTTATAGACCTCTTCTAATACTAAAGGATTTCCAATAACTATGATTCTATCATTAGGTTTTATCATGGTATTATTGGTAGGAAATATCTGTTTCTCTTGTCTATAAATAGCTACTATTTTCCATTTTCTATGTGAAATAGCACCAACATGACGAAAGGCAAAACTACTACCAAAAGGTATAAGAATCTCCATAATCTCACCCTTTCCTAAACCAATATTTTTAGCAATTAAGGGAACATTAGGAAGGTTTTCATATAGACTTGAAGCCATAACCTCATTTACATTTAAAATATTTAAATTTTTATCATCAAAGGTCAAGTCATCCCATTTTGAAACAAAAACAATAAGAATTTTATCATCTATAAAACGAATATTTTTATATGTAAACTTAGCCTCTAATTTATCTTCAAGAACAATAAATATTGTAGAAAACTCTACCTCCTCAATTAATGTTTTTACACGAAGATAAGATGTAGGGTCTATGTCAATATAGGTAATATTATCTATAGTTGAAGTAAGACACTCTTTATTTTCTTGACAACAGTTAATATAGTATTGATTAGAAGATATACGACTCTTCCCTAACCACTTTACAAAATGTTTAGCCATATTACCATCTGCTAAAATCAATACATTTTTCATTAAATTTCCACAATTAATTTTTATATGGAATTATATCATAAGTTACAAGAGGTATTGCTTCTCAATTAAATATGCTCTACATTCTCAAGCTGAGTTAGATATTCATTCTGTCGAACTTAAGTTACTAAAAAAAGGTACTATTTGAAACAATAGATACTATTTTAAAATCAAATAATATATTAAACTCCTTTTTAGTAGTAAAAATTATTATACTTATTATTAATACTAATTCAAAAGAGGAATAAATATGAACAAAATTCACTTAGACGGGTATCAAAAGTTTAAAGATGTTTACTTTAAAGACAATAAAAAACTTTTTGATGAATTAGCAGAGGGGCAAAGTCCTCATACAATGATTATTACATGTAGTGATAGTAGAGTATCTCCTACTAAAATACTATCTGCAACACCAGGTGAGCTATTTGTAGCACAAAATATAGGTAATATTGTACCCCCTTATGAGCAAACAAAAGGAGCAACACAATCTGCTATTGAGTATGCAGTTAATGCACTAAAAATTCCCCATTTAGTAATTTTAGGACATAGCTCTTGTGGTGCTTGTGCTCATCTATATCATGAAAAAGATGAAAATGAAAAAAGTGTTGAGTTGAGTCATGTAGATGAGTGGTTAACTCTTGCATATCCTGCTAAGCATAATGCTATGTTAGAGTGCTTAAACAATCCAGAAAAAAATCGTGCTGAAATTACAGAAAAGAACAATATACTACTTTCAATAGAAAGGTTAATGACATATCCATACATAGTAAAAGCATTGGAAGAGAAAAGAATAGAGTTACATGGCTGGTGGTATGATATAGGTACAGGTAATTTAGAAGCATATGACTATGCTACTAAAACTTTTAAAAAAATAGAAGTTTAATTATTGAACTAGAGTTTTTAACTCTAGTTTAGCTATTTAATAACTGGTTCAAAATCTCGTGTATTGAAATTATACATTTCAACTTTTCCACTTCCTATATCATACCACCAACCCTCTAAACTAATCTCATTTTTTACTAAACGACTTTGAATATATGGATACTCCATAAGTCTTTGTAATGAACTAACTACATTATGCTTCTCTGTTAATTCAAAAATATTTTTATGTTTATCTGCATGTAATTCTAACATTGCTGCACTTTTAGCAGGAACTATATATTCAAGCCAATTATCTACATGAGGTAGCGATGGTTCATCTTCTGTTGGCTGATGATACATATGTGCACATGCACCACAGTTACTATGTCCTAAGATAACAATTTTAGGAATATTTAGTGCGTTAACAGCATACTCAATAGCAGCTTGAGTTGAACCTTTTGCAGGAAGATATGGTGGTACAACATTACCTATATTTCGTGCTATAAATAACTCTCCTGGTTTTGCATTGAGTAAAAGAGCAGGATTGATTCTACTATCACTACATGTAATTATCATAGTATGTGGTTTCTGTTTTTTAGATAAACTTGAAAATAGCTCTTCATTCTCTTTAAAATATTCATTTAAAAAAGCACTATAGCCATCTTTCTGTAATTTTTCCATATTTTAGTTCCTTTTTTTTAATATTATATTTTAAAATAATTAAACTTATTAAATAGTTAAAAACAGTTAATTTTTTAATATTTAGGAACAATAAATATTAAAAAATTACAACCTAATCAACTTTAATGGATTCATATGCTTATTATTTTTTGTCACTTCAAACATTAAACTCTTCTCTACTTTTCCAATAACAGTTCCCTTGGCAACTTTTTTTCCAACACGAATCCCTGGAGCTAAACGGGAAAGTTTTACATAGATAGTGTGAATACCTCTACTATGTTCTACAATAACTACTTTACCCAACATACCACCTGAGTTTTCAGCAAAAACAATCTTTCCATCTAAAACAGAACGTACCTTTGCACCTGCATATGGGGCTTTTAATGTTATTGATTTATTAAAAATTTTAAACTTATAGATAGGATCTATATATGTACCATATCTCTTAATAAGCCTTGCTCCCCTAAGAGGTGAAATAGTTTTATTTCCTCTATATTTAGCACTTGAAGATGAAACTACAATCTTTGGAGCTTCTATATTATCATCAGCCACTCTACTCTTTATCGCTTTTGTATTGTTACGCTTAATAATTTTTAACTTAGCTAATTTTCTCTCTAAATTTCTTCTACTAGCTTTTATTTTGTTGAAACGTTTTTCATAAATAGCTTTATCTTTAGCAAGATTTTTAACTAACTCATCTTTTTGAATTTTTTTTACTTCAAACTCTTTTCGTTCAGCACGATACTTCTCAAGAGCTTCTGAAATATGAGACTGTTTTAATTTTAAAGTAGATTTTTTATCTTTAAGACCTTTTATCTCTTTCTCTAATTTTTCTATATCTTTAGAGTTCTCCTTAGCATATAGTTTATATGCCTCTTTCATCATAACTGAGTCAGGAGTTGGTTGCTTTAGTTCATCTAAAGCTAATGCTAAAGAGAAATTTTTAGCTACCAAATCAAGAAATTTCTTCTCTTTTTTTTCAATATTTATACTAATAGAGTTTAACTCTTCTGTATACTTTTTTTCCTCTTTTTGTAATCTTAAAAACTCAGCCTCATTCTCTTTAATACTTTTTGCTAAAGCAGTCAACTTTTCTACCAATACTTTTTGCTCTTTTTTAGCAACAAATATCTTCTTAGCTATTAAAGAGAGCTTTTTATCCATCTTTTTATATTGAATCTGTTTAATCTTTAACTGCCGTTTACTATGCTTAATTTTACTATCAAGTGATGTTGTAGCAAATAGCAGAGAAAAAGATAGAAAAAGTAGAAAGGCTACTCTCATCTACTCCTCCTTAACATTAATAACAACTAAAAAGACAGCTATCAACACTACTGTTATGGCTGCAAATAGTAAAATAAAAACATCACTAAATTTAAAGACACCCTCAATATTGTCTTTTAAAATCTCCATTTGGCTACCTCTAACCCATGAATTTTTAAAGAGATAAAAGAGCCAAGATGTCAGAATAGCAGATATAACAGCATCTATTAACGCCATATTAATCAAAACTTTTGAACGCAAAAAGAGAGAAGCTCCAAAAATCTCCATAACTTTCATACGTTGGGCATGTAAAAAGTTCCAAACTTCCATCTGCTTCACAATAAGAAAAAATCCAATAATGGTCATAAAACCAATAAAAGTTTGAAATGAGAACTTAATAAAAGAGAAGAGTTCATACTTAGATTGATAAGCAGAGTGAAATGTCTCAACACTTAAGATATTACTACTCTTTTGAAGATTACTCTTTACAGATTCTAACTCATCTACAGTTAAATAATCATCTAACTTTAATGAATAAAAGTTAGGTAAAGAGGCTTCAAAACTATTCTTTTCAGCTTTATCTTTGTTCATATTTAGACGTTCTAAAATTTTAGATTTTTCAAGCTCTTTTACCTGCTCAATATGTGAATCCCACGCTTTAAAATCATCTATGCTCATCTCATCTTTAGAGACAACTATCATACTATAACCCTCTTGTAATCCCTTTTCAAAACTATCAGTAGTACGATCAAATACAATAAAAAACTCTAAACCAAGTAAAATGGCAATCAGTGGAAAGATAAGTGATATATGACCTTTAATGAACTTCATAAATACTCCCATTCTCATCAATGGTAAAGTGTCGATAAGGAATATTAAATACCATTGGAATTCGGTGAGTTACCACTACTACTGTTGTCTCTAACTGATGACATGCGTTCTCCATTAAATCCCAAATAACATTAGAGGAATACTCATCTAAGTTCCCTGTTGGTTCATCTGCCAAGATTAAAAATGGATTTTTTGATAAAGCACGAGCTACCCCTACCCTTTGCTGTTCACCACCAGAGAGTTCTAATGGATACTTATGCTCTTTTCCTGTCAACTTAACATGGTGCAAAAGTCGTTTAGCTTGGGTCTCTTGTACTTCAGTTGAGTAACCCGAAATCCACAAAGGTAAAACAACATTCTTCTCAACTGTCCACTCGTTTATGAGCTTATAGTCTTGAAAAACTATACCCAAATGTGTTCTTAGCTCTTGCAGATTTTTTTTGTTGATACCTACCATATCTAAACCACCAACAACTAAAGAGCCATACCTAGGAGCAAGATTTCCATAAAAAGATTTTAGAAGTGTCGATTTACCTGACCCACTAGGACCTGTAATAAAGACAAAATCTCCTCTTTTTATGGAGAAGGTAGCATTTTTAATAATCTCCTCATCATTCTCATAGCCAAGTGTAAGATTGTTAGCTGTAATAACATTAGGCATTCAAATACTCCATGATTTTTAGATGTGTTTTATAGTTGGTTACCGTTTTAACAGGATTTGCATGAAAATAGTATGCCTTCTCTTTGTCAATATAGATATATTTGTGTTCAGGTCTATCAAAACTACCAAATGCCAACTTAATTAAAATTGCATTATCTGAGACATAAAATAGTCGCTCAAAGTGTATAAAAAATTCCTCAAATAGTTGAGGTTTATAAGATATTTTATCTAAAAGTTCTTTTTTATAGACTATATCTTTAAAAGAAAAGTCAAAATCAATTAAACGCTCTTTAGACTCCTCTAAACAAGTTACATAGACATCATAAATATCTTTTTGTTGTTTAAGCCAACGAGCTTCATACTTGCTTGTAATCTCTAAAGCCTCATTTTTACGAACCTCTACAGATGTTTTCGCAACACTCTCTCCTAGAAAAGTATCTAATGAATACCAAAAATACTTATAGGAGTCTGTTCTTAGCTCAAGTCTTCCACCCTTTTTTAGTACACGCATAGACTCCTCTAAAAATGAGGTAGATATAACTCTACGTTGTGGCTTTTTATCCCAAGGTACAGGAAAATGAACAAAAATTTGATGACAAGAGTTTGAGGGAATCATCTCTAAAAGCAATCTTGCATCGTAGTTAATGACCCAGATATTTTTTAACCCTTTTAGTTCAATTTGCTTTAAAACCTGTGTTGCTGATGGTGTATGAATCTCAATTCCAATAAATAGTCTATCTGAATATTTCTGGGCTTGATAGAGAAGATGTTTTCCTGAACCAAAACCCACTTCTATGGCAACAGATTCAAAAGGAAACTCTATATCTACAAAATCTTCTATCTTCTTCTCATACTTCGATGATTTAACCTCTCGCATTGGATGAATAGCAACATTTGAGCCTAAAATATCTAACTCTAACCCATCTGCTAAATCTGTAATAGCTTGTTTTACCAAATTTACTTTAAGTGGTCGTGTAACTTTATCATACTTTAAGAGCCATGAGTTCTCATTTTTTTTAATATGAAGAAGAAAAGATTCATCTTTATGTATTACTCCCAACAACTCATCTTTTGAGAAGCTATCTTTAGCTCTAAAAAGCACCTCTGTCTCTCCATACTTCTTCTCTTTAACTAAAGAGGTATCAAACGGCTTAACCGTAATATGTGGCATTGGCTATTACCTTGCTACAACAACTACATTTGCACTTGGTTTAGAGATACTATCATCAAACCCTACAGCTGTTACACGATAACTGTAACTATTTCCAGGGGCAATAGTACTATCTATATACTCAGACATCATTCTGTGTTTAACTGAACCTATCCATTTCCACTCACCACCATTTACACTTCTTTCAATCTTATACATATCTACACGCATATCGGTATGTGGTCTCCAAAGTAACTTAATGGTATTAACAGCTTTTTGATACCCTTTTAGAAAAGTTACAGGGGGAAATGGAGGAAGTGTTTTTATAGAAATCACCTTTCCGTGAGGAGACTCAAAACCACCTCTTAAGGTTGTAAAAGTATATGTATATGTACTATTTTGCTGTAATCCTATATCAACATAATGTGAAACAAAACGGTTTCGTATGGTTGCAATTTTTTCAAGCTCTTTAGTTGGACTATTAACATATTGATTTGTTTTTGTGCGATAGATATTATAACCCTCAACCCCTTTTCTAGCCATTGGTTGCCACTCAAAAGCAACAGAGGTATTGCTTGGAATTGCTCTTACATTGTCAAGTTTTGGTAGGTTTGGGTCTAACTGTTCACTACCCATATTTGCTAATGCAGATGGATTACATCCGTTTAGTAATAGTAGTAAAATAGCTGTCAATGATATTTGCATTAATCTTCTCATCAACCTCTCCTTTATTAAAGTGTTTATTTATAAATTTTTGCATATCAGGAAAGAGTGGAGCTACAAACTCCATCTTCTCTTTTGTTGTTGGGTGAAACAGATATAATTTATATGCGTGTAAAAATACTCTATCTATTGTATCTTTTTTGCTCTTAAATCCATATAAAGCATCACCAAGTATATGTCTGCCTAAACTCTCTAAATGTACACGAATCTGATGAGTTCTACCTGTAAAAAGTTTAACTGCTATAAGCTCCTCTTTTCTCTCATTCTCAACCAATTTACAAAAGGCAGACTTTGCCTCTTTTCCATTAGAGACTATACCCATTTTTAGACGATTACTTGGATTTCGCCCTATTGGCTTCTCTACAATTCCACTATCTTTTAAAGGATAGTCTATCAACGCTAAGTAGTAACGCCCCATACTTTTATCTTGAAGTTGTTTACTTAACTTTTGATGAGCCTCATTGGTTTTGGCTATTACCAATGCACCTGTAGTATCTTTGTCTATTCTGTGTACAATACCATGCCTCTCTTCTCCTGAAATAGTAGAGAGAGAGACCCCTTTGTGAATAAGCCAATCAACCAAAGTTGCCTCTTTAACAGATGGTGCAGGGTGAACTACCAATCCAGATGGTTTATTGACTACCATCATCACCTCATCTTCATAGAGTATCTCTACATCAAAGTCAACGACAACAGGCTCTTTAGGGGTAATCTTTTTAAAAGAGTATTCAACACTATCACCAATAGCCAATTTTTTGCCTCTTTTAAAGATAACTTTTCCATTGACCTTAACCAATCCCTCTTTAATAAGCTGTTCAACTTGATTACGACTCTCGCCTAAAACATCTGTTAGAACTCTGTCTAAACGTCCAGATGATTTAACTACAAATAATTTTAAATCCATAAAACTCTTTTTTAAAGAATTATAACTAAATTATCTATCAGTATTAAAATAGATACCCAAATTTAAAAATACTCTATAGGAGTTTTCATAATCATTAGCTTCACGCTTTAACACATAAGTAGAAACTTCATAATACATCCAATCTTTATGGAAAAGATGAAAAAATGAGCTATGTAGATTTAGATTGTCTATCTTACTTCTACCAAAGTTTTTTATAGAATCTGTTACTCCAAACCCTACAGAAACCTCTTTTGTTCTATCTAATTTATAAAGAAAAGAGTAGTCGCTGTCAAAAACTTCTATAGGAGATTCATCATAACGAAATATATTTCTCCAAACTCCTCTTAGAGTGTTATTAAAATTGTATAGTGTATTGAAACTAAGATAATCTTCAAGTCCATCATCTGTATAGAGACGAAAATTGTTTGAGATAGCTGATTTAAACTTTGTATCTTCATAGAGTTTATAGTTACTATGATAGTTAGCATAAGGTACTAAAGTATTTGAACGGATACGCACCCCTCCACTTAGCTTATTTGTAATACCTTTTATAGCAAATTTAAAAAACTCTAAACGTACATAATATTGCTTATTTTGCATATTATCTTGTAGTTTATCTTGTTGTAGTTGTGTCTCATTATATAATATATTATCACTATCTTCATCTTCTATATAGAGTTTTAAGTGTTTTTGAACTTTTGGAAGATTGACTCTTATTTTGAAACGTATATCCTCTTCAAAATCTAAACGACTCTCTTTCGCTATAGATGTACTAAGCTCTGCATATGTGTTATTATGAGATGTTTCATTGGAGTCAACAAAAAAGTTATCAATACTGCTCATAGTATCTACCAATAGATTTGAAAAGTGATTTCGATACTCATCAATAAAAAAGTCATCATCTCCAAAGAGTGGATTTATTAAAAAGAGTAGAATAAGAACATATTTTTTAATTTTCATGATTTAATTATAAGGTAAGTTTGATTAAAAGTTTATGGCGGACAGTGAGGGATTCGAACCCTCGGTACAGTTACCCGTACGCATCCTTAGCAGGGATGTGGTTTCAGCCAGCTCACCCAACTGTCCAACTGTTTGTGGAGTGAGATTATAGGGAAAGAGAGCTTAAACAAATATAAAATTGAGCTATATTATTAACTATTTTTTTATTTCTTGTTTAGCTTCACATTTAACTTGAACAATTATTGGCTCATCTAAATCCAGTCTTGCTGCTGTTAATGCTCTGCCCCAAAGACAACCTGTATCGAGTGCTAAGACATTTGAATCTTGATAGTAACCCAATGTTGACCAATGACCAAAAACTATCTTAAGTGTAGTAGAGCGTCGTGTAGGACAAGCAAACCAAGGCTTTAGACCCTTTTTAAAGACCTTGTATTCAGTAGGAGCTCCTTTTTGTTTAAAATCTAATCTTCCATCATCTTCACAAAAACGCATAGCAATAAAGGAGCTTAAAATATATTTATCTATATCCATAGATGAGGCTTTAGGGCTAAACTTGTTTGAACTAACTTTATACATGTGCTTTAGCCATGCTTTATAGTTCTGACCTTGTAACTTCTTCTCAATGCGTGAAGCATAACGAATTGCCATTCCTAAGTCAAATTGAGGAGAGATACCTGCATGAGCCATGCAATAGCCTAGTTTAAAATCCCAATGCAAAAAAGGCTGATAGCGTAGCCAATCAATTAGCTCATCTGCATTGGGTGCATTTAAAATAGGTTGAATAGTCTCATTAGACTTTTTAACACCTGCATAGGCTGCAATAAGTGCTACATCATGATTTCCTAAAACAACTTTAATTGAGTCTCTAATAGAGTATAAGTAGTTAAGTGTCTCTAGCGACTTATCTCCACGATTAACTAAATCACCTGCAACCCAAAGTTCATCAACTTTAGGGTCAAATTTTATCTTTAATAACAGCTTTTGAAAAGCATCAAAACAGCCCTGAATATCTCCTACTGCCCAAACTGCCATTATAACTCCAATAATTTTTTATATATTTCAACTTTTTGCTCAAACCTCATCTTTGCATAAGCAGAAGATGGTGAAGGTAGGTAGATAGTCTCTATCTCTAAATAGTCAAAGTGTATTTTAAAAAGTCTCTCAGCTAACCGTCCTGTAAAGGCTATCTTCTCAATAGTTGGGTGTTCATCTAAAAATTGAGCAATATCATTAACCTCTATCTCTTCAAGAGAGCTATCTAAGGAGTTCTCTCTTTGACATGACTTCACCATGTCCCAAAGTGCTATTTTTGTCTCTTTTAGAAGCCATATTTTCTGGTCTTGATTATTGATAGGATACCCAGATATGGTTGAGAGTATTTTCCAAAACTGATTGCGTGGGTGTGCATAGTAAAAACTTTTGTTAAAAGAGTCTATACTTGGAAATGAACCTAAGATTAAACTCTTACTATCTTTAAATACTATTGGTTGAAATGGGTGTTTTAGATGTTTATTTTTCATATTTTGAAAGTATAACTAAATAATTGCTTCAAATCAATTTTAGATAAACTAAATAGTGTTATTATCTTTTACAGAATAATTAAAAGGATTTACTAATGAATAGAGCTATTACATCTATTTTCCCACTAATACTTATCTCCTCTTTGCTATCTGCTGATGATAGTGGTAAAAAAGTATTTGAGAGTTACTGTTGGGGGTGTCACCATCAGACAGCTACAGCATTTGGACCCTCTTTTGCCAATATAGCATCTAAAAGAAGTGCCGAAGAGATAAAAGCTATGATTACTGACCCAGAGAGTGTCTCTAAAATTTTTGGTTATAAACGTAATGCTATGCCAAAACTCAATCTTAAAGCAGATGAACTTAATGCCATAACCGAGTATATTTTATCATATAAAGAGGTAAATAGTAAAAATGACAATAATGAAAGTAAAGAGCAAAATAAAACTATTATAAAAAACCCATACCCAACTATAGCTATCTCTGAGGAGAAAAATTAATGTTTAGACTATCTAACCTACTAAACTCTGTAGTTGAAGGGAAACCTGCAAGAGTGCTTAACGGAAGCATTGCTATTTGGAACTTTACCAATCGTTGTAACCTCTCTTGTTTGCACTGCTACTCTAAAGCTACACTTGACTCAACAGATACCTTAACTACTGAAGATATTATGGCTACTCTACCTAAGCTTAAAGAAAATGGAGTAAAGTTTCTTATATTTTCAGGTGGTGAGCCACTTACTCGAAAAGACATTTACCTCATAGCTCAACGCTGTAGAGAATTAGGCATTGTAACTTACCTTTCAACTAATGGTCTATATGTAAAACACTCTAATGCTAAACAGATTTTAGATACCTTTAACTATATTGGAATAAGCATCGATGGAAGCGAAGAGGTACATGACAGATTTCGTGGACTTAAAGGCTCATTTAGAGCCTCTATGGAGGCTGTAGATTTGCTAAACAGTTACAATCTAACTAAAGTCGGAATACGTTTTACCATTACAAAAGATACTTATGATGATTTAGAGTTTATTTTTGAGTTAGCAGAGAAACACAATATTCCTAAAGTCTATATCTCCCATCTAGTCTATTCAGGTAGAGGACTAGAGAACTTAGAGATGGACTTAACTAAAGAGCAACGTATAACTGCTGTAAACTATATCTTAGATAAAGCCTTTGAGTACCATGAGAGTGGACGAGACATAGAGATAGTTACAGGAAATATGGAGATGGACTCTATTTTATTCTATAATAGATTTGTAGAGAAGTATCCTCAACACGCCACAGAGATGAAAAAACGTCTTATAGCTTGGGGTGGAAACAGTGCAGGTAGAAAACTACTCAATATCGACTCAGAAGGCAATGTAAAACCTGACCCATTTTTTCCTTTTACCATAGGCAATATTCTAAAAGAGGATTTTAGTGATATTTGGACAAATAATCCTACAGAGATATTAAAGAAACTAAGAATTCATCCACGTAAACTAGGTGGAAAATGTAAGATGTGTCAATATTTAGAGATTTGTAATGGAGGCTCAAGAAGCCGTGCCTATGCTATATATAATGATTTATGGGCTCAAGACCCATCATGTTATCTAACAAATGAACAGATTAAGGAGGTAATATAATGGGAACGGTATATTTAACAGGTGCAGGACCAGGTGATATTGAGTTACTAACTGTCAAAGCACTGCGTATTATAAAAGAGGCAGATGTAATTATATATGATAGATTAGCAAATCCTGATATTTTAGAAGAGGCAAAAAATGGTTGTGAATTTCTCTATGTAGGTAAAGAAGATTCACATCATACTTTACCACAAGAAGAGATTAATGAGCTTATATATCAATCAGCACTAAAGTATGAGACTGTAGTCCGTCTTAAAGGTGGTGACCCATTAGTCTTTGGACGAGGTGGAGAAGAGGGAATCTACCTACATGAACGTAATATTAAGTTTGAGTTTATTCCAGGTATTACCTCTGCTATTGCTGTTCCTGAGTATGCAGGAATACCTGTAACACATAGAGGATTGACTGTATCATTTAGAGTAGTTACAGGGCATGAAGCTAAAAAATCACAATCACAAATTCCTTGGAAAAATTTTAAAAGTGATGATACAATTATCTTTCTAATGGGTCTACACAATCTTGACAAAATCACTAAAAAACTAATAGAGGTAGGCAAACCAAAAGATTATCCTGTTGCTGTTATTAGTCGAGGTACAAGAGCTGATGAAAAGACTATTATTGGTACACTTGAAGATATCTATGAAAAAGCAAAAGATTTACCAACTCCTGCACTTATTGTTGTGGGTAGAGTAGTAAATTTACAGAGCCAACTGAAGTGGTTTGAAAAGTGAAGTTTATTTTCATAATTTAAGTAAAACATTTTTATGCTATACTATATGTATGATTGATTTAAAAAATATACCACTATTCTCTTCCTTAACAAAAGAGCATAGAGAAGAGTTAAAAGATACTATACATATTAAACAATATACAAAGAAGAGTATTCTCTTTTATGAGGGCGACCAAAGTGAATACTTATATATTTTACTAAAAGGAAGTGTAAAATTATATAAGACTTCACCAAAAGGAACACAAATTCAGATAAATCGTCTTTCAGCTCCTAGTCTTATTGGTGAATTTGCCTGTTTTGAGAAAGAAAATTTCCCTGCAACTTGTGAGTTTATAACAGATGGAGCTGTAGGTTTACTACATTTTGATAAACTCTATGAGTATCTTAACAATGCTACATTCTCTTTAGAGATTATTAAGTCACTTACAAGAAAGGTATTACTACTCTCCTCTTTAGTACACCAAGAGACAATACTCTCTTCAGAAGCAAAAGTAGCTGATTTACTAATAAAAAAAGAGGCTGTCTTTAATCGCCTTAAAAATAATGAAATCGCTGCCATCTTAAATATATCTCCTGAGACTTTTTCTCGCATATTAACAAAATTTAAAAAAGAAAATATTGTTAGCATAGAGAACAATAAACTAAAAATTCTCAATAGAGATGCTCTCTTTTATATTATTGATACAAATAAAATTAAAGAGTGTAATAACTGTATTGCTAACTTTAAGAGGGAGATTGGGTACGAGGGTTAAATTACCCCCTCTTCCCACTCTCTAAAAGCATCATCAAAATAGACAAGTCTCTGCTTTTTAAACTCTACAGTTGAGTAAAGCTTTCCATACTCTTTTAGTCCTGTCTGCTTTGCCATCTCCTCTATAAGGCTATCACACTCCTCTTGGGTTTTGGCATGAACCATAGCAAAGAGATTATATGACCAGTTTGGATAAATAGGTCTAAGGTAGCAGTGACTTACAGCTGAAAACTCTGCTAACTCTCTACCAATCTCTTCTGCTCTATCTTCTGGTACTGCCCATACAGACATGGCATTTGCCCCAAATCCTGCTCTTCTATGGTTGAGTATGGTAGCAAAACGACGCATTACCCCACTCTCTTTTAACTCATGAGCCAACTCAAAAAATCTTTGACTACTCATATTTAGTCTCTCAATAGACTTTTTAAAAGGTTCAGGTATGACCTCTATATCTTTCTGAAGCTCTTTAATAACAGCTATATGTTCAGAAGTAAGCTCAATATTTCTATTAGCAACTTTTTTAAGTTTCTCTTTTTTTGCTCGTTTTCCTGTAGTATCCATCTTAACAGAGATTTTAAACATCTTTAGTGTTGGAAGTATGATGGCATCTTTAGCATTAGTTTGCTCTTTTAGTATCTCTATAGTTTTTTCAAGTCCTAGTTTAGAGTCAGGTGCTACTGCCATAGTAAACCAAATATTGTACTCGTGATTTCGTAAGTAGTTATGGCTTACCCCAGGGTGTGCGTTGATAATTTTTGCAACCTCATCTACTCTATCTTTATCTACTTTAAAAGCAACCAAAGAGGATTTATAGCCTAAACGTTTAGTATCAAATATAGCAGAGGTCTGACGAATAATCTTCTCCTCTTTTAGCTTACGTACTGTATTAAGTACCTCTTCTTGGGTAACTCCTAGTTTTTTGGCAATAGATTCAAAAGGCTTTTCAACCATTGGAAAGCTATTTTGCATCTCATAAAGTAGTTCATTTTCTGTTTTTTTATCTAATATTTTCATAAAGCAAATTATAGAAGAAACAAAAGAGATAAAAGTTGATATATATCAAAACGATTATAATAAACTTCTGCTAAATTAGATAAAAAAGGATTTTTATGGCATATTTCCCAATGCTAATAGATATAACTAATTTAAAAATACTACTTGTTGGTGGTGGTACTATTGCTACAGAGAAGCTAGAAAAACTTATAGATTTTACTACAAACATCACAGTAATAAGCATAGAAGTAGAAAAAAGAGCAAAAGAGCTTATAGAAAAGTATGAACTAAACTTAGAGAAAAGAGCTTATACTAAAGGAGATATAGATAACTTTGATATTGTCATTGTAGCAACAGATACAATAGAACTTCATAAAGCAATATATGAGGAGAGTAGAGATTCTAAAACACTTGTAAACTCTGTAGATGACACTAAATATTGTGACTTTATTTTCCCATCTTATATTAAAAGAGATGATTTGACTATTGCCTTTTCGACAGGAGGAGCATCACCTGCTTTTGCAAAACAGCTACGACAATATATTGAGAAGATTATTCCTCAAAATGTAGGTGAGTTTTTAAAAGAGATGAAAACTTTACGCAAGAGTATGCCTAAAGGCAAAG
>JALWMP010000016.1 GCA_026996165.1 Campylobacteraceae bacterium
CCGAAGCAGGTGTAAAGGTTATAGAGATAGATGAGGTAACCAAGTTTCCAGAGTGCTTTGAAGGACGAGTAAAGACACTTAATCCTTATGTTCATGGTGGAATTTTACATAAACGTGGTGATGAAGCTCATGTAGCTCAAGCAAAAGAGTTAGGAGTAGAGGGAATTGACCTTGTTTGTGTTAACCTCTACCCATTTAAAGAGACTATTGAACGTACAGAAGATTTTGATGAGATTATTGAAAATATAGATATTGGTGGACCAACCATGGTACGTTCAGCTGCAAAGAACTTTAATGATGTTTTGATTGTTACAGATGTTGATGACTATGGTGTAGTACTTGAGGCTTTAGAGAAAAAAGAGGATAGCCTAGAGTTTAGAAGAGGGCTTATGATAAAAGCTTTTGAGCATACTGCCTCTTATGACTCTATGATTGCTAACTATATGAACAATCGTTTTAATGATGGTTTTGGAGAGTACCAATTTATTACAGGTAAAAAAGTTTTCCAAACTCGTTATGGTGAGAATCCTCATCAAGATGGTGCATTGTATGAGTTTGATAACCATTTTAGCCAAAACTTTAAGCAGTTAAAAGGAGAGGCTTCTTTTAATAATATTAATGATGTAAATGGTGCATTAAAAATTGCTACTAGCTTTGGAGATGCAAATGCTGTCTGTATTGTAAAACATGGAAACCCTTGTGGATTTGCTCTTAAAGATACACTACTTGAATCATATACAGAGGCATTAAAGTGTGACCCCGTATCTGCTTTTGGTGGTGTAGTAGCTGTTAATGGTATAGTAGACAAAGAACTTGCTACTAAGATGAATGAGATTTTCTTAGAGGTAGTAATGGCAGCTGACTTTACAGAGGAGGCATTAGAGGTATTTGAGAAGAAAAAGCGTCTTAAACTCTTTGCACAAGGTGGAGAAAAACTCGTAATGAGTAAAGATAGTCACGACTTTAAACATGTAGATGGTGGATTTGTATATCAAAATTCAGACTGTATCTGTGATAATGAGGTTCATAATGCCCACCAAAAATCTAAACTTTCAGCAACAGAGCAAGAGATGAAAGATTTAGAGATTGCATGGAAAGTTGCAGGACTTACTAAGTCAAACTGTGTGGTCTATGTAAAAGACTCTGCAATGGTTGCTGTTGGTATGGGAATGACAAGTCGTGTAGATGCGGCTCAATGTGCATTGAAAAAAGCAAAAGAGATGGGCTTAGATGTTAGTGGTTCTGCTATGGCATCTGAAGCCTTTTTCCCATTTAGAGATAGCATAGATGCAGCAGCTTCAGCTGGGGTAAAAGCAATTATTGAACCAGGTGGAAGTATTAGAGATGATGAGGTGATAGAAGCTGCAAACGAGCATGGAATCTCTCTTTACTTTACAACAGTGAGACACTTTTTACATTAATATTTTACAAATTATTCACGATTATTTGTTAATATCTATCAATCATAGAATTAAACAAGGATATAGGTTAATGAAGAAAATATTATTTGGATTGTTATTTTCTGCTACTATTATGGTAGCAGAGGTAACAAATATACCTGCAACGATTGATTTTGTAACATCAAATAAGATGAAAATAATAGATATTAGAACACAAAGTGAATGGAGAGATATGGGTATTATTAAAAATGCCTATTTATTAACTTTTTTTGATGAAAATTCAAAATATAATGTAAAAGACTTTATTAGTAAACTTAATAAGATTGTTAAAAAAGATGAACAGTTTGCAATTATTTGTAATACTTCAAGTCGTACAAAATTAATCTCTAATTTATTGGGAAATAAACTTGACTATCATGTTGTAAATTTAATTGGAGGTATGGATAAATTAATAAAAGATGGATATATGGTTGCTCCTTACCCTAGAGAGCAAGAAGCTACAGTTCAGAGTATAGATTTAAACTCCTCTACTACTCAAAATCCTCTTAATACAACTCCTAAATAGAGTGCTACTAGACCTAATGAGATATTAATAGGAAGTAGAAGATTTGGAATAAGTTTAACTTTCTCTTTTGCTTCTGTAAAATCTCTTTGATTAAATAGTTTTTCTGCTTGATAACGTTTTATATATATAACTATAAATATAATAGTCATTACTGTCCAAATTCCCTCTTTTAGTAATACAATAGGATATAGTTCAGTCTCTTTTAACCCTTCACCAATAGCTAGAAGGAGAGCTGTTATAATAAGTGCAATAATCATAGGGATTACCATATTTAAAAGCCGTTTCATAATCTCTAAAGTCGTTCCTAATTTTATTTGTGGACTCTCTATACTCTGTAGACTAGGGTGAACAGTTAGTCTAATAGCAATCATTCCTCCTACCCATACAATGGCAGATAAGACATGAATAAAGACAATAATAGATGCATATTGATTAAAAATTTCTATCATAATTCTCTCCTTTATATTATAAATGCTTGTTGCATATAAGGTTTAATTTCATCAAAACTATATTGATGGTCAGTAAAATACTCAAATGCTATTATACCTTGATAGAGTAACATATCGCTTCCATCTTTAGTTGGTTTGTTTTGCTTTTTTACAAATTTTAAAAATGGAGTCTCTTTCCCATAAATGACATCTATAGACGCTTTTGAAGCTGGAACAACCTCTTCTAAAATCTCAATAGGGCATGGAAGTGAGTCATCTTCTAACCCTGCTGAGGTCATATTGACTACTAAATCAAAGGGGTCACTCATCTTAAACTCACTAAATGTAAAGGTTTTAAAACCCATCTGTTTAAATTTCTCTAGTCGAAGAGGAGTACGGTTTAGAAGTGTTACATCATAACCTGCATCACGCAGTATTACAGATGTAGCTTGTGCTGTCCCACCTGCACCTAAAAATAGAACTCTTTCAATATCTTTAAGTTCTGAGATTGCTTTTAAAAATCCAGGAGCATCGGTATTGTAACCATATAGCTTTCCATCTTTATTGACAATAGTGTTCACAGCCCTTACTTTTTTTGCAAATATATCAAGTTCATCACAAGCTTCAAAGGCAGACTCTTTGTGTGGAACTGTAATATTTGCTCCACTTATTCCAAGTTCAAAAAACTTTTCTCTAAGTTGTGAGCCATCTTCTAGTTTGTAACGCGTATAGACTCCATCATATCCTAACCCCTGAAATGCTAGATTGTGCATAAGGGGTGATTTTGAGTGAGAGACAGGGTTTCCAAAAATAGTGAATAGTTGCATGAAGTTTCCTATTAAAATAATCTTATACTAGTTACGAAGCTGGAGCTTGGGAATGGGAGTAAACTTATAGCTTCTCCATATCTTTAATAGTAGCCAACAAAGCCCCAAGCTTATTTTTAACTTCAAGGTACTCCAACTCAGGAACAGAGTCAGCAACAACTCCAGCACCAGCTTGAAGTATAATAGAATCAAGTTTAATCAGTGCTGTTCTAATAGCAATAGAGCTATCCATCTCTCCATTAAAGGCAAAGTAACCAACAGAACCAGAATAGAAGCCACGTTTTAGTTGCTCAAACTGTGCTATAAGTTCCATAGCCATAATCTTAGGAGCTCCTGTCATAGTTCCTGCTGTAAATGTGGCACGGAAGAGGTCAAACATATCTTTTTTTTCATCAATAGTAGCTTCAACATCAGTTACCATGTGCATAACATGACTATAACGCTCAACTCTCATCATGTCGGTAACTTTAACTGTTCCTGCTTTTGCTACACGTCCAACATCATTTCTTCCTAAGTCAACAAGCATGAGGTGTTCAGCACACTCTTTTGGGTCATTTATCATCTCAATCTCTAGTTCTTTATCTCTTGCTAGAGTTTTTCCACGTTTTCTTGTTCCTGCAATAGGACGAAGTAGAATCTCATTGTTAGTAAGTTTAACCATTACTTCAGGTGATGAACCACAGATTGAGAAATCTTCATAATCAAGTAAAAAGAGGTAGGGAGATGGATTTTTAGAGCGTAAAAGCCTATAGAAACTTAATGGGTCAATTTTACCTTTTTGAGTATATCTATTAGCAAGAAGAATCTGAAAAATATCTCCTGCACGAATTGACTCTTTTGACTCTACAACCATCTCTTTAAATCGTTCTTCTTCAATGGAAAAACTTCCCTCTCCATCTAGTTTAGCTCTTTTTAGCTCTTGAGGCTTTGATGGTTTTTTTAAAATAGTCTCTATTTTCTCTATAGCATTAGTATAGTTTTTGTCATTTTGAATAATGGTTAAGGTTGCTGTTTTGTGTGAAAAAGCAAGTAAAATAGAAGGACGAACCAAATCAAGGTCAGGTATTTGCAGTGGGTCATAAAGCTTATCCATTGTAGCTTTAAGTGTTGGTTCAAATACTTTAACCATGTCATAACCAATAAAACCAATAAAACCATCAGTAAAAGCAAAGCCAACTTGGTCAGCTCTTTCTTGAAATAGTTTTTTATCTAGTCTATTGTAGTAGTCTTGAAGAAAAGTAAATGGGTCACTCTCTAGTGTAGTAGTTTTACCCTCTATATTGGTATAGAGTGTTTCATTGTTTTTATAAACAACACGCTCCATAGCTCCAATAGTAATAAAAGAGAAGTTACCTTCTGGTGTATTTACCACGCTTTCAAAAAGCATGGTGACATCCTCTTTGAAAAGCTCTTTTATCTTTCCATACATGGAAACAGGAGTGAGTTGGTCAAAGAGAAGTTGTTTTATCATTTTATGGAATTACCTTTTTAACATAAGCACCTTTAAGTATATGTGCTTTTACTTTAGGTAGATTTTTTTCTGCTTGAGCTTGGCTAAAGAAAGGACCTACAAATACACGAACAATATCTTTTCCTTGAATTTTTTGTAGTGAGTAATTAAAGTTCTGTTTTTTAATTTTATTAAGAATAGTAGTAGTATTTTTATATGAACCTACTTGAATATAGTAACTACGTGTAAGTTTTTTCTCTTTTCCACCAAGGTAACTTGCATTATGTTTGATTGCTGGTTGTTTATTTGAACTCTTTTTAGTAACAACTTTATCTACATAAGTCTTTTTAGTAGTGTGTTTAGTTGTAGTAGTATGTTTAGCTGTACTAGTATGTTTTGGTGTTTTATAAGTTTTTTTAGGCTCTTTAGATACTATTTTCTTAACCTCTTTAACAGCCTTAACAGGTTCATGTGTTCTTAGAGGGGTCTTTGTGCGAGAAGTATTATTTCTTTCAAGAATATTAGAGATAACAGGTACTTTTTTTGCATGTGAAGCGACTACTGCTGTTGTTGCTACAGTGGCAGCAGCTAATGCAGCTTTTGTTCCAGTACTTAAATTATCGTTTGCAAGAGTCTCATTTTTTTCTGTTTGAACTTCTGTTGCTAATCCTGCTGGAGTTGCACTCTCTTCAACCTCTTTGCCTCCATCTGTACCTAAGATGAGTCTAGTAATAACTACAGATATTACTAAAATAATAAATAGTAGTGCTAGTAGAGTTAATATATTCTTAAGGGGTGTTTTTTTAGGACTGTCTAGTTCATCAATTTTAATGTCATGTAGTTTGTCTGCCATGGTTATTGTCTCCATTTTTTTAAACGAATTATAACACAAAAAAAAGAATTTAGTGCAAAAAAATTACAATTTCTTTATAGGAAGTATAATTATATTATAATTTTTTGGTAAAAATCTATTAGGATAGATTTTATAACTTTTTTTTGACTTAAGTTCTAAGTGATGTTTAATATTTTCAACTTCTTTATATGCTAGTTCAAGTGATATATTATTTCTTGGAATAAATAGTTGAAATAGCATCTTTTTACTATTAAAATAGCACTTGTAGTTCTCTATATTTAGACTTTTCAATAGATATTTTAATAAATAGTAGAACTGATTCCAATCTTCTTGATTATACTCAATGACTAGGTAGTTTACTAACTCTTTTTCTCCTATAAGTGGAAGAGCTAATGTAATTTCATTGTTAAGATGTTGTTGTATTAATGCTGGGGTTAGATTTTTCTTAATCTCTTTAAATTTACTATAAAAAGTACGATTGTTAAAAGTAATCTTTTCAACAATCGTACTATTTTGAATATAAAAATGTTTTACTGAAAATTCTAAATCTAAGATAGCTATTTTCAAGGTAGCAAAGCCTACTTAGTAAATAGGTTTATCATAAATTACAAAGTTAGAAGCTAACTCTTTCATCTCTTCTTTAATAGTTGCATGAAGTTGGCTATCTTCAATATTATCAAGAACATCAGCAATTTTATTAGCAATAATTTCAAATTCAGCCTCTTTCATACCTCTACTAGTAAGTGCAGCTGAACCTATACGAATACCAGAGGTTACAAATGGACTTCTAGTCTCTCCTGGAACAGTATTTTTGTTTACTGTAATTCCTGCTGCACCTAATGCTGCATCAGCATCTTTACCTGAGAACTCTTTACCTACAAATGAGACTAGTACAAGGTGATTGTCTGTACCATTACTTACAAGGTCATAACCTCTTTTAATTAGAATATCAGCTAAGACTTTTGCATTTGCTTTAACCTGTTTTGCATAGGCTTTCCATTCATCTGAGAGGTTATATTTAAATCCTACAGCTTTAGCTGCAATTACATGAACAAGAGGTCCACCCTGAAGTCCTGGGAAGATAGCAGAGTTTATTTTCTTTGCAATATCTTCATCATTAGTCATAATCATACCTCCACGAGGACCAGCAAGTGTTTTGTGAGTAGTTGTTGTTACTACATCTGCATAAGGGAATGGACTAGGGTGTTCACCTGCACAGACTAGCCCTGCAATATGTGCAATGTCTGCAAATAAAATAGCACCAACTGTATCAGCAATCTCTCTAAACTTCTTAAAGTCAATCTCACGAGCATAAGCAGAAGCACCACAAACAATAATTTTTGGTTTAACTATTTTTGCAATCTCCATTACCTTGTCATAGTTTATGTATCCATCAAGCTCAACGCCATAGGTGAATGACTGGTAATTTTTCCCTGAAAAAGATGGTTTTGAACCGTGTGTTAAGTGACCACCATGGCTTAAGTCCATTCCTAAGATTTTATCGTAAGGTTTAAGTAGTGCAGCATAAACAGCACCATTAGCTTGGCTTCCTGAGTGAGGTTGTACATTTGCAAATTTACAATCAAATAGTTCACAAGCTCTATCAATAGCTAGTTGTTCAACTGTATCTGCATGTTCACACCCACCATAGTAACGTTTATAAGGATAACCCTCTGCATACTTGTTAGTAAATACTGAACCCATTGCTTCCATTACAGCTGGAATGGTAAAGTTTTCCGACGCAATCATCTCTAAATGGTTGGTCTGTCTATCTAGCTCTTGGTTAATTGCTTCAAAAATCTCTGGGTCAAATGTCTCTATGGCATAACTCATAAAGTGTGTCCTTTTGGAAATATTTTTATAGTTATATCAAATTCTTACTTATTTATAGTTGGTTGGTTATAATTGCATATTAAAAATTAGGATTTTTTATGGAAAATAGAACTATTGGACTCATGGGAGCAATAGCCATTGGCATAGGTGGTATGGTAGGAGGTGGAATTTTTGCAGTTCTTGGAGAGGCTGTTTCTTTGGCTCATGGAGCAACCTTTGTCGCATTTTTTACAGCAGGACTAGTAGCTCTTTTGACATCATACTCTTATGCAAAACTTTCAGTATATTATCAAAATAGAGGTGGAACAGTTGTTTTTGTAGATAATGCTTTTAAGAAAAACATACTCTCAGGTAGCGTTAATTTAATGTTATGGTTAAGCTATTTAGTTACTATATCTCTATATGCTACAGCATTTGCTTCTTATGGAGGAACTTTTTTTAAAAATGGAACAAACCTTTATATAGAGCAAGGTCTC
>JALWMP010000017.1 GCA_026996165.1 Campylobacteraceae bacterium
TCAATTCTATCTAACAGGACACTCATTACAAAATAATTTATACCTAAAGTGTTTACAGAAAACTCTTCTGCTTTTTTCAAAAGAGCTTTACCCACTCCTTGACCTTGTAAACTAGGATGTACTGCAAAAAATCCTATATATGCTACCTCTTCTTGCTCCTCTACACAAATAACTGCTTTTACTAAACTATCAGCCAAAACGAATAGGTGACTTTTGGGATTATAAAGATACCTTATTACTTCATTTTTAGTAGTCCTATCTCCTGATACTAAAGAGTTTTCAGTACTCCAACCATCTTCTCCTCTATATGCAATATTGATAAGTTCTACTATCTCTTTGGTATCGTCTAAAGTTGCTTTTCTAAACTGCATTCAACCTCTCCATAAATTTCATCGCAAAAAACAGATAGTAGTTTAAACATAACTTTTTGTTAAATCTCATCTACTACCTCCCAATACCCACTTTTCAAACTACCAACCCTAACAACTCTCTTTTCATCTTTAAGTTTAGCAATATCTCTTTTAATGGTCTTGTCTGTCACCCCTAACTTATCTGCGAGTTCTAACGCTGTTATACTTTTATCTTTTTTCATTATATTTACTATTTTATCTAAGCGTTTTAATGGGACATTTTTAGGGACATTTCTAGTGACATTTTCTTTTTTCACTTTTGTAAGTGTTTTTAAAATAATTTCAAGCATAAACTCAACAAAAGGAGTACTCTCTCCAATCCTCCCTGCATATTCTAAAGCCTTATAGTACGCTTCTTGATTTTCCCTTACAACACTCTCAATAGGTATCGCACCAAATATATTTTTATAATGGATTTTATTCTATTTTTTTTACGAAGTTTTGGAGTAGCTAACTCCTTTTTAACATGGTTTAGTTCACTAACGAGTTCTACAATATTGCTAACGGTCTTTAAAATCTTATTGGTTATTGTATAGGGTGGTTTATAGCTACTCATTTTATATCTTCTCCAATTTTATATAATACTATATTTATCCAAACTCTCCACCAACTCCACCTCAAAAAACTGACTTAAAGCCACCTCTTGAGCTTTTATCTCGTCCATCAAAGGGCTATCATTAGCTATGATAAACAGAACTTTTTCAATGCTACTACTTATCATACTTGGCACAAACTCCTCTAAAAGCCACTTTGTATCTGCCTCTTCACTCTCAAAACCGTTAGTTGTGTCGGTTATCCATGTGGTGATTTGGTGTTTTTCTATCTCTTGTGTAGCAAATTTTAATGGCTCTCGATAGTCATCTCCTTTGCAAAACTGTTTCCATTGGCAGAGGATGGCGTTTTTAGCTTTTAGGTGTTGTAGTTGGCAGTATGGGGTGTTATAAATAACTCTACTCATTTCACTTCCTTCAATATAAAATCCAATTGCTCAAAATAACGCCTTTTTAAATCACTAAACTCAGGACACTTCATAAAAAGAGGCGTAGCAAAGCAGGTATTAAAAAGTGCCGTGTAGATAAAATCTTGCCTCTCTTGTACAAGATTCAGATTGGACAATAAAGGCTTAACAATCTCAGGAAATCCACCCTCTTTATGTTTAGTCTCAACTCCAAAACGAAGTATACGTTCAGCCTTACTAATATTTATATCTTTCTTAGACATTCCTTGCAAAGCCATAGAAGCAACTATCTCCATAAAAAGATTCGGATTTTTCTCTATGGTCTTAGC
>JALWMP010000018.1 GCA_026996165.1 Campylobacteraceae bacterium
CCTTTTTTTTTTGCAACATTATATGTAATCATATCATGTTTCATTTGAACTTTACACTTAAGAGTGTCACCTTTAACTTTTGCTTTAATTTTCATGTTTGCCATGTTTATTCCTTTCTGTTATCTTTATAATGGTTATCTAAAATATCTAATAGTTGAAAAAGGATTAACCTTCACAACCACCAAGAGCAACTTGTAATGATTTATTTACTTTATAGAATTTACCATCAGTACCTTCTCCAACTAAAGTAATAGAACCAGATTTAGCCATTTTGATTTTAGTCATATAGTTAACTTTTTTAACATCAGCTGGAATAGTAAATACAGCTACAGCAGATTCAGGGTTAGAGTCTTGGAAAAGTGCTAAAGACTTAAGTTGAACATCACTCTTCATACCTACAGGAATAGCACCACCATTAGAGGCAATTTTTGGAACTTTAATACTAAGTCCTGACTCTTCTGGTTTAATATCTCCATAAAGTGCTTTAATAGCATCATCTACAGTTTTTGCTTTCCATGCATCTGGCTTCTCTTTTCTAAAATCAACAGCACTTAAACTTGCTGGTATAAAAGCTACTGCGGCTAGACCTAAACTTAAAAATTTTCTTCTTTCCATACGTGAAATCCTTTCTATTTGGTTAATTTGATTTATGACACTATTTTAAATAAAAATGGTGTCAAAACTGTTGTAAAAAACTGAAATTTAATATTCAGTTTTGTTGATTAATATTAAAATTATTAATCAATACACAAGAAGTATAAAAGCTCTTTGTGTATTAGTTGTGTAATTTAAGTCTATTTAAAACTTATTTACTCGACTCTATCATATAGTCTACAACTTGTTTAATCTCATCATCTGAAAGTGTTGTACCACCTTTTGGAGGCATACCATTCTTTCCATTGATTGCATTTTTGTAGATAGTCTCTTTATCTTGTTTAAGAACTTTTGCCCACGCCTCTTTGTTTCCAACTACAGGTGCACCCATTGCATCATTACCATGACATAATGAACATTTTTTCTCATAAACCTTTTTACCAGGGTTTTCTGCTTTTGCACTTTTTGGTGTAGCAGGAAGAGACTTTTCATTACTTAAAGGTGGTGAGAAGTCAGATATTGCTAGTTTGATTTTTTGAACTTTTGGTTCACCATCAAAACAGTCTTTCATACATCTAGTACCATTACCATAGTTGCTTACGTCATCATAGAATGCTCGTACATTATCTGGACCTTTTGGACCATCAATTTTAGGAATAAATCCATCTCTATTTGGCATTTTGATTTTAAGGAATTTTTCTCTGTTTAGAACATAATCATCATCAACTAAAACACCATCTATTTTAATCTCATTGATAGATAAAATATAAGCTGTAATAGCATAAACTTCATCATTTGTCAATGACATAGGTGCTGGGTGAGGCATACCTGTTTTGATGTACCACCATAGAGTACTTGCTTGAGGCCAGTATGAACCAAAGGTACGTTTAGGACCATCATCATCTGGTTTGAGACGTTGATTTACTAAAGTCTTTTGCATCTCGTAGGCGTTTCCTGCTGTAAGTTTAGGGTATGAGCCTGAACCTGCACCAAAGTCACCATGACACGATACACACTTCTCTTCATAAAGTTCATCCCCATCTTCTACAGAACCTGAACCTTCTGGAAGACCAGTTCCATCTGGCATTACATCTATGTCCCATGCTTTTATCTCATTTGGAGTTGCAGGTCTACCATAGTTAAGAGCAAGTTTATGAGCTTTTTCATTAACATAGTAAGAACTTGTTTTTCCGTTAACAACAGGGTAGGTTACACCACCATCAATTACTTTTTTACCATTTGCATAGGTTCGCTTTACGGTATCTGAAACATCGGCTACAGCTGGACCTACAGAAGGGTTAGATGTAGTAGATTTTGTTTCAGTTTTTTTAGTTTCTACTTTTTTTGCTTCAACCTTAGTAGATTCTACTTTTTTATCATTGTCATTTGATGCGTTACAAGCTGTACCTAAAAGTACTACTGAAGCAACAACTGAAGATGATACAATTTTTTTAAGATAAGATTTGTACATTAGTTACGTCTCCTTTTGCTGATACTGCCCATGTATGAATACCATTTCTATGGTATACACTCTCTACACCTACGGTATCTCTTTCTTGTTTAACGGTTGGTTGAATGTGACCTGCATCATCTCTTGCACGGCTACTAAGAAGAATATCTTTTCCTTCATACTTATACATGTATGAGAATCTTGTCCAAGCTTTTTCAAGCACAAGACCTTTTAGAGAAGCCTCTACCCAGTTTTTACCACCATCAAAAGATATATCTACACCTTTAATAGTCCCCATACCTGACCAAGCAAGACCTTCAATCTCTACCATTTCACCTTTTTTAAGGTCTTTCCATGGCTTCTCTGGACAAGGAGATGTAATTACAGAGTTAACTTCATTTGCATAGAAGTGCTGAATAGCTTTACCATCATGTTTTGTAAGAGCTGTATATTTAGCTGTTTCCTCTTTTGCGTAGAATGGCTCTTTTGCAAACTCTAGTCTTGCTAACCATTTAACACATAAGTTACCTTCCCAACCTGGAACAAGTAGTCTAATTGGATAACCTTGTTCAGGACGAAGTGCTTCACCATTTTGTCCCCAAACAATCATAGCATCATCAAGTACTTTGTCAACAGGAAGACTTCTTCCCATGTGAGAGCTGTCACCACCCTCTGCTAACATCCATAGTGCCTCTTTTTTTAGACCAAGGTCTCTAAGAATATCTTTTATGTAAACACCAGTCCACTCTGCACATGACATAAATCCTTTAGCAAACTGAATAGAGTTAAATTGAGGACCTCTCCACTCTGGACCACCATTTGCTGGACATTCAATAAAGTGAACTCTTGAAACATTAGGGTACTTCTTAATCTCGTCCATTGTAAGTACAATAGGCTTTTCTACTAGACCATGAATCATGAGTCTATGCTGATTTGGGTCAATAGTTGGTGTACCACCATGACATCTATTAAAGAAAAGACCATTTGGTGTGATGATTCCACAAGAGTCTTGAATAGGAGTTACAGCAATAGATGCTTGCATATTTCCTGATGACAAGATGTCTGTTGTTCTTCTGATAACATTATGTTCATAAGGTGATGGTTGTCCATATTGGTTTTTTGTAACTGGGTCACCTAGTTCTGTTGCCCATGGTTTCTCTTCCATAATATTAGGGTCATCTTGAGCATTAGCACGAGTAGGGGCTAAAACAGTTGAAGCTGCAACAGCACCAGCTGAATAGACAGCTGCTTTTCTGAAAAAATTTCTTCTATTCAGTAACTCTTCACTAGATTCTGTAGTAGAAACTTGTGTAGTGTCTGAATTTTTAGACATTTTAGTCATTTGTCCTCCTTAAAGATTTTGTATTTCATCTCGGAAATACTCGGAACAGTTAGATTATATGGGAAGATATTTTAAATGTCAAGCTGTTTGATTTATAATTTTGCTCAATAATTAAGCAAAATTGTATCAATTATGAATAATTGTTTTTTTTGTTATCTAAAAGTATTTGAAAAAGTTATAAATATGATATAGAAAAGCCTAAATTCTATGAAAGATAAGTAAAATTTATTTAAAATTTATTTTTATGGTAATATTTTGATGAAAATCATAATTTTTTTGGATTGTGTATATATGAAACATTAAGTACTATAAAAGCGTTGTATGATATTACTATTAATAATCTCTTTTTTTTTAAACAAGAATATATATTTAACTGAAGTTAAATAATTATGGGATTTTGTATCTTTTTTTATATAAATGATTTTTAAAGATAAATATAATATTTATTATATAGTTTATACTAAAGTTTATTTGTTTTATAAATAATTTTTATATATATAATTCATAAAAATGATTATTATGAATTATAAAATTACTTTTTCTTATATTTTTTAATGAGAATAAAATCTATTTTTCATTCTCATTATTGTTTTCTTCTCTGTTTTCAGAAAGTGCTTTTCGTCTATTTTTTATCTCTTCATACTTCTCATGCTCATCAATTTTTCTTAGTCGTTGACGCTCTGTAAGTCTAAGTTTATCTTTAAGTGCTTTCATTGCAGGTTTTCTATTTGGTGCAATTTTTTTACATTTAAAAGAGACATCAGGAATATCTCCATAGAAGATAATACGAATACACTCATTTTTCCCATCATATTCAACATTTTGCATTTGTGAGTAGTAGTACTCATTACACTCACCAGCTTTTCCTTTAGATTCAGCACACTTCTTTTTTTCAGGTTCTAGTTTAGGATTAAGAAGGTTAAATGTCTCTGCCCCTTTACAGATACTAAAGTACTCTCGTGACAATACTAAAAACTCTAATTTTCTTGTTGCAAAAATAGGTTGTTTTGGAGGTCGAGTTTCTAGTGGGGGAAATTGTATTTTTTTAACCTCTGTAGGAAAGCTAAAAATCTGTGGTTTAGTATTAAATTCCTTATCTTCATTGGAAAATACTTGAATATTGTCTCCATCAAAGCTAATCTCTTTTTCAATCGCTGATTGGACATTGTTTTCAAACTCTTTAAGCCTTGCTGTTGCCTTTGGAACAAACTCTACATAACTTTTTCTTGCAAACATAATAAAAGCTATAGCAATAATAGTTACAATAGCACTAAATATAAGACTATACAAATTATCAAGAGCTAAACCTAAAGCTATAAAAAATAGTAAAAAAAGCATAATCCATGATGCACGCATATAGTCTGACCAAAAATAGTCAGTCCAATTTCGTTTAAGTATCTGTAAGTGAACTTTTCTACAAGCAAGTTTATTGCTCATATTTGTTTTTCTTGCATCATATTTAGGACTTAATAAATGATTTACATAAAGAAGTCCTCCTATAAATGTTACGACAACTAAACCTAAAAGTATTAGAAGTACGATTGATATACTAAGATTAAAATTATCCATGACGATTCCCAATTTTTTGTTAACAGTATACCAAAAAATGGATTAGCTATATAAAAAATTGCTCTTTATCAAGATATTTTGTTACAATGCTCAAAAATTATTTATTGGTGTATTGAGTATATGAAAAATTTAATTATTGTAGAATCACCTGCAAAAGCTAGAACTATCTCTACTTTTTTAGGGAAAAATTATAAAGTGGTTGCCTCAAAAGGGCATATTAGAGATTTACCTAAAAGCTCATTTGGAATTACTGTTGATGATGAGGGGAAGTTTGTACCAAAATACTCTATTCCAAGAGAGGTAAATCCTACTGTAAAAGAGCTAAAGAAGTTAGCTAAAGAGGCAGAGACTATCTATATTGCGACAGATGAAGACCGTGAAGGAGAAGCTATTGGTTACCATATTGCTATGGCAATTAAAAAAGACCCAGAATCTCTGCCTCGTATTGTTTTTCATGAGATTACTAAAACAGCCATACAGAATGCTTTAGAAAATCCTAGAAAAATAGATATGGATTCTGTCAATGCTCAACAAGCACGACGACTTCTTGACCGTATTGTTGGGTATAAGCTTTCACCTCTTTTAGCAAGTAAAATTCAAAAAGGGCTTAGTGCAGGGCGTGTTCAGAGTTCTTCACTTAAAATTGTAGTTGACCGTGAACGTGAAATTAAAGCCTTTAAACCAGAAGAGTATTGGACAATAGATGGGCTATTTGAAAAAAATATAGAATCTAGTATTTATGCTTTTGATGGGGCAAAACTAGATAAAATGAGCATTAAAAATGAAGAGATGGCGACAGAGATTGTTCAGTCGGCTATCAAAGAGAACTTTGTAGTTGAATCTTTAGAGAAGAAAGAGAGAAAGAGTAAAACTCCACCACCTTTTATGACTTCTACTCTTCAACAATCAGCCTCAACACAGTTAGGTTTTTCACCTAAAAAAACTATGATGGTTGCTCAAAAACTTTATGAGGGTGTCAAAACAAACAAGGGTAATATGGGTGTCATTACCTATATGAGAACAGATAGTATGAATTTAGCAAAAGAGGCTGTAGAGTCTGCTAGAGAGTATATCTCTTCAAACTTTGGAGCTGACTATCTGCCTAAGAAAGCAAAAAACTATGTTACTTCATCAAAAGGGGCTCAAGAGGCTCATGAAGCTATTCGTCCTACTATGGTAGAGTTTACTCCTTTAATTGCAAAAGATTATTTAAGTGCTGATGAGTTTAAACTATATCGTTTAATATATAATCGTTTTCTTGCTTGTCAAATGACTGAAGCTAGATTAGAGTCACAAACACTTCTTTTTAAAGGAGAGAGATCAACTTTTAAAGCGAGTGGTAGAAAACTACTTTTTGATGGCTTTTATCGAGTAACAGGTTATAATGAAAAAGATAAGCTCCTCCCAGAGTTAAAAAAGGGTCAAAAGGTTACTTTAGATGATATTAAACCTCAACAGCACTTTACAGAACCACCAGTACGATACAACGAAGCGAGTCTTATTAAAAAATTAGAGTCTCTTGGAATTGGACGACCAAGTACATATGCTCCAACCATTACTATTTTACAACAGCGTAAATATATAGAGATTCAGAAGAAAAAAATTCACCCTACAGAGGTAGCATTTACTGTTATTGAGATGTTGGAGGAGTATTTCCCTGAGATTGTTGATTCTGCATTTACCTCTAATATGGAAGCTGACCTTGATGAAGTAGATGAAGGAAAACTCGATTGGCAAAAGGTTCTTGCCGATTTCTATGAGCCATTTATGAAAAAGATAGCAGATGGTAAAGAGAAAATCAAGAGTAAAAAAATGGCAATTCCAACAGGAGAGATGTGTCCTAAATGTGGGCATGAGTTGTTAAGAAGAAAGGGGCGTTATGGTGAGTTTATTGCTTGTAGCAACTTTCCTAAGTGTAAATATACCACTGATTTAGATGGAAATGCACCACCAGAACCTGAAAAAACAGACAAAGTATGTGACAAATGTGGTGAGATGATGGTAATTAAAGATAGCCGTCGAGGTAAGTTTTATGCCTGTTCAGCTTACCCAAAATGTAAAAATGCACAGCCTTTAGTAGCACCAAGAGAGTTAGATGTACCTTGTCCTAAGTGTGGTTCAAAAATACTTGAAAAAGAGGGAAAACGTGGTACTTTTTATGGTTGTGCAAACTATCCTAAGTGTCGTTTTATCTCTAATGGAGAGCCATTAAATAGAAAATGTCCAGAGTGTAATAGCATGGTTGTTCATAAAGTATTAAAAACAGGTGAAGTCTATGAGTGTATTGATAAAAAATGTAAATGGAGTGAGCCTGTCCCAGAAGATAAGCTCAAGGTTAGACCAAAAGTAGAATCATAGGAGTATGTTATGAAGATTGGTATTCTTTCTGATAGTCATAGAGAAACAGAGCTTCATAAAGAAGCTATTGAGTATCTTTTAGAGCAAAAAGTAGATTACCTGCTTCATGCAGGTGATATTATGTTAGAGGAGCATTTAAAAATGCTTGAAGAGAGCAATCTTCCTTATGCTTGTGTCTATGGAAATAATGATACAGTACTAATTCCATTGTATGGAAAGTACAATATCTTTAAAGAGCCTCACTATCTTAAAATAGAAGATTTAAAAATTAAAATGATGCACCTACCATACTTTATGTCTGCTGATGCAGATATTGTGATTTCTGGACATACTCATATTTTTGAATCTTCTTTAAGTAATGGAACACTTTTTATTAACCCTGGTGAAGTTTGTGCAAGGGAAAAACCTTTAACTGAGTGTGCTATTGTTAATGTTGAAAATGGAAAATTTGAGGTAGAACACTATTTTAGAGAGCTTAATCAAGAGAATTGGATTAAGCGTAAGGTAGAACTTATTTAAGCAGCAATATTTATAGAGTCTTTTATTTTATTTAATATAACTTTAATAACTGGTTGAGGTGTTAGCTTCTTATCCATATATTCGGTAAAACTAAGATTTTTCTCTTTTAAATAACTCTCTAAATATAATAGAGAAGCAGTAATATTTTCTCTTTTTTCAATTTTTAATAATTTTTTATATAGTGTTCCTATCTGTTCAATAGCTTTATTTGAAGCTATCTCTCCGATTGAACTATATGTTGCACTTAAGTCATTCTCTAAGATTTGAAATCTCTGTTTCAGCCAATAAAATTCACCTGTTTTTGCTAAACTCTTGATTAAAAGAGTTACTTCATTTCCTTTTTCTAATTCATTCCAAAGTTTATAGAAAATAGCACGAGGCATATCAGGGTGTCTTAGTATATTATGTGGAAGCCCCAAGAGTTCATCTTCTAAATAAGCTGAAAGTTTTTGCATATTTTTATTAACATAGATAATATTTCCATATATATCTGTTTTGCTTATATATAAATCTTTGGGGTTAACCTTAAGTGCAATATCTATAGGAAGTGGTCTATATAGATTCATTGCTAACTACCTTTAGATATTTTATTTGTCTATTTTACTGTATTAAGTGCATATCTTTGTTCAGATATTTTTTGTCTTTTCATATAAGAGCTTACTAAAGATTTCATAATAGAATTTTGTTTATATCTTGCATATGATTGAGCATAAAGTTTATTAATTAAATTTAATTTATCTGATAGTTTACTAAGTGTGTGAAGTGCCTCTTTTTGATACATTTCACTATTAATAGCAGAGTCTAAAAGGTGATTGTCTTCTTCCCATTGAACTTTAAGCTCTTCAATTTTATTTTTAATAATTGTTACTTTTGTACCTTTAGTTATAGAGTCAAGTATAGTAGTAAATTGGCTCTTTAGGTTAGTAAGTTGCTCTTGGCTATTATATTTATGTTCAACTATTGTAGTATAAATCTTTTTTAAAACAGTCTGTTGTTTTTTTGCACTTTTCATTTCATCTAGTAGTGGATAAGTGTTCATAAGGGCGTAATCATTTGCAAAAGCAGTAATGCTTGAAGTAAGTAGTAGTGTTATTATTACAAATAGTTTAATTTTTTTCATGGTTGAGTTCCTTGTTCTTTTTTTGTTGAGAAAATTATAACTTTTGAATTGGTAACAATAATGAAAATAAGCAGTAAATAGTAAAAAAAAAGCTAAAAAAAGTTTTATTAACTTAAAAAAACTAAAAGAAATATGCAGTGTTTCTTTATATGCTTATATAAATTAATGTATATAAATAATCATAAAAATCTTATTTTTTATTCGTTACAATTAAAATAAAAAGAGATAACATGAAACCAATTAGCTTACTGTATATAGAAGATGATTTAGATATTAGAGAGATATATTTCGACTCCATAAAAGAGGAAGTAGAATTGGTTTATTTTGCTTCAGATGGAGAAGAGGGGTATGAGGCTTACCTATCACATAAACCTGATATTATATTGTTAGATATAAATATGCCAAAGTTAGATGGATTATCATTAGCAAAAAAAATTAGAGAAAATGATTCTAATGTTAAAATAATTATCACTACGGCGTATAGTGAGCAAGATAAGTTACTTCAGGCTATTGAGTTATACTTAATCAAATATATTTTAAAACCAATTAATCCAGCTATTCTTAAAGAGGCATTGCAAAAGGCAAAAAAGGAGATTAGTCTACAGAGAGAAGAGGAAAAAATAATCTATCTATTAGACGAATCAACAATATGGGATTTTGAAGCAGAGAAGCTTTATGAAAATGGAGTTGAGGTTAAACTTACAAAAAATGAGAGACGTTTACTTAAACTTCTTTCATCGGATAAAGATAAAGTATTTAGCTTTTTTGATATATTTAATCATATTTCGCATGATGACTTTGATAAAGAGTATGATGCTAATCAAGTACGTGCCTTAGTTAAGTTATTACGCAAAAAAGTACCTAAAGAGTCTATTGTCAATATTTATGGAGAGGGGTATCGGTTTAATCCTATAGAGAGAAATCTAGCGACAATATCGTAGAAGAATCTCATAGAGTTTATTAACATCTATTGGTTTGTTGAGGTGGTCATTCATTCCTACCTTTAGACTCATAGCTATATCCTCTTTCATTGCAGAGGCTGTAATGGCTATAATTGGTATATTTTTATCTATTTTTCTAATCTCTTGAGCTGCACTATACCCATCTAATACAGGCATCTGTATATCCATCAAAATTAAATTATAGTTATTCTTTTTATGTAGCTCAATAGCCTCTTCTCCATCTTCAGCCATGTCAATCTCTATTTGTGAGTTCTCTAATAGTCCTAAAATAATCTCTTGGTTAATAAAATTATCTTCAGCTACTAATATACGTTTACCTACTAAAGCATTAATATCTTGCTCTAAAGAGTTCTCCTCTTCAATAATAACCATAGAAGGTTCTTTAGGAAGATTGTCTGAAAGCTCTATAAGGTCAATTTCAAATATAAAACGGCTACCTTTACCTAAAAAACTCTCAACCCAAATTTTACCATTCATCATCTCTACAAGCTGTTTAGATATGGTGAGTCCAAGACCTGTACCACCATAGTTTCTAGTAGTAGTTCCATCTGCTTGTGTGAAAGCTTGAAATATATTTTGTTGTTCTTCTTGACTCAATCCTTTACCTGTATCTGTAACTTTAAATTGAAAACGATTATGTGCTACCTTATTGATACTAAGAGAGATACTTCCACTATCTGTAAACTTAACAGCATTACTTAATAGATTATTTAGTATTTGAGAGAGTCGTAAACTATCTCCATAATAGAGTGTAGATATATCCTTATCATACTCCAATTTAAATGTTAAATTTTTCTCTTCCATTTTAAACTGTAGTAGACTTATAGAGCTATCAATTACTTTATGAAGTTGAAATTCAATCTCTTCTAGTTCAAGTTTTCCTGCTTCTATTTTAGATAAATCTAAAATATTATTAATAATCCCTAGAAGTGTTTTTGCAGAGTTATCTATCTTTTGAATAAAGTTACGTTGTGTCTCATCAAGATTAGTTTGAAGTGCAAGATAGGACATGCCTATAATACCATTCATAGGAGTTCGTATCTCATGGCTCATATTAGCTAAAAATTCAGATTTTAATCTAGCTGCATCTTCAGCTTTTTGTTTAAGCTTTTTTAAGTTATTATAATCTTTTTCTAATTTTCTTTGAAGATTGTTAAAACCTGAGACCAACTCTCCAATCTCATCTTGATGTTCAACAATCATCTCTATTGAAAAATCAGGCTCATTATGACTAAGATTATTAAGCATATGTTTTACTTTATTGAAGCGTCTTTGAATATGTGTATATAGGCGAAAAGTCATTATAAGAACACCTATAAAGACAATTATAGATGTGATAAGTGTAATAATAAAGTAGTTTTCATTATTTTTTGAAATTTTATGTATATTTTGTGAAAGTCTCTTTATGGCAAATTCAATTTGTTTATTTGAAAAATTTTTAAGTTTTTCAGCTAGTCTATTTTGTTCTTTTCTTGTCTTTTGAAAATATTTAATAGTCTCTGGGTCATCTTCATCTTTAATCCATTTTTCTGTTGTATTATAGGCTATTTTAAAAAAAATTTTAAATTTTTCTTTGAACTCTTCTAATTTTTTTATATTTTCTTTTTTTTCAAGTTTTTCTAATCTATCTAAATTTTTTAAAAAAGCCCTTTTCTGTTTGAGAGTATCATTAAGATAACTAAGTTCTTTTGCTCCACCAGCATACTCTAAAGCATCATTTAACTCCTTAAAGAGTTGATAGTTTTTATCATATAGAGACTTTATTTCTAAATCATGGGTTATAATTTGATTAACTGAATTTATAGTATTTTTTACAAATAGATAGTTTGTTATAATATATACAATAAAAAATATTAAGGTAAAAAGAGAGATTCTTTTTAACCTATGCAAGATTGTATTTTTTGACATTATTTAACTTTAAAATTTTTTTATTTAATTTTAATAGTTATTTTTAGCCCTATATTTATTTTTTTTTAGAATAAATCCTAAAGAGTCTATATGATACTTAATGAAACACTATTTTACAGTTAAGAGTATTCGTCCTGTATTTGGGTTACGATCATAGGCAATAATATGTGAACCTTTTTTTATAGCTTTTTTTATAGCCTCTTTTGAAAGTTTTTTAGGAGGTTGAGTTGAGCCTTTATATATCTGTTTTGTCCAGTAAGCATGTAGTTGACTAGGTGTTTTTTTAACAATTTTTTTATAGAACTCTTCAAAAAGTTTTTTGTTTTTACTATCAATAGGTGTTACTTTAATTCCATTAATAGTATCTGTCTTTTTCAAATAGAGATTTGCTAAATCTTTATTTGAAACTTTGGTTAATTTATTGTTATGTGATATAAACACAGATATTTCGCTAAATGCAAAGCTAGTTAATAGTATTGTTAATAGTAATGATTTCATTTAAATCCTTTATTTAAAATTATAATAAGGAGAGTATATATTCCTAATTATTAAATAAATCTTAAAATAAAATATTAAAAATGAAATATTACTATAGTTTAATTATTTCGTTAACTACTTCTAATAAATCATGTTGAAAACGATTTGCAAGTGTTGAATTGAATGAGATTTCTAACTCTATTAGTTGTTCAGAGAGAGAGGTCATACCTAGTGTTGCAGTAATTCCCTTTAATGAATGAATAGTTCTTTTTCTATCTTTCACTTCATTTAGATTTATATCTTTATATCTTTTGACAAAGCTATTAAGAACTTTAAAGTATAAGGAGTAGTTATTGTTACAATGTTTGAGTCCTAAATTGGTATCAATATATGGTGTATTTGGAAGTTTTATATTTATTTCTTGTTGTATATTTTGTGTTGTCATTTTTTTCCTTTTGCCGAAGTATAGGGCTTAAATGGGTACTAAAAGTGAAAATGTGAATAAAAATGGAACTTTAACACTATTTTAATAAAGACGTTTTAAATCATTATTTTGTTATCCTAACATTTATGTCAAGGAGAAACAAAAAAATGATTAAAAAACAAGGTTTTATAATTATACTATTAATCATAGTAGTTGTAGGAACCATATTTCTTTTTAGTAAAAATAGGATTGTATCAAATATTAAAGAAAAAGAGCATAAAGAGGCTACAGAAGTAGAAAAAGTAGATAAAACCTCTAAAGCAGATTATATATTTGAAACAATAGATGGAACAAAGTTAGAGATAAATGTTGAAGATAATGCTTTTCATGTTAAAGGTTTAGAACATAAAATTATTTTTTTAAAAATTTTTGGATGGGATTGTCAATATTGTCAAAAAGAGATACCTCAGTTGATTAAGCTAAAAAAAGAGCTAGGTGATTCATTTGAGGTTATTGCTATTGAGGCAGAAGAGCATACTATAGAAGAGTCAAAAGAGGCTATTAAAAAATATGGTATAAACTACTATATTGTTTCTGGTGATACTCATAAAGACTTTTATCACTATCTGCAAGAGAAGTATGGTTGGACAGGAGTAATCCCTTTAACTATTGTTATTGCTGAGGGAGGTAAAGTTTTAGCTTTTGAATTAGGTGAAAAGTCATACTCTCTATCTGAACTTATGAAAGCTGCTCTTTTAAGGAAATAAGTTATGTTTAAAATAGTAATTATTATGCTATCTTTAACATATGTGTTAATGTCTGATAATGGTTGTAATGTTTTAGTTAAGAAGAAAACTCAACTTTGCCAAGAGAGTACAGTTCTAAATCAAAATAAAAACTCTTCTTTTGAAAGTAATGCAAAGAGTGATACTATCAATATAAGTAGAAAATTAACTTCAGTTGAGACTCAATATTTGGACTATAATGTTACTATTGAAAGAGTAGCTACTCATCTTGCTCCATCTTGTCCTCCATTTTGTATTCAACCTATTAAAATAGAAAAAGTTGAGACAGTAGGAGAGTTAGAAGTGTTGTCATTTATTGATGAGGTAAAGAGAAAAAGAGATGGTCTACTTATTGATGTTCGTAAAAATTCAAAATATAAAGAAGAGACTATACCTAGTGCAATTAATCTTCCATATGAGATGTTAACTGAATCAAGTCCATATCAAAAAGAGGTTTTAAAAAGTTTAGGAGCTAAAAAGATAAAAAGAGGTTGGTTATTTAAAAATCCACAAAAACTTCTAATTTTTGGAGAGAGTTCATTCTCTCCTGAAGCCTCTAAAGCTGTTAAAAAGTTAATTAAGTTAGGTTATCCAACCAATAAAATGTTATACTATCGAGGTGGTATAGTAAGTTGGAAAACAGCAGGATTAACGCTTATCTAATTGATATTTTGAAGCTTCAGAAGCCTCAAATGGTTTTGTCACTTCAATAATCTCAATAGGTTTAACAAAAGGAAGCTTTTTTAAATCTTCAGTCTCTGTAGTTGCCGTTGAGATGTCAACAACCCCATCATTATCAACCTCTACTCTTTTATCTATGGCTAAATCATTGGCTTCATAAACTTTTGATTTTCCAACAACACCAAGTATTTTAACAAATCCAATAGGTTCGGTAGATTTAGAAATAGTCTTTTTAGGTGTAGTAGTATAAGATTTCTGTTTTTTAGGTATTTGTTGTGTTACTTTTTCTATCTTTTTTATATGTTTTTTAACAACTTTTCTCTTTGTAATTTTTTTCTTAATAGTCTTTTTTTTGATATGCTTTTTCTTAACAATCTTCTTACATATTTTACTTTTTACTCTCTTTCTTATTTTTACTTTCTTCTTTTTATTTAGATGTTTTTGTGTTATTTTATGAGAAGATATATGGACTTTATTTGGAATTGCTTCTCTAAGTCTTTTTAAAATCTCTTTTGCCTCCTCTTCTTTAGAAACTTTATGAGATTTTTTATTTTTTTCAATAGCTTTTTTTAGATTTAATAATATATTGGTAGTCTCATCAGCTTTTTTTTCTTGTTTTGTTTCAACAACAATAGGAGGGATTTTAATAACTTCAGCATGGGAGAGAGTATAAGTAAGAAAAAGTAGTATAAAAGTTAATAATCTTTTTTTTAAATTTTTCAAAAATATCCTTCTATAAGATAAGATAGAGCATAATTATACACTATAAAATTTAATTATTTTGTTCAAAAATCATCTTTCAGCAAACTCTTCTTTGAAATTTGGAATAATGCGTATATGAAAAAAGAGATATTTTTATGTGCTATCAATAACATATTGAGTGGTACTTGCTTAGAAGATTGTAAGTTTTGTACCCAGAGTGTGCATTATCATGCTGATATTGAACGCTATAACTATAAGTCTATAGAGACTATTGTAGAGGAAGCTAAACAAGCTAAAGCTAATGGTGCATTAGGTTATTGTCTAGTTACAGCAGGAAAAGGATTAGATGATAAAAAAACAGATTTTGTAGCACAAACAGCTAAAGCTATTAAAAATCAAGTTAATAATTTAAATCTTATTGCCTGTAATGGAACAGCTTCTAAAGAGCAACTTCGTTATCTAAAAAAGCATGGGATTGACAGCTATAACCATAATTTAGAGACCTCTGAACGCTACTATAAAACCATCTGTACTACACATACATGGAGTGAGCGTTATGAGACTTGCCAAAATATAAAAGAGGCAGGACTACAACTTTGTACAGGAGGAATCTTTGGTATGGGTGAGGGGCAAGAAGACAGAGATGAACTTTTAAAAGCAATAGCCTCTCTTGAACCTGACTCTACCCCTCTTAATTTTTATCATCCAAACAGAGCTTTGCCTATTAAAACTAGAAATATATCAAGAGATGAAGCTGTTGTTATCATTAAAAAAGCACGACAACTATTAGGAAAAGATAAACTACTTATGGTTGCAGGAGGAAGAGAACTTCTTTTTGATGGCTTTGAAGAGCTTATGTTTAATTCAGGTGCTAACTCTATTGTTATTGGAAATTATCTTACTACTTCAGGTGATGAACCACAAAAAGATAGAGCTATGTTAGAGAGGTTAGGGTATGGAGTAGCAACAGCCTGTCATGTATAGTAGTGATAGTATATCTACAATTCTTGCTGTTTCTCTGGTTTTAGTTCTCTCTCCACATCTCTCTAGGTTGTTGCGACTACCTACTGCACCCATTGAGATTATTTTAGGTTCTATTTTAGCTATTTTTGGCATTATATCAGTTGAGAATGATAACTTTTCTCTTCTTTCAGATGTAGGTTTTTTATATCTGATGTTCTTAGCAGGACTAGAGGTTAATCTAAAATCTATCTTTAAGATGCCTAGAGTCTATATTATTAAATCTCTCTACTTTCTATTGGTTATGTGGAGTTTAGCGTTTATTTTAGGTATTGCTTTCAATTTGGAAACATTTTTAATATTGGTTTTACCTTTAATCTCTATTGGTATTTTAGCTACTTTATCGAAAGAGTATGGAAAAGAGCTTCGTTGGATTAAAATGGCATTTCTTGTTGGAACATTAGGAGAGGTTTTAAGTATTGTTGCTTTAACCATTTTTGAAGCATATTCTACTGTATCTTCTACAGAGGAGTTTGTTGCAAAAATAGCTCTTTTAGTTATTTTTTTGAGTGCTATAGTTATTTTGTATCTTCTTTTTAAACGAATATTTTGGTGGTATCCTGAACTTAAAACTGTTTTAATGCCAAGTAACAAAATAACAGATGGACGCTATCAAGATTTACGTTTAGCAATAGGGCTTTTTTTTATTATGATTGCTATTATGATGCAACTCCATTTAGAGGTTGCATTTGGTGCATTTATTGCAGGTATGTTTATCTCAACCTTTTTTCACCATAAAAAAGAGTTAGAGGAGAGAATGAGTAGTTTTGGGTTTGGTTTTTTAGTTCCTATCTTTTTTATACATGTAGGAGCTTCGTTTGATTTGAGAAATATTTTTGTTTCTGATATTTTAATAACAACATTACTTTTATTATTTCTAATGTTTTCTATTCGTCTTGTAGCTCTTTTTACATTATCATTTATTACAGAAAAACGTCAAGCTGTTTTAATTGCTTTTGCACTCTCTATGCCTTTAACTCTTATGATTGCTGTAGCAACTATTGCTAAGTTACATCGTGGTATTAATGAATTTGATTATTATGCTGTTATTTTAGCATCTATTTTGGAGGTGATTATTTCTATGTTGGTTATTAAAGTATTAATGAAAGGTAATAACAAAACTACTTAGCATCTGTCCACTCAAGATACTTTTTATGTAGTTTAGCATTTTGCTCTTTTAGTGTTTCAATTTGAGATTTAAGAATAACCTCTTTTTTTTGTAGTTTTTGAAGAACTTGTAAAGAGTGGTCTCCAAATAGTAGATTGGCTATATATATTCCCAAAAGAGCAACAACTATTGTTGTTGCTAAAAAGACTTTAAAAGAAAGTCCTAAAATCTCTTCAAGCTTTCTAATATATGGTTCAATATCTCTAGTAAATGAAATTGCCATCTAGTTAAAAATAGAACTCCCGAGATATTCAAATTGTCCAAGTTCTCTCTCTATCTCTAAAAGACGGTTATATTTAGCAATTCTGTCTGAACGAGCAGTTGAACCAGTCTTGATTTGACCTGTATTACAAGCTACAGCAAAGTCTGCTATAAAAGTATCTTCACTCTCTCCTGAACGGTGAGACATAACACAAGTGTAGCCATTTCTTTGTGCTAGTCTAATAGTCTGCATAGTCTCTGAGACTGTACCAATTTGGTTTGGTTTAATTAAGATTGAGTTTGCTATGTTTTTTTCAATTCCCTCAGCTAAAATAGAAACATTTGTAACAAAAAGGTCATCTCCAACAAGTTGAGTTTTAGCTCCTAATTCATCTGTTAATATTTTCCAACCTTCCCAGTCATCTTCACTTAATCCATCTTCAATAGATACAATAGGATACTTTTCACATAAGTCAGAATAGTAAGCTACCATTTCGGTAGATGTTAGTTCTCTCTCTTCAGATTTAAGAACATATAGACCATTTTCATTAACAAGTTCAGAAGCAGCAACATCTAGTGCTAATGAAATCTCTTCACCAACTTTATATCCAGCAGCTTCAATAGCTTGGATAATTACTTGTATAGGTTCTTCATTACTTTTTAGATTTGGAGCAAATCCACCCTCATCACCTACTGCTGTACTCTCACCCATACTATCAATAATCTTTTTAAGATGTTGGTAAACCTCTGCTACAGCTTGAAGTCCACGAGAGAATGTTTCAAACCCATGAGGAACAATCATATACTCTTGAAAGTCAACTGAGTTATTAGCATGTTCTCCACCATTGATAATATTAAACATAGGAACAGGAAGTGTTACTCCATTTGCACCACCAAGGTAACGGTAGAGAGGCATATTTAGTGACTTTGCTGCAGCTCTTGCTACAGCCATAGAGACACCAAGAACAGCATTTGCTCCAAGCTCTCCATAGTTCTCTGTACCATCAAGAGACTTCATTGTTACATCAACTTCTGCTTGATTAAAAGGAGAGAGTCCAATTAGTGCATCAGCAATTTTTTCATTTACATTTTCACAAGCTTTTAGTACACCTTTACCCATATATCTCTCTCCTCCATCACGAAGTTCAAGAGCCTCTCTTTTACCTGTACTAGCACCACTTGGTACAATAGCAGTAGCAACAGTTCCATCACTTAGACTAACAGTTGCCTGAACTGTAGGGTTTCCTCTACTATCCATTACTTCATTTGCTCTAACGTCATCAATAAAAATCATCGTTTACCCTTAGTAAAAATATGTTGGGATTTTATCATAGAAAGACATAGAGATAAGAGTATAGTTTTTAAAAGGGTTAGAAATATATAGAGATAAGTCCATTTATACTCAAAGAATAAAAACTAAATTATCTTGAATCTTTTAATATTAAGCTCATTTTTTGTATAAAAGTAAATGATTTTTTTTAAACCACTATTAAAATTAAATAACTATATAAAATGGAAACTATCATCTAACTATAAAATATTTAGAAACCAAAAAATAATTTTTTATAAATTACTTAAAGAGCAGGGACACTGTAACTTTAATTATCATCTTAAAACATCTAAAAGAGATTATTTAGTTAGAAAATTCAAATATCATAATCATAGAGAAGTAGAGTTTAAAATTCAAAATATGGCTTATAAGAGAGATATTTCACCAAAGGCACTTCTCTTAGATAGAAAAAACAACTTAATGATTTGTGAGTTTGTAGAGGGTGTTCATCATTTTAGATTAACTCAACAGGAGTTAAAAAGATTAGCATTAACATTAAAAAAGTTACATTCTATAAAAATACAACAGCAACCAAATAATCTTAAAAAGAATTTTAAATTTAAACATAAGAAAGTGTATCATGCTTTTAAAGTTATAGACTCTTTTAAATCAGAATATGTACTAGGACATAATGATTTACACCCTAAAAATATTATTTTTGGTAAAAAGATAAAATTTATAGATTGGGAGTATGCAGGAAAAACAGATAGATATTTTGATTTAGTAGCTATTATAATAGAGTTTAAACTAAATAGAAGAGATGAAATGACTTTTTTAAATAGTTATTTTGCTAAAGATAGAGTTAATTATAAGAAGTTGGAAGCTTTTAAAATTGTATATAGAACTCTATGGCTAGAGTGGTTTGGAAAATTTGAACGTGGTCAAATTAGTACTATTTAAAATTATAAATCCGATAATTTTACTCCTAAATAACACATTTTTAAGTAATATTTAATTTTTTATAATGTATAAATTGTATCCATCTCTCGGGGTGCTAATGCAAAATATGGCAAAAGCTGAGAATAACCCGTGGAACTTGAACTGGATAACCCCAGCGTAAGGAAGAGAAGTGTAAATGAGTATGTTTAACATTTTATTTATCTGCCCTTCTCCTCCTAAATACAACTTTAGGATTTACCAATGAAAAAAAATTACAAAGATACCCTAACTACCTCGAATGAGCTTATAACAAGAGAGCCTTTTCCTGCTTCTAAGAAGGTTTATATAAAAGGTGAAATTTATAAAGATATTCGTGTACCTCTTCGTGAAATTAGCCTTACAAATGATACAAAAATAAGAGTTTACGATACTTCTGGAGTCTATACAGACCCAACTGTTGAGATTGATGTAGGAGAGGGAATCCCTGCTATTAGAAAAGAGTGGATTAAGGCTCGTGATGATGTAGAGGAGTATGAGGGGAGAATTATGGCTCCACAAGACAATGGCTACTCTACCGATGAGCAACTTGACTTTGTAACAGCAGGAGCAAAAGGGCTTGTTAGAACCCCTCTTAGAGCAAAAAAGGGTCGTAATGTCTCTCAACTTTGGTATGCACGTCAAGGAATTATTACTCCAGAGATGGAGTTTGTAGCTATTCGTGAAAACCAAGATATAGAGATGGCAAAGGAGTATCTCTCTAACCCAGAGAGAGAAGAGCGTCTTAAGGGTGAGAGTTTTGGAGCAAATTTACCAGATAAGATTACTCCTGAATTTGTACGCCAAGAGGTTGCAGCAGGTCGTGCTGTTATTCCATGTAACATTAACCACCCTGAAGTAGAACCTATGATTATTGGTCGTAACTTTTTAGTTAAGGTCAATGCCAATATTGGTAACTCTGCAACAACTTCAAGTATTGCCGAAGAGGTTGAAAAGATGGTATGGTCTACTCGTTGGGGAGCTGATACTGTTATGGATTTATCTACAGGTAAAAATATTCACACTACTCGTGACTGGATTTTACGTAACTCTCCTACTCCTATTGGAACAGTACCAATCTACCAAGCACTTGAAAAGGTAAATGGAGTTGCAGAAGATTTAACTTGGGAAGTATTTCGTGATACACTTATTGAACAAGCAGAGCAAGGGGTTGACTACTTTACCATTCATGCAGGATTACTTTTACACCATGTACCAATGACAGCTAAACGTGTAACTGGAATTGTAAGTAGAGGTGGTTCTATTATGGCTAAATGGATGATTCATCACCACAAAGAGAACTTCTTAAATACTCACTTTGAAGAGATTTGTGAAATTATGAAAACTTATGATGTAACATTCTCTCTAGGTGATGGTTTACGCCCTGGCTCAACAGCAGATGCAAATGACGAAGCACAATTTGGAGAGCTTGAAGAGTTAGGACGTTTAACAAAAATTGCTTGGGAGCATGATGTTCAATGTCTAATTGAAGGTCCAGGTCATGTACCAATGCACATGATAAAAGAGAATATGGATAAACAACTAGAAGTATGTCATGAAGCTCCATTCTATACACTTGGACCACTAACTACCGACATTGCCCCAGGGTATGACCACTTTACATCTGGAATTGGTGCTGCAATGATTGGTTGGTATGGTTGTGCAATGCTCTGTTATGTTACTCCAAAAGAACACCTTGGACTTCCAAACAGAGAAGATGTTAAAGAGGGACTTATTACCTATAAAATTGCTGCTCATGCTGCTGATGTTGCTAAAGGTCACCCAGGAGCTAGAGCTAGAGATGATGCAATGAGTTTAGCACGTTTTGAATTTAGATGGATTGACCAATTTAATATTGGTCTTGACCCAGAACGTGCTAGAGAATATCATGATGATACTATGCCATTAGAGGCTGCTAAAGTTGCTCACTTCTGTTCAATGTGTGGACCAAAGTTCTGCTCTATGAAAATCTCTGCTGATGTAAGAGATTATGCTGATGAGCTAGAGATTCAAGCAGGAATGGACGAGATGAGTAAAAAGTTCCAAGAGATGGGAAGCGAAGTCTACGTAGAAGCAGATAAATTAGAAAAGGCTTAAAAAATCTAGGGGCAGACCAACGTGTCTGCCTTTTAGAGTTAAGAATTAAGAGTTAAGTAGGGGCGACCTCCGTGTCTGCCATCTACCCATTATATTAAAACTGTAGGGGGTTGTCCTCTGACAACACCATCAAAACCAAATCAATACAATTAATGGTGTTTTCAGGGAAAAACACCCTACAAAAAATAGATTTGCCATTGCACCAAAAAAGAGGAAGAGAAACAATGAACATAGCAATCGTAGGTTCAGGTTTAGTAGGAAGAGTTCTAGCTCTAAACCTGTTAAAAGATGGACATACCCTAACACTCTTTGATAAAGAGAGCAAAGAGGGAGTAACAGCAGCAGGGTTTACAGCAGCAGGAATGTTAGCTCCCTTTGCTGAACTTGAAACAGCTGAATCAATAATTTTTGAGTATGGGAAACGTTCTATTGAGTTGTGGAACGATTTAATGAAAGAGGTTGGTGTTTATGATGGTTTTAAAGAGTTAGGAACTATCATCACTGCCCACCCACAAGATGTTAGCGAACTTGACCATTTTATTGGAACACTTAAAAACAAAGTAGAAGAGGCAAAAGATATTGAGCTAATAGACAGCCAAGCCTTAGCCAAACTAGAGCCTGACCTTGCCCAACATCAACACTCATTTTATATAAAAGATGAGGGGCATGTAGACTCTCAACGCTTTATTGCCTTTTCGACTAATTACTTAGATATGAACCCAAATATTACATGGAGAGAGTTTACTAAGGTAGATAAACTAGAGCCTAAAACTATATATATAGGTGATAAAACAGAACATTTTGATTGGGTTTTTGATGCTCGTGGATTAGGAGCAAAAGAGTATTTTAAAGATTTAAGAGGAGTTAGAGGTGAAGTGATTTGGGTTGAGTCTAAAGAGATAGATATTAAACGTCCTACCCGTCTACTTCATCCACGCTATAAAATCTATATTGTCCCTCGTGGAAATGGGTGTGAGGGAATAGATTTGGAGTATTGTAAAGATTGTAAAATTGCTCAGAGTGCAAACTCTAAACGTTATATTATTGGAGCAAGTGAGATAGAGAGTGAAGATATGTCGCCTATCTCAGTACGTTCAAGCTTAGAGCTACTCTCGGCACTCTTTACAGTTCACCCAACCTTTGGAGAGGCAAGAGTGGTAAATACAGAGACAAACTGTCGACCTGCTTTTAAAGATAATTTACCAAGAATTGAGAATGAAGAGGGGTTGACACGTATTAATGGACTCTATAGACATGGGTATTTGTTAGCACCTGCTGTAGTTGAGAAGGCTCTAAAAGATGGGATTTATAAATCGTAGGTGTGACCATGTCACACGTCAAAACCAAATATAAAAAACATATAAATTGCCATACAATAAAAAACCGAGATTAGACGTGTGACACAGTCACACCTACAGTTGATACAAAATATTGGCAAGAAGGAGAATCAAATGATAAAGGTTTCAGTAAATGGTAAAATAAAAGAGCTACAAAAGGGTCTAAATGTCTCTCAAATGATAGAGGCTTTAAACTATAAAACAAAAGGCTTTGCAGTAGCTATAAATACAACATTTGTACCTATTGCAAAGTATGAAGAGACCATTATACATGATGGTGATACTATAGATATTTTAGCACCAGTTCAAGGAGGATAATTTAGAATGAAGAATGAAGAGTTAAGAGTTAAGAGTGATGAGTGGGAGATTGGGGGGAAAACCTTAAAGAGTAGAATGCTTATAGGTTCAGCACTCTACCCAAGTCCTGCCAATATGGAAGAGGCAATTAAGGAGAGTGAAGCTCAAATTGTAACCGTTGCACTTCGTCGTCAATCAGCAGGAGAGAGTAGTGGAAATAACTTTTGGGATATTATTAAAGAGTTAAATATAAATGTTCTTCCAAATACAGCAGGTTGTCACTCGGCTAAAGAGGCAATTACTACAGCACAAATGGCAAGAGAGGTTTTTGGAACAAACTGGATAAAACTAGAGGTCATAGGCGACCAATATAATCTACAACCTGACCCATTTGAGACTGTAAAAGCTGCTGAGATACTTGTTAAAGAGGGGTTTGAAGTCTTTCCTTATACTACAGATGACTTAGTAGTAGCTAAACGTTTAGTAGATGTAGGGTGTAAGATTTTAATGCCTTGGGGTTCTCCTATTGGTTCAGGGCAAGGGCTTATAAATAAAAATAACTTAAAAACTATAAGAAAACAGTTTCCAGATTTAAAGTTAATTGTAGATGCAGGAATTGGTAAACCAAGTGATGCAGTGGAAGCTATGCAGTTAGGTTATGATGGTATTTTATTAAATTCTGCTATTGCTCTAGCACAAGATCCTGTAAATATGGCAAAAGCTTTTAAGTATGCTACTATTGCAGGTCGGTTGGGGTATGAGGCTGGTTTAATGCAAAAAAGAGAGTTTGCATCTCCATCTACTCCTACAGTCGGAACTCCATTTTGGCATCAGTTTTCATAGGCTAAAATAATGAAATTTTTAAACTGTGGAGATACCCCATTAGGAGTCTACCCTATAGTAGATAGAGCTGATAAACTAAAGATACTTTATGAGCTTGGTGTTAGCACAGCTCAATTAAGAGTAAAAGATTTAAAAGATAAAGCTTTAGAAGAAGAGATATATAAAGCTGTTAAAGTTTCTACTTACTATAACGCTAGACTATTTATTAATGACTATTGGGAACTTGCTATAAAACATAAAGCTTATGGCATACACTTAGGTCAAGAAGATTTAGAAACAGCAAATTTAGAAGCAATTCATAAAGCAGGATTACGTTTAGGAGTTAGTACCCATACTACTAAAGAGATAGAGATGGCATTAGAGATTGAGCCTAGTTATCTTGCCATTGGTCCTATTTTTGAGACAACTTCTAAAAAGGTAAATTATGAAACAGTAGGGGTAAGAGAGCTTGAACGTTGGTCAAAAAATGTAGACTATCCTATTGTTGCTATTGGTGGAATTAATCTATCTAATATTGAAGAGATTATTGCCATTGAAAATGTAGATGGGATTGCCATGATTTCGCAGTTCTTAGATAAAAACGCAATATCACCAAAAAAAACAAAAAGTCTGCTTAAACTCTTTTCTAATAAAAAAAATGTTACATAATGGCTCATTAAAGTGTTACTAAAGGTTACTATTGTATAATTGGGTTACACTTTAAAAAAGGAAATAGAATTGGGTGACATTACACTTATTCTTTTAGGTGCTGGTTCGGCTTCTCGTTTTGCTTTGCCTCCTAAAAAGCAGTGGTTATGGATAGACAACAGACCACTTTGGCTCAAAGTTGCTGATGATTTTCAAAAACTTTATGAGTTTAAAGAGACTATTATTGTTGCGTCTAGGGACGACATAATGGCTATGTCTAACTTTACAGAGTACACTCTAGTAGAGGGTGGAGCAACTCGTCAAGCCTCTCTTTCTAATGCACTTAAAGATGTAAAAACATCTTTTGTTCTGGTTTCTGATATTGCTCGTTGTTGTCTTGATAGGGAGATGATAGAGCGAGTGATTTTAGCAAAAAAGAACAAAAGTTGTGTAGTTCCTACACTTAAAGTTGTAGATACACTCTATTTGGAAGGTTCTCCTATTGACCGTGAAAATACAAAAATTATTCAAACACCACAACTATCTTGTACTAAGACACTTAAGAGTGCTTTAGTTTCCGAAGTTGAGTTTACAGATGACTCTTCTGCTATTGCATCTATTGGTGGTGAGATTATTTTTGTTGAGGGGTCACCAAAAGCTCATAAGCTTACAACTGTAGAAGACCTTTCCAAAATGAGTTGTTTTAAACGACCTTCACCTCGTGCCTTAACAGGCTTTGGTATCGATATTCACCCTTTTGAAGAGGGAAAAAAGATGGTACTTTGTGGTATTGAAATAGATTCACCTTTTGGATTTAAAGCTCATAGTGATGGAGATGTTGCAATACATGCACTTATTGATGCACTACTTGGAGCAGCAGGTTTAGGAGATATAGGTGAGTTCTACCCTGATACCTCTAACGATTATAAGGGTGCTGATTCAAGAGAGTTATTACTCGATACTGTAAAAAGATTAAAAGATTTAGGGTATGTTATTGGTAATGTTGACTTAGCCATTATTGCACAAACTCCTAGACTTTTAAAATACAAAAAAGAGATGCGATTTAAACTTGCGAAACTACTTAATCTCACTCCTAACCTAGTAAATATTAAAGCAACAACAGCTGAAAAACTAGGCTGGATTGGACGAAAAGAGGGCGTAGCTGTTGAAGCAGTTGCCACACTATACTACTATGACTGGACACAACAATGAAAATTACCATAATTGAAAATGAGCTTTACTTGGCACAGAGTATCTCAGCTAAGCTAGGACAAGCTGGGTATGAGACAGAAGTTTACTCCTCTATTAAAGAGGCAATGGCAACAAGTACAGGAGATGCTTATCTTCTCTCTACCAATTTACCTGGTCAAAACTTTAACTCTCTAATTACTAAATATAAAGAGAAGATTATTATTCTTATGGTCTCTTATATCAACAATGACACTGTTGCTGCACCACTAAAACTTGGAGCTAATGATTATATTGTCAAACCTTTTATTATTGAAGAGTTACAGAGAAAAATTGAGCATTATAAAGAGTATCAGACTCTTAAAAAATATAAAAATCTTTATAAAGAGTATCATGAGTATCTTCTTAAAGATATTAATATTGAAAATGATATTGATAAAATATATTCACCTTTAGTAGTTTTGACAAATTATATTAAGTTAGTAGATAAATTAGCATTTACTTATGCTAAAAATAAAGATAGAGTTTTAGTTTTTGTCCCATTAAGTTCAAAAGAGTGGAAAAGTAAAATAGAAAAAGCAAATAAGAAACATCTGTTGTATATTTCTGATTTACAGACTCTTAAAAAGGGTGAACGTGAACAACTTTTTGATATACTAGAGGGACGTGACTTTATTATCTCAACTACTTCTGATATTGAAACACCTTATAAGCAAATTGAGATAAATACAGATAATAAACTCTATGATCAAAATGAGATTTTAACTATTGATGATTATGTCAAATTTATTGTCAATAATTTTCAGTATCAATACCCTGATACTGAGCTTTCTAAAAAATTAGGTATATCAAGAAAAAGTTTATGGGAGAAAAGGAAAAAATATGGCATCTTTAAAAAGAAATAATCAGTTGCATATTGATGCTGAAGCACTATCTACTATGGCATTAGTTCAAGAGGGACTAATTAGCCCTGTAGAGACACTAATGACACAAAAAGAGGCTATTGAAGTACGCAAAACAAATATGTATAAAGGTGTTGCTTTTCCTTTTCCATTTCTTTTAACTCCTAGTGGTAAAAAAAATGAAGAGTGTCTGAAATCTTTGAAAAAAGGTGATGTAGTCGAACTCTTTAATGAGGGAAAACAAGTTGGTGAATTAACTGTTGAAGAGACTTTTAATATTGACCCAATAGATAGATTAAAGTGTATCTATGGAACAGCTG
>JALWMP010000019.1 GCA_026996165.1 Campylobacteraceae bacterium
TGGTATACCCTGCATGAGCATCAGGCATTAATGCTCCATAGGTTACATAAGGCTCTGCTAAGACATTACGAAACTGCTCTTGGCAAGTATTGTCTAAAAGCTCTGCATAGATTTTATATGCTGTTTTGGTTTTGTCGAATATTGTATTGTCTATCTCGGTAAATCCGTACTCTTTTAAGTCCATAATTGACTCCTTTGTGTTTTGTTAGAAGTATTATAGTCTGTTTTTTGGTCGTATTTTGTCCGAAGTTTTTTTTGATTTAGTTAAATTTAAGTATTATTTAGCTCATGAAATTAAGTTATAAAAGATACAATAATTAAAAAAAAGGTTCAAAATGTCCATAATTAATAAAATAAATAATTTTTTTTCAAATAAATTATACAAACTATTATATGGTGTAAAATTAGAAGATATAAAAAAAGAGAGTAGTAATTATTTTAATAAAAAAGAGCAATTATTTTTTTTAATTAAAAATGAAATGGAAAAACCTTTTATAAAAATAGAAGAGATAAACACACATATTGACTCTTGGGAAGAATACACTATTGAACATATTTATGCTGATATGCAAGTTCTAAAAAAGGCATTTATAAAAATTCGTTTACTTCCCAATATTAAAGATATACAACTTAACTCAAATACTTTAAGCTACGATTTTATAATGGAACAAGGTAGAGCTTCCATAGTTGTTGATTGTTATAAAATAAGATTAATAGCATGGAATTTATCTAAGGAGAAGTCTATAGAAATTTTAAATTTATGTATTGATGAAATTATAAAAGTTCAAGGGAGTAGCTAAAGAGTAATTTGACTTTTAGATGTTTGCTATTGTTTGAACAAAGTTTTTCTTGCAATCCTCTTCCATAATCTCTGATTTGGGAGAGGTTAGAGAAAAACTTTGTTCAATTTAAAATTTAACATAGGACTAAAGTATAAATGAAAAAGAAAAAATCGTCACTAAAAACTTTAATAGAAAATTATCTTGTAACTTTTTTTATAATGTGGGGTACAGCTATATTTATAATAGGTTCTGATATTATTGATGATTGGAATATATTTTTACCCTATATAATAATAAGTGCATTTTTTTACCTCTCTCACTTATTTTTATATAAATATCTCTCATATAAACATAATCGTATAGCTAAAAATATCTTATTTATCTTTTTACCATTTGTTATTATTTTTTCCATGTTTCTACTAATTACAGTTACTGAAAAACCTACTTTAGAAGAATTTACTATAGTACATACAAGTAGATTACCATGTGGAGAAAAAACTATCACTCCTCGAAAATATTGTAATGGTTTTATGATAAAAAGGGAATATAAATCCCAATTTCAACTAAAGAGAAATGGTCATACTATTACTTGGTATCCTAATGAAGAGAACTACTACAAGTATAAACAAGGTGATGTCATTAAAGTAAAAGTGAAAAAAAACTTTTTAGGTATGGAAGTTATTGTTCAGCAAAATAAAGATGAAGATTAAAATAGTATATATGCTTAATTACCTATCCTTCATCATTTAGGATTACTTTTAATGGCATGTTTTATTCTTTATATTATTTTAATTAGATACTATACTTATTTTCTGTTAAAATTAATGCCCTCAAATACCAAAATACTTTTACCTCTCTCTAAAAGCTTACCCTCTCTCCAACGCTCATTTTTTTTACTATTCTCTTGTTTATACTCCATTATATCTATCTTTTGTATAAGCCTCTCTAGTGCTATCTTTTTATTTCTATATTGGCTACGCTCATCATAACTTATAGCCTCTATTCCCAGTGGTTCATAGATAGCTCTAACCCCTGAAGAGGTAGTATTGACATGCTGTCCACCTTTTTTAGGGCTTTTCATGGTTTGATAAACTACCTTGCTTTTGTCTATCTCTACACTCTTTTGTTGCTCTACAATAGACAAAGAGAAGTACCAGTTTTTTCTCTTGTGCTTTGGTCTAAATGGGCTTTGACATCGCCAAAGGTGCGTTCCCTCTAGTGCTAAAAACTTCTCATCTTTACTCTCTAAAAGTATAGATTTATAACCATCTTCACACCGTGCATACTCTAGGTTAAGTACATTAAAAGTATACTTTCCCTCTAGCCAATTTAAAAAGTGAAACAACGCTCTGCACACCTCATCTACTCCATTTCCACTACTTATCTGTATAAGCATTGGCTACTCCTTGTAGGTGAGTATGGGGCGAAATGTTGCCACAACTGTAGCTAACCCTGCTTCAACCAAGTCATCTATGACAATATCTATATTTTTATAGGCTTGTGGTGCTTCTTCGTAAAGCAATTTACTATCAGCACACAAGACACGTGAGCCTATGCTAGTACGCTCTAAGTCTGTTTTTGTATAACGGTTACGTAGCTTTGCTTCTGCTGAGCTTCTCTCCCACTTTCTACCTGCTCCATGAGCTAAAGAGTAGTTTGATTTTTGGGTGTTTGCTGTTGGCTGAACCAAATAGCTTAGACTCCCACGACTCCCTGCAATAATGACCAAACCTTTGTTAGTAGGTGTTGCTCCTTTTCGGTGTAACCACCCCTTATCGGTCTTTAAAATACTATTGTGAGCTGTGTCACTTACATACGTACACTCTTCTCCAAAACCTATGGCTTTTAAAATCCTTTTGGCGATAATTTTTCGACTCTGCATAGCATATTTTAGGGCTTCATTATGATTTTCTAAGTAACTCTGTGCCTCTGTACTCTTTTCATCTAACCCCTTATTTGGGTCGTACGCTCCTGCTACTCTATTAAAGACTATCTGCCCAAAAGCACGTGAACCACTGTGAACTAAACAGTAGAGTGACTTTTCATCTAAGCCATACTGCTTAAATGCTTGGGAATCTTTTACTTCATCTACAATATGTAACTCTGCAAAGTGGTTGCCCTTTCCAATGCTTCCTAAGTTATAGCCCAAGTTCACCTCTTGCTCTAAAGCAACATCATCTAAACTCTCTAACTTTTTGAGCTTTTTTTCAAACTTTTCTACTTTTATCTTTTTGTTTTTCCCCTTAACCTCAAAAAGGCTCATACCACAGCCAATGTCACCACCTATAAGATGAGGATAAACTCTATCTTCTACCAAAACAGCCATGCCATTTGGTACTCTGCCTACACTTAAATCAGGCAATCCTACTACTTTTTTTACACCTTTAAAGCATGTAATCTTTTCTAATGTCTCAACGCTTCTTGTATCTATCCAATTTCTCTGCGAAGCAATAATGGTTAAATTATCCATCTTCTTTTCCTTTAATTATAGTTATTTGTTTTTGCGTTTTTAAACCGTTTTTATTTAAGAATTGTCTCATTTTTTTACTCCTTATTTTTTTTGAAATTATGGTACAATCTTTTATTGACATATTTTGTCCATTAAAAATTTTAAGGATTAATCAATGAAAAAAAGAGATAGTTTTATGACTCCAATAAGCACTTTTTTTATGCTTATTACAGCTACACCTTATATTGGTATGAAATTTGGACATCTCTCTCTTTTACTAGTTAGTCCTTTTCTTCTCTATTCTATATTTAACTCTTACCAATTTTATAAAAATCGAGCTTCTCAAAAAAATATTTCATACACAAAAGCTTTAGAAGAGGATTTGCCAGATATGTCTCCTGTTCATTTTATATTTTTTCTGATTATTACTGCTCCTATTATTTTAATGATTACAGGATATGAGATTAAAAATTTTATTGGCATAGCTATAGCATGGACAATTTATGCAATATACTACTATGGATTTAAAGAGAAATAGTGAGCCAAAAATCAAGCCTATACCGAACCATTGAAATCTTAAAACGCCTAAATGAAAGCAAACAACTCTGTGTAACTAGACTAGCCCAAGAGTATGAAGTAAGCGAACGAACTATTCGCCGTGACTTTGAGCTAATTCGTGAACTCTTTGGTGACTTTATGAGTAAAGAGGGTGAATGCTATAGAGCATATAAAAAAGTTCTACTCCAAGATGTACTCTCTGCTACAGACCTTATGACACTAGCAAATATTGTAAATATTTTTGATATTACATCTAAGGAATCTCTCATTACAGAGCAGACCGAAGCACTTATAAAAAAGTCTATGATTGTCTATGACTTTAAGTCACGCCCTTTTGAAAATATGAGAAACCAAGAGATAATTAAACAACTCGAACATGCCATTAAGTTTAACAAAGAGATAAAGATTGTCTACAAAACAGAACGTACTGTAAGTAAGCGAAATTTTCACCCCTACAAAATACTTTTTCTAAATGAGAACTTCTATTTAGTAGGTGAAAATGTTAGCAAATCGAACTTTGAATTTTTGCGTATCTCTCTAATTGAAGAGGTTAGTTACACTAAAAAAACTTTCTTTGTCCATAAAGATATAGTTGAGTTTATAAAAAAGGTTCAAACACCTTGGGCTGTCTTTGGAAGAGAAGAGACAACAGTTCGCTTACGTGTTGACTGCTCTATTCGTCGCTACTTTATCTTAAAAAAGTATCTTCCTAGCCAAGAGGTAGTAGCCTATTTTGACAATGGAGACATAGAGGTTCAATACAGAGTCTCAAACTTTAAAGAGCTAGAGGAGTTAGTTATAAAATGGTTACCTAAAATTCGAGTTATCTACCCTCGTCCTTTAAAGAAGATGGTAAAGAGGAGCTTGCAGAAGAAGCTTAAAGGGTTGTTAGATTCTCATTGACTAGCCGTGAACCTCACTCTCCCAAATCAAAGATTATGGGAGAGGCTTCATTTGTCATGAATACGAGATAAAAGGAGTAATGCTTAGCAGAACTATGCAACCTCTCTTAACTTAATTAACGAAGACAAATTATGACTGATTCTGTCTACAAGCCAAGGAACTTTTGCCTCAACTTGCAACCTTGACTTTTCAGACAAGGGTTTTATGCTGTTAATGTTTTATCTGATTACAGCTTTTATATCTAATCAGAACCTCATACATTAAGATTTTAAAGAACTTAGGAATAGTTAATTAAGTCTTTTTCTCTTATTTCAGGACAGTGCTTAATTAATAATTCTGTGTTATTATATATTTTTTTATATTATAGAAAAGTTATTTAGAAGACAAACATTCCCTTTTTCTCTAACCTCTCCCAAATCATAGATTATGGAAGAGGATTGCGAGAAAAACTTTGTTCAAAAATCTCTTTAACCTCCACCTCTTCATCAAAACACTCAATCTTCAACTTATAGCTAATCCCCACTAAAAACTATAACTAATATCAGCAAAGAGCATATCGCTATTGTGTACTCTATCAAAGAGTTTACTACCACCAATATAGTCAACCACACCTACATTGGTGTAGACTCCATCGGCAATATCGTACTTAAACCATGCTCTTTGAAAACCACCCTCATCTAATTTCTCTCCAAATAGAGAGATAAGATAGTTCGCATGAAGTGTAGCATTAAGAAAATCGGAACTTATACGAAAGGCTTGTTGGTAGGTATTTTTTTGAACAGGTATAGGGTTGTTTTTTAGAGCATTATCATAGCTATGTACCCTTCTAAGCGATACATCGTAAGAGATAAGTGTGTCAGCAATACCTTTGTACTCAACCCCTACTAAGCCATCGGTTCGTTTAAAGGTTTTATCTTGTGTAGCCGTATATTTTAGACCATCAAAATGGGCTAGTTCACTCTTAAATAGCCATGAGCCACTAAGCACATTTAGAGCTGTACCAAACATCTTTACTTTGTCGTGGTGTAGCTTTCCATTTTTAAAGTAGCCTGTATCATTGTGTAGGTTACTAGCATAGAGGTTAATATCCCACCCTGAAAACTCTGCTCCAATGCTAAGTGCTGGAGTTACATCGCTATAGCTCTCATCGCTTGGCAGAGAGTTTGGTGAGGGATTGTAGGTTGAACCTGCTGGAGGGTTTTTAGAGAATCTCTGCTCTACCACAGCTATAGGGGTAATTCGCCAATCTCCTACATAGTAGTCAAACTTTGCCATTCCCACAGGTAGGCGTAAATCCTCTATATCTACAATAGCAGGACGACGGTTATCAAGAGGGTTTAGTACATCGGTAATACGAATAGTATCACTCCTTCCCCAAACAACTACTTGACGACCAAGTCTCATATCTAAATTATCGGCTAAACTCCCCTCAATATAGGCATCATAAAGCTCTATCTCATGCTCATACTCTTTTAGCTCATCTTTTGAGTACTTATCTCGTCCTCTAATACTATAAATAGCATCGTAGTAGGCTTTAGCATTGGTTTTTAGTTTAAAACCGTTGTCAAATTTGTGTTCGTAGTCTAAAAGTAGAGATGACTTTAGAGATGAGAGATTATCGTGAGGGTCTTTGTCATTGTAGGAGAATGTTGCTTGTTCTGTTAGCTTTCCTGTAAAGTCTTTAAATTTTGACTCTTTTTTTATAGTGTCTAAAAGTTTTATCTCATTGGCAGGTTCATCATCAAACCCCTCCATAATATCATCTTCTTTTGTAGTGGAAGATTTCTTTGCTGTTTGGGTTGTTGTTGGTTCATCATCAAAACCCTCTAGGGCTTCATCTATGCTTTCAGCATTTAAAAAACTTGCTATTAGAAGTGTTGAGAGTAGTAGTTTTTGTTTTGATGGTGTTTTCAGAGAAAACACCCTACAGTTTTTTGACATTAGAGTCCTTTTTCTAATCTTCTTGTCGTGAAGACGCTGTCGTCTATTGGTTTATTTAACTCAATATTATCAAATGTCAAAATGGTTTTATGAAGAGTTGTTTTACCTTTTTTAGTAGTCATTGTCATCTCATCTACAAGCCAAATACCACTCTCTTGGTGTATCTTTTTTAGGTCAAGGTACTTCTTTTTTCCATTGGTCATAAAGTTAATAGCACGAACTACCATGTAGTTGTCTTTTCTTACAATAGCAATAGTTTTATTGTACCCTGACTCATCAATCACCTCTTGATTTCTAGGAGTTGCCTCTATCATCCATGCGTCATGCCCTCTTACTTTTGTCTCTTTAAGAAGTTTAAAGTCATAATCTTCTAAATCACGGTCGGTCATATCAAAGTAAGAAAAATCTGAACCCATAAAGCTTGAACTCTTGTCAGCCGATGGAATTCTTTTTACCTTTTTAAGTGCAGGTAGGTAGAGCCATTGGTCATCATCTTTTGATGGGTCATCATAGTCGTAAGTTAAAAAGGCTGTATTTTTAACATCTGCTGGGCTTTTAAAAAAGAGAGTTTTATGCTCATCTGCTCCAAAATCTTTTTCGTATGATTTTAAGTCACGTTTACGCTCATTTCCATTTTTGTCAATAAGTATCATAAGCATATCTTGCTCTAAGGTCTGCCCATCATCTCTAGCATCAACCTTCTCCATAATAGCTCTTGCCTTGGCATCATCTGCCATGACGTTAGTAGTTAGTAAGCTTACTCCTACACCTAGTAAAAATAGTAGTTTTTTTGTATTCATTTTTTTATCCTTTATTTGAATATTTGTTCGCTATAACTTCTCGTTCCCATCCGTCCTTGGTGGGAATGCATATGAGAGTTTGTATTTTTTACTTTATTTAATCTCTCATATACACTCCCACGCAGGAGCGATGGGAGCGAGAAGAACAATGTTAACATAATAAATCTTAAATGTAATCAATGTTTACATTTAGTTATCAATCCTATTTTATCCACCCTCTTTTAGCCACCACCATCATCAAAGCAGGAGCTAAAAGCAGGTCAGCAAATAGGGC
>JALWMP010000020.1 GCA_026996165.1 Campylobacteraceae bacterium
GATACCTATTTTGCTGTAGATAGCCACTTTGCTTCCTCTTGGCAGAAAGTAGAAGAGGCTTCTAGGCTTATTGAACACTTAGAAGAGGAGTTTTCTACTATTGGGTATCTGCCTCAAGTGGTTATTACTGGGGGTGAGCCGTTGATGTACCATAAAGATAGAGCCTTTTATGGGGTGGTTAGTTGGTTGGTAGAGCAAGGTGTTCGTGTTACTTTTGAAACTAATGGAACTGTAGAGATTGATTTTGAGGTTTATCCTATATATAAGAAGACTATTTTTGCTCTATCTGTCAAACTTGCAAACTCTGGTGAGCCAAAAAATAAACGTATTAAACCACAAGCTATTGCCAATATTGTAAATAACTCATTTGATAGCTTTTTTAAATTTACGATTGATAAAAAGTTGGTAAACAGTACAGCATTAGAAGAGATAAGAGAGATAACCTCTGCTTTTACAAATCCTACTATCTACTGTATGCCTGTGGGTGAGAGTCGTGCAAATATTTGGCACAATGACCGAGCTGTCTTTGAGTTTTGTATGAAACATGGATTTTGCTATAGTGACCGTTTGCATATACGTGTTTTTGATACTACGCAAGGGGTTTAATTAAGTTTATCTATATATAATCCAAATATCTTGAAAATAGGACAGTTTATAGATGGCAAACGAAGAATTAAAAGCAGAAGCATTAAGACTCTTTAATGCAAAAGAGTATGAAAAAGCATTTGAGCTTTACAACTATCTAGCCAATGAGGGTGACTTGACAGCCTTGGCAACTATTGGATACTTGTATCATAATGGTTTTGGTATTGAGCAGAGTTATGAAAAAGCGATTGAGTACTATACAAAAGCTTCTGATGCAGGAGAACACTCATCGGCTTACAATTTAGGGTTGCTCTACTTTAGAGGCTTAGGAGTTGAAAAAGACTCACAAAAAGCTCATGAGTACTACTTAAAAGCTGCCATAAAAGGAATGCCACAAGCACAGTTTGATGTGGCTCTTATGTTTGAAAATGGTGAGGGGTGTACTCAAAACTATTCAGAAGCAGCCTTTTGGTACGAAGAGGCAGCCAAACGTGGTAATGCAGAGGCATTTAACAACCTAGGGGTACTATTTAAAGAGGGAATGGGTGTTGAGCAGAGTTATGAAAAGGCTTATATACTTTTTAAACAATCAGCAGTGAGAAACTCTCCAGAGGGGCAGTTTAACTTAGGGGCAATGTATGACCAAGGTCTAGGGTGTGAAGAGAACAAAGAGAAAGCTATAGAGTGGTGTAGAAAAGCAGCCTTTCAAGGACACCAAAAGGCTAAAGATATTATGCACCGTATGCAACAAGATGGGCAGATAGTATTTTAAGATGATAATACGAAAACTATTTAAATTTGAAAATGCACATATTGTAAGAGGTTGCTCTACCCAAAAGTGTAGCCAAAATATTCATGGACACTCATATAAAGTAGAGGTACTTTTAGAGTCAAATTATCTTGATAATGGACAGATGGTTTATGATTTTGGACTTACAAAACGTTACATAAAGGAACTTATTGAATCTTTTGACCACTCTATTACTCTTTGGTCAAAAGATGACAAAAATTATATAGAAGATATGAAAAAACATTCACAAAGATGGGTAGAGCTTCCTGTCTCTCCATC
>JALWMP010000021.1 GCA_026996165.1 Campylobacteraceae bacterium
CTCTATTTTTCTCAACATCAAGCTCATTTATAAGTTTTACTCTATTGTCTCTACTTTTTTGCTCTTTTTGCTTCTTCTCTTGTTCTTTTTTTTCTCTAGCTTCTATCTCTTTTGGGGTATAAAGAGGTAACTGACTATCAAGCTCTAACTTGACTTTAATAGAGTTTGCAAGAGATTTTAACTCCTCTAACTCATTTTCATCTTGTGCTACTCCTATGTGTTTGACTATTCTTTGTCTAACTTTTCCCTCAATTCTATAGGACTCAACAATCTGTACTGATTTTCTTGGACTTTTTGGTGTACTTTTTACTCTTACAAACATAATCCGATATTATAGCTGTTTTTAGTATTTATGTCAAGGTATATTTTAAGTAGGCACTACGATTTTAGGCTTTTCTTGAAAATGCTTATTTTTTGGGGTTTGGAATTTTTTTTGTAGTGCTGTTGGGTTAAGTCAGGAGGATATAGCAATATTTTAAAGATGGGTGTGGTTTTTGATGGTAAGAGGGTTTGGGTGAAGAGGTAATGCTCTTCACCGTAATCTTACTTCTCATAATTCTCAAGCTCCTTCTCCAACTCTTTCTGATTTTTTTCAGACAAAAATCGCTGAAACTGTGTATCTTTGTCGGTTAAGCTACTTGTACTCTGCTTTAACATATCAAGAACCTCTTTAGTCTCTAGTGTCATAAGTAGATAGAGTGTGCCACTCTCGCCCATCCATGACTTTTTAGTTCTTGCTCCTCGTAGTTTCATTTTTGCTACGTTTCGTATTTTAGTTTTAACATCTCTTGCAAAGCTCTGTTTCTCTTTTGCTCCTGTTGTCTCTGCAAATTTATCAACAAAACTACCTACTTTTGTCTCTATCTGTCTTGCTATGTCATCTCTTGCTACTGCCATTGCTTCACTTCGTTGTAGGGCTATATCGTCCCCTTTATTTGGTGGGGCTACTCCTAAACCTGTAATAAACCCATCTACTCGTGGATTTCTAACCCACTCTGGGGCATTGTTGAACTCTTGTTTGCTTGGGCTTTTTGATGAACATCCGTTAAATTGTAATGTTATTAATCCTAAAAAGAGGATAATTGCTATTTTTTTCATTTCTTCTCCTAAAATAAGTTTTTTTTTTCTCGCTCCCATCGCTCCTGCGTGGGAGTGTATATGAGAGTTATAAGTTTCTGTATACATTCCCACTGAGGACGGATGGGAACGAGTTGGATTTGACGTGTGACACGGTCACACCTACAGTTCTGTAATCTGAAACTGTGCATTTTTAAATTGTGGCATAACTTGACCAATATTGGCATTGCTATATGTTGGGTCTGCTATGTAATATTGTTGATTTTGATATATAATCTTATCTCCTTTCACTGTTGAGTTTAACCTAATGGCTGTTGCTAAATGGTTTGGGTATTTGACAAACACTATATCTACATTTAAGAGCTGTTTTACAAGTGTAGCAAAAAATATGGCTCTGTCTTCACAATCGCTATAGGCATAGTGTAGTGTCTCTTCAAAAAACAGAACCTTCTCTTTTCCAAAGTTTTCGTTATCTGTTTTGTATCTAAACCCATTTTGTGTTAGTCTAAGTAGAAAATCAATAGCATCAATCTCACTCATACTAGAGACAATAGGTCGCAACTCTTGATTTA
>JALWMP010000022.1 GCA_026996165.1 Campylobacteraceae bacterium
AAGCTTTTATGGTCAAAATTTGTACCATTGATTAAATTATTCATTATACTCATTATTTTTTACCTCCATCTTCTTTACATCCGACAACAGTAAGCCATTTTTTAACTTTCATTAAGTCTTCTCCTGTCTCAGGGTCATACTCAGCAGGTCCAGAGTACTCTGTACTTACTACATCAAATACTCCATTATGGTTAAATGTCCATAAAATATCATTAGAGTCTAAGATACCATTAACATCTGTTCCTGGGTTAACTTGCATCTGCATTGCCATAGTTCCATCTTGTCTAAATAATCCAAAACCATAAACTAAGTCTCTACTTTTTACATCAAATTCAATAGTTTGTCCACACTGTACGGTTACATGTTTTGGCATATTAATCCATTTATGTTTACCTACTTCAAATTTATAACTTGCATCAGGTTTTATCTCGTGTCTCATAATATCTTGTGATACCCAAGGGATTGTATTGTAGGTAAATATATGGTGTCCTACTCCCATAGCCACTAAAAATCCAATATAGCCATAGAATGGTATACGTACTTTTGATGGTACTTTCTCTTTACGTGTTAGGTTATATCCAAACCACGCGATGATTGAGATAATCATAAAAGCATATATAGTATATGCTACATTATGAAAAGCCAATAACTCTAATGAGCTTGAAAAGGTCATCTTTTCTCCTTTTTTTTGATTGCATTAAGAAATAGTATTTTATTATTTTTTTTAGTAAAAAAGATTGACCCATATCAATTTATGTTCAATTAAGTGATAAAAATTGATTAAAAAATAGGCATATTGATTTTATACAAAATTAGTCTTTTATTTTTTGATATAGGTCAAACTATTATTTTTCCAATAAGCTATAATTTCAAAAAAAGGTATTAATTATGAGATTTAACTTATATTATCTTACTTTACTTCTGCTACTTCCATTATATGGAGATATAACACTAGAGAATGCTACTTGCAAAAAATGTCATCCTACTATTTTTGCTGAGTATAAAAGTTCTATACATTCAAATTCATCTATTTTTAAAGACCCTATACATAAAGCAGTATGGAGTAAACATCCAGATAAAGTGAACAACAACTATAAGTGTGCAAAGTGTCATACCCCATCTGACCATGATTTGATTTCAGGGAAAACTAAACTTTCTAAAAATGCTATTCAAGAGAGGGAACCTATCTCTTGTCAAGCTTGTCATACTATAAAAAGCATAGAAGAGCATAAAAAGATAAACAAAAATATATTTACTAAAAAAAAGAGATATTTCTTTTCTGCTGATAAACAAAGAGAGGGTAAAGTAGTTAAATTTAAAGAGAAGAGTTCTCTCCTTGGGCTTGTTACTAAAACCATAGGTTCACCATATCATGATATAGATTATAGTAATAAAAATTTTTATAATGGAAATATGTGTTTAGGGTGTCATGACCATAAACAAAATAGTAAAGGTTTTGCAGTTTGTGATATGCAGATTAGAAAAGGTAATTTACAAGAGAATTGTATCTCTTGTCATATGCCAAAGTTAAAAGGGAGTTTTGTAAACCTAAAAGATACCAAAAAACATGCCTTTCATGGTATTTCTATTCATAATATGAATATATCATTACTCTCAAAATATATTAAACTCTCTCTTAATCAAAAAGATAAAGGTTTTGAGATAGATATAAAAAATGAAGCTAACCATACACTTTTTGCTCAACCTCTAAGACTCAATCAACTTCGTGTTACGATAGAGAGAAATGGTAAAAATATAGCACTTAAAAGAGAAAATTTTGTTCGCATTATAGGTAAAGATGGTAAACCTGCTATGCCTTGGGTTGCAGATAGTGAACTAAAAAATACACTTATTAAAGCTCATGAGGTACGAAAAGTAATTTATGATACACCTCTTAAAAAAGGTGATAGTGTAGTTGTAGAGTTTGGTTATTATCTTGTTAATCCTAAAAGTGCTAAAAAACTAGGTATTACAGATACTAATTTGATTAAATTTATTGTTTTAACTAAAGATAGATTTAACATTTAAGTTAAAATCTTGTAAATTAATTTAAAAAAGGATTTATATTAATGTTAAAAAGTTTTTGGTTTTGGACAGCTATAGTCTTTATAGCTATGCAATTTTTCTCTTTAGATATACCTGCTAAACTTCCTATTAAGCAAAGAGAAGAGTTACAAGCTCCCAATAAAGTTATGAGTGTTTTAAAAAGGTCATGTTTTGACTGCCACTCTTCTGAAGTTAAAGCACCATGGTACTATAAAGTCGCTCCTATCTCTTGGTTTACACAAGTTCATGTCAAAAATGCACGAGCTGTTGTTAATTTTTCTAAATGGAATAGTTACTCTAAAGAGAAGCAATATAAAGTTTTAGACAGACTTCCTAAATCTCTTCTTGTTCGTATGCCTATGCCATCTTATTTATATATGCACAAAGATGCTACTCTCTCAAAAGAAGATAAAAAACTACTCAATAATTGGGCAAAAGAGTTAAAAGAGAAGATTAAATAGGATAAATATTGTCCTATTTAAAATAAATTCTGCTATAATACACTTATAAATTTTAAAATAGAAGGAATTAACATGCCAAAAATTAACAAATACCAAGACATCTCAGAAATAGATAGAGAAGCAAAAAAAGACCTTATAGATAGACATTCACCATTTATTACATGTGCTGAGACAGCAACTGCTGGTGAACCATTTGAGGTAACTGTAAAGATGGGTAATGAGTATACTCACCCAGATGATTTTGACCACTATATTGAGTCTGTTACTCTTTTTAATGGAGATACAAAACTAGCACAAGCTACTTATGTTCCAGGGACTCTTGGAAATATTAAGGCTCATAATACTACTACATTTACAATTATTCCAACAGGAAAGAAACTTAAATTGGTAGCACATGGTTACTGTACAAAACATGGTATCTGGGAAGGTACTCCTGTAGAAGTTACTGTAAACTAGAAAAATTTTTAACAAGGCAAGGTAATATACCTTGTCTTTATACTACTTACTTATATCTTTCTTTAATTACCACTTTCTTAATACTATAAGCATTATTCTTGTTTGTACTATTGTTTTTTCGTTCTCTTTTGTTATAATTTTCTTGATTAATAATTTTGGGAGTTTATCCTAAATTTAAACAAGCCAAATAAAAAAGGATTTAGAAGATGAAAAAAATAGAAGCAGTTATTAAACCATTTAAACTAGAAGATGTAAAAGAAGCGTTAATTGATTCAGGAATTAAAGGAATGACTATTTCAGAAGTTAAAGGATATGGTCGTCAACAAGGACATACAGAACTCTATAGAGGAGCTGAGTATGTTGTTGAATTTATTCCAAAAATTAAAATTGAAATAGTAGTAAGCTCTGAAGAGTTTGCAAAAACTGTAATAGATATTATCAAAGAGAATTCTCTTACAGGAAAAATTGGTGATGGAAAAATCTTTGTTTCAGATATTACTAATGTTATTAGAATTAGAACAGGTGAAGAGGATGAAGAGGCATTATAGTCTCCTCTCTTTATTTTTTTATATTTTATTGAACAAAATATAATCTGTAATTCTCTTCCATAATATTGTATTGTGGAAGAGCAATATTATGGTAACAAACTCTCTATCGTCTCTTTATTACTTGTATATATAGCAGAAGGTTCTTCAACTTCAATAATATCTTGAGGAAAGACATATCCATCTTCATGAATTGAATTTATCTCTCCTAGTTTAATATGGTCTGAATAAAAAGAAATAGGAAAAGAGTTACATTCAAATTCATTGTTATTAGAGAGTGGGGCAATTTTGTTATCACATTTGTATTTAACTTTTTTTTCAAATACACTTACAAAATGACCTACATGTAATGCTTTTTTATGACTTTTAGATTCTGAATTTGAACATCCTCCAAAAATCATTGCAAAACTTATAAAAGAAGAGTAGAGTGAATAGTTAATAAGCTGTCTCTTTTCCATATTAATCCTTTATATTTTACATTTATTAGTTATATAATATAGAACATAAGCTATAACTTAAAATATTTATTTAAAATATATTTTTATGTAAGATGGGTACTTTTTATTAAAAATCAATAAATCTATAACTAATTAAAACTTATTTTCATAATTTTTGTTTGTAGTTTTAATTTTCTTTCTATATACTTTAACAGTACTATTAATATTATCTTTAGCAGTTGCTCTTGCGTCAGTATATTTTATACCTTTTTCAATAGTTATTACTATAGGCTCACCTTTTAGTGGAATAATAGCTATTGTTGTAATAAGCAAAGGGGTGATATTATAATCAGCAAGAGCAGATTGAATCTATACATATTGTTTTGTATAGGTAATAAAATTAATTATAAAAAATAAGCTAAAATTTTATTGGTTATTTTTAAGTTTAACTTATATTAAAAATCTTATTTAAATAACTCATTAACCAAATACTTTCCAGTATAAGAACCTGTCTCTTCGTAAGTAGTAGCTAACTCTTCAGGAGTACCTGTTGCTATAATTTGTCCTCCTTTGTTACCACCCTCTGGACCCATATCTATAATATAGTCGGCATTTTTAATCATATCTAAGTTATGTTCTATTACAACTACAGAATTTCCTAACTCTACTAAATGGTGTAGCACACCTGTAAGTCTATCAACATCTGCAAAGTGAAGACCAGTCGTAGGTTCATCTAAAATATAGAGTGTTTTACCAGTATCTTTACGACTTAACTCTTTGCTTAGTTTAATGCGTTGTGCCTCTCCACCAGAGAGAGTTGTTGCATTTTGCCCAAGTGTGATGTAGTCTAAACCAACGTCCATCAAAGTTTTAAGTTTAACAGCAATAGCAGGAACAGCTTTAAAGAATTCCATCGCTTCAGTTACAGACATGGCTAGTACATCTGCGATTGATTTACCTTTATAGAGAATCTCTAACGTTTGAGCATTGTATCGTGTTCCATGACAAGTGTCACATTCAACTAAAACATCAGGTAAAAAGTGCATTTCAATCTTAATCTGTCCATCTCCTGAACAGTTTTCACAGCGTCCACCTTTAACATTGAAAGAGAAACGTCCTATTTTGTATCCTCTTAGTTCTGCCTCTTTAGTTTTTGCAAAAAGTTTTCTAATTTCGTCCATAATTCCTGTATATGTAGCAGGATTTGAGCGGGGAGTTCTGCCTATAGGGCTTTGGTCTAAAGAGATAACTTTGTCTACTTTGTCTAAACCTAATATCTCTACACCATCAACTTTATTTACTTTTCTAGCATGATTTAAAACCTCTTTAGCTACAGGTAAAAGAGTTTGTAAAATAAGAGAACTCTTACCACTACCACTTACTCCTGTAATACATACAAAGTTTCTTAAAGGAATTTTTGTAGAGATATTTGAGATATTGTTAAGAGTTACATTTTTAATCTCTATCCAATCTTTTTGAGGTCTATCATGAGGGTAATAGATGTTTTTTTTACCAAAGAGATATTGGGCTGTTAAGGTTTTAGCTTTCATCATTTTTTTACCTGTACCTGCAAAGACAACCTCTCCACCATACTTTCCAGCACCAGGTCCAATGTCAATTACATAGTCAGCTGACATAATAGTCTCTTTGTCATGCTCAACAACAATTACAGAATTTCCTTTTTCTTGTAGTGAACGAAGTGTTCTTATTAGCTTCATTGTATCTCGTTCATGTAATCCAATACTTGGTTCATCTAACACATACATTACTCCTGTAAGTCCAGAACCAATCTGTGAAGCAATACGAATACGTTGAGCCTCTCCACCAGATATAGTTCGTGCATCACGACTTAGTGTTAAGTACGTTAATCCTACATCATATAGAAAAAAGAGACGCTCTTTTATCTCTTTGAGTACCGATTCGGCAATAAGTTTTTGCTGTTGTGTTAGATGAGAGAAGTTCTCTTCATTAGCAAAGTACTCATAGCTTTTTTCTATAGGCATATCTATAATATCGGCAATATTTTTTCCTTCAATCTTTACAGATAAAGAGCGAGGACGGAGACGGTGACCATTACATTCATCACACTCTTTTTCAGTCATATACTCTGACATATCTTTTTCATCAGAGAACATATCGTGAGCAAATTTTACTACCCCTGGCCACTCTCTATTGAGTTTATGCTTTTTCCATGTAAAGTCAACATTAGCTCCTCCACCATATAAAATAGAGTTTTTTTGATAATCTTCAAGCTCTTCGTAAGGCACATCAATAGGAATATCATTTTGTTCACAATAAGCATTTAAAAACTTAGTATAGTAACTTTTATTGAATCCATACATAATCTTAACAGCACCTTTCTCAATACTTAGTGCTGAGTCAATTACTTTAGTTAGGTCAATTACATAACGAATTCCTAATCCATCACAAGTAGGACAAGCACCTTTTGGTGAGTTAAAGGAGAAACTTACAGGCTCTAAAGGTTCAAAAGATAGCTTACAATCAAAACAGGCCAAGTGTTCAGAAAAATGAATATATTGTCTCTCAAGCTTAGGAAACTCCTCATAATTTACTACCTCAATCTCAACCTCACCATACGCTTCTTTTAGAGCCTTTTCTACATCTTGTCCTATTCTGTCTCGACTCTCTTCTTTTACTACTACACGGTCAATAACTACCTTAATAGTATGTTTTTTAGTCTTGCTTAGTTCAATCTCTTCATCAAGCCGTACCATTACACCATCTATCATAGCACGAACATATCCTTTATGACGTAGAGACTCTATCATATCTGCAAATGTTCCTTTTTTTTCCTTTACTAAAGGGGCTAAAATAACTAGCTTTGCTCCATTTGGAAGTTTTAGAACCTCTTCAATAATATCTGAAGCTGACATAGATGAGATTGGTTTTCCACATTTGTGACAGTGCTGTTTTCCAACTCTTGCAAAAAGTAGTCGTAGGTAGTCATAAATCTCTGTAATTGTTCCAACTGTTGAGCGAGGGTTTTTAGAGGTTGTTTTTTGGTCAATAGCAATAGCAGGAGTTAGCCCCTCTATTTTGTCTACATCGGGTTTTCCTACGCGTCCTAAGAATTGTCTAGCGTAAGAAGAGAGAGATTCAATATAACGCCTTTGTCCCTCTGCATATAGTGTAGAGAAGGCTAAAGTAGATTTTCCACTACCTGATATACCTGTAATGACTACAAGTTGATTTTTGGGAATAGTTAAGTTTATATTTTTTAAATTATTCTCTCTTGCCCCAAAGAGTTTGATTTTTTGATTTTTCATATATATATTATCCTATAAACATTTTTTTGATTAAAATCAATGTTGCTACTAAATACATAATAAGTAGATAAAGTTTATGATGTGTATCATGCACATGCTCTTTTAACCATATTCCTATATATACCCCAATAAGTGAAGCTACAGCTACATAAATACCTTTTCCTAAATCTATAGTACCAGTTGAAAGCTTCATAATTAGACCTGCGACTGATGAAAAAGCGACAAAAAAGAGTCCTGCTGATACAGCTTTTTTGATTGGATAGTGTAAAAAACCTGCTAAGATAGGTGTTAATAAAATTGAACCACCAACTCCAAGTGAGATAGCAAAGACACCAATAATAAGACCAACAATAAAAAGCACTATAGAACTCAATGTCTTTA
>JALWMP010000023.1 GCA_026996165.1 Campylobacteraceae bacterium
ATTCTCAACAATCTATTACTGCTGTTTATAATGCAAAGGGTTTGAAGCTCATTAACAAAGCTGGTTTAGAGTTTTTTGGATATAACTCACTAGAGTCACTTCTTGCTTCTCATTCAGATATTATTGACTTCTTTATAGAAGAGGAGAGTTGTATCTCTAAATATACCTATGGAAAATATTGGGTAGAGAGTATATATAATGATAAAAAAATCAAAAACAATACTGTTAAAGTAAAAGTTTTTTCAAAAAAAGATGAGTTAGACTACTACTTCTATCTTAAAATATCAAAAATGAAAGATAGTAAAGAGTATCTGTTGACCTTTAATGATATTACTAAGTTAGAGAGAGATAAAAATAATATAAAAAAACTAGCAGAGCTTGACCCTTTAACACAAATCTATAACCGTGTTAAGTTAAATGAGATGTTTAGAGGTATTTTTTTTAATGCAAAGAAATACAATACTATTGTAACAATCATTCTTTTTGACATAGACCACTTTAAGCAGATTAATGACAAGTATGGACACAATGTAGGAGATAAGGTCTTGCGTGAACTCTCATCTTTGGTTCGTGGTCTACTTAGGGAGGAAGATATATTTGCTCGTTGGGGTGGAGAGGAGTTTGTTATTGTGCTTGAGGGAGTCTCTTTGCAAGAGACTACAAAACTTGCTTCGCATCTAAGAGAAGAGATAGAGAAGTTTCCTTTTGATGTGGTTGGGCATATTACTTGTAGTTTTGGAGTAACACAGTTTACTCAAAGAGATACAGAGTCTCTCTTTTTTGAGCGTGTAGATAATGCACTTTATGAGGCTAAAGAGAGAGGGCGTAATAGGGTGGTTGTTAAAGAGGCTAGAGAAAAAGACTTAATTAATTATTTTAAAAATTTTAAAAAACTATAAAAAGACAAAAAATGATACTACTTTTCTCTCATAAACGTACTCCAGAACAGATAGCCGATGCCAAAAGCTCTTTTGGTGTAGAGGAGTTTTTAACTATTGATGATGAATTGCAAAATATTTGCTCAAATATACCTGTTGATTTGGAAGATATAGAGGAGTATCTATAACCTGTTCGTGATTTTTTAATTAAAAATATAAATAGAGATGATGTAGCTTTGGTTCAGGGTGATTTTGGAGCTACTTGTGCTATAGCATCGTTTGTTAACTCTTTAAAAGGAGTGGCTGTCTATGCTACAACTAAACGTAATGTTATGGAAGAACGTGATGGAAAGATTATTAAAACTTCTATTTTTGAGCATGTTAGATTTAGAAAGTTTTAAGAGAATCTATCATGGCTGATAACAAAAATTGAAAAAAAATATTTAGATATTTATTATTAAAAAGTGGTTACCTGATTTGAAGTTGCTATCTCCTCAATCTTTAGTTGATGAGCTTCGGGCTGATTTAAAAGCTTATTTGGGGTAGAGAAGTAAAAGAGAGGTGTTGGAGATAGCTCATGTAATAAAGGGCATAAAGTCCGATTTTAAGGGCTTTGTTGGTCGTTTTTAGACTCAAAACAATTTACAAACTTTTTAGCTAAGTTTATTTTAAGCTAAAATTGAGGAGAAGCCCTATATTTCGGAGTTTTTTATTTTTTTGCCTCTTTTTA
>JALWMP010000024.1 GCA_026996165.1 Campylobacteraceae bacterium
GCTTTGACTATGGTGAAAAGTTGGTGCGAAATGACTTCTCTGTTCGTGTTTATAAAAAGCATGAGACCTTTCCTCTTTTTGATGAGGAGTTAAAACTTGAAGAGGTCTACCAAAGAGCCGATATTACTTACGATGTTAACTTTGGTCATGTCATAGAGGCTTTTGAAGAGGCAGGCTTTAGTTTAGATAAGTACGAAACACAGGCTAGAGCGTTGGTACGTTTTGGAATTATTGATATATTAGAGCAGTTTTCTAAGCAGACTACACAAGCCAACTATTTAAGAGAGGCTGACAAGATTAAGACTCTTCTTGCTCCTACTATTATGGGTGACAAGTTTAAGATGGTGCATTTTAGGAAGTAAGAGTATTTATTAAATTTTAGTTTGCCTAATCATACAAACACCACCTTATAAAAAATCATGTATAATTCCAAATAATTTTTAACGTTAGGAAATAACATGGCAAAAGTCGGAATATTAGGTAGTACAGGTCGAATGGGAGCCCATCTTATTAAAAATGTATTAGAGACAGAGGGGTTAGAGTTAAGTGTTTTACACGTTTTTGATGAGTTAAAAGTAGCTGTACCAGAGACAACACTTATAACTAACGATATGAAAACTTTTCTTGAAAATTGTGATGTAGTTATTGATTTTTCTGCACCTGTGGCAACACAAGAGCTTTTAGAGAATGCACTTAAAAATCCTACACCGTTAGTTATTGCGACTACAGGGTTTAATGAGCATCAACAAAACCTCTTAGCCGAAGCTTCAAATGAGATGCCTGTGCTTTACTCTTCAAATATGTCAGCAGGTATTGCTCTTCTTAAACAACTTGTTGAACAAGTATCGGCAACACTTAAAGATTTTGACATTGAAATTGTAGAGCAACATCACCGACACAAAGTAGACTCTCCATCTGGAACAGCTTTAACTTTGGGTGAATTTGCTGCTAAAGGTAGAGGGTTAGATTTGGACTCTGTTCGTATCTCTGGTAGAGATGGACAGATTGGGGCTAGAACTAAAGATGAGATTGCTGTTATGGCACTTCGTGGTGGTGATATTGTAGGGAGACATACTGTTGGTTTTTATAACGATGGTGAATTTTTAGAGTTAAATCATACAGCAACAAGTCGTGAAACTTTTTCAAAGGGTGCAATTAGAGCTGCCACTTGGTTAGTAGATAAAGAGAGTGGTCTTTACACTATTAATGACTGTTTGGGAATATAGTATGTGTGCTATTGTTGGGGTTTACGGAGCTAAAAACGCATCTCAGATTGCTTATTATGCACTATTTGCTATGCAACATAGGGGGCAGGAATCTTCAGGAATCTCCTCCTCTGATGGAAAGCAGATTCACTTAATTAAAAAACGTGGTTTAGTAACAGAGGTATTTAAACAACCTGACCTTGATTTGCTTTCAGGTTCATGTGCTATTGGTCATAATCGTTACTCTACAGCAGGGAAAGACTCTGTTTTAGATGCTCAACCTGTATATGCTAAATATAAATTGGGGGCAATTTCTGTTGTTCATAATGGAAATTTAACCAATAAATATGAAGTTCGTGATGAGTTGATTGAAAAGGGTGCTATTTTTCAGACTGATATGGATACTGAAAATATAGTTCATCTTATTGCAAAAAGTGAAAAAAATCAACTTAAAGCACGTATTAAAAGTATGCTTAAAAAAATAGAAGGTGCATACTGTTTAGCAATTCAGAGTCGTAGTAAAATGTTTGTTATACGTGACCGTTTTGGAATTCGACCTCTTAGTCTTGGAAAGCTTAAAGATGGTGGGTATATTGTCGCTTCAGAGACCTGTGCTTTTGATTTGGTAGGTGCAGAGTTTATTCGCAATGTTAAACCAGGTGAGATGCTTATTTTTGAAAAGGGGAAAGAGCCTATTTCTAAGATGATATTTGAGCCTGACCCACATATTTGTGCTTTTGAATATATCTATTTTGCACGTCCTGACTCTATTATAGATGGTAAGACGGTTTACAATACACGTTTAGAGATGGGAAAACAGTTAGCAAAAGAGACCCCTGCTGATGTTGATTTGGTCTTGCCTGTTCCTGATTCTGGTGTAGCAGCAGCTAAAGGGTATGCCAATGGTATGGGTGTTCCTTTTGAGATGGGAATAGTGCGTAACCATTATGTTGGACGTACTTTTATTGAACCTAGTCAAAAGATACGTGACCTAAAAGTAAAGTTAAAGCTCTCTCCTATTAAAGATATGATAGCAGGTAAAAGGGTAGCGATTGTAGATGATTCTTTAGTTCGTGGAACAACCTCTAAGCAAATTGTTAGAATGTTAAAAGAGGCAGGAGCAACAGAGGTTCACATGAGAATTGCTTCACCAGAGATTAAGTACCCTTGTCGTTACGGTATAGATACAGCAACCAAAGATGAGCTTATATCATCACATAAAACTCCTAAGGAGATAGCTAAATATATAGGTGCAGACTCTCTTGGATTTTTATCTATAGAGGGGCTAAAAAAATCTCTTGGAGATGACCGTAAGTACTCTTTGGTGAGTTTTGATGGAAACTACTTTGCAGGAGGAAATGCAGATAGTGCTGGGTGTAGTTGTTATTAATAGCTACACCTTAAAAATTAACCACCCCAGTAAGCGTATTTATTAACATACTCTTCTTTTTAACATTAGGTAGTTCAGCCCCAGGTTTGGTGGTAGTGATGATTGCTCTACCCATAATTCTCTTGCTTCCATCGTTTAGACGTACACCCCAGTAGTTATGTAAGATAATAGGCTCACCATCTTTCTCTCCTAGATAAAGAGTTATGTGACCAGGAACAAAAAGTAGTGAACGGAAAGGTTTAGCATAATTTATAATGGTCTCTTTTTTCTCTTTTTCACTTAGTCCTTTAAGAGATATGAACTCATTTCCTGCCTTTGCTTGTTGTCGAGAGTTTCTTGGTAGGTAGATACCAAAAGGGGCAAAGAAGTCTTGAGTTAGGGCAGAGCAGTCACGGCACTTCTCTTTGCCTCCCCAACCGTAAGGTTCACCTACAAGCTGTTTAGATATGTAAGCAATATTAAATGGATTAAATTTGATAGGTTTATAGGCAATAATATCAATATCATTTACTGTTACCTTTTCAACTTTTGCAAAACCCTTTTCATCTTTTTTAGCAATAATATACTTCTTTGTCTCTGGGTCAATAGGAAAAATACTTCCCATTTTAACTAAAGATATTTCACCGTTCTCATCGTAAAGTTTTAGATTATCTTTAACTGTAATAGCATAATGTCCATTTTGAAAGGCTTGTTGAAACTCATTGTCTACAAATGCAATATCTTCTACCTTTACCCAGCCTGAAGCAAAAGGTGCTTCTACATATACCCAAAGTTTATCTTTGGAGTAGTGAGAGACCATAATAGGGGTATTGATATGCAGTGCAGAGTTTTGAGAGTAATCAAAAGGGAAACCCTCTCCAGCACGAGTTGGGTCATAGTAGATACCTCGGCTACTTGGAAATAGTCTTAAGTCTGTATGTCGTATAGTTATAGCAGGTATATTTAGTGTTTGAAAATCTTTAAAGTTAGAGTTATCTATAATATAGTTGTACCAGCTTTTAGGTATGAGTTGACCATCACTTCTATAGGTTTTCTCTTTTGCATATTTAAATTGCCATGTTGCTTCACTTTTAGAGAGTTGAACTGAACCTTGATTCCATGGAGCAAAAAACTTTTCATTGTAGATTCTATCATACTCTAGTTGCTCTTCATTACTCATACCAATAATATGTTTTGTAAAAGGAGTTGGGTCTTGTTTTATCTTTATTGTATCTTTAACATCATTAGATGGCATATAGTCAATATTGCTTTTTTCTCGTTCTCCTAAAGATAAAATTGTTTCAGCTAATAGGGTAGAACTAAGTATAGATAAGAGTGCAAAGGTAATAATTTTTTGTTTCATAATAAGCCCTATTTAAATATAATTTTTACTTTATTATAATAAAAATAGTTTTTTAAATCTAGGGCTAAATGCTTATTTTATGGGATTTCATATAGCTTAAGCACATATAATAATTTTTATTAACATGTAGTGTTTTTTATTATAATTATTCTTGTTAATTATAGATGAAATAAAAAAATTATTTATATTTTTTATATATATTACATTTAAATAGATATTAATTATTGTTATAATATACTTATAAATAGCTAATAATATAAAATAATTTATATTTTTTTATATTATTTAAAAAGTGTTAAGCTTCTATTAATCAATAGAGTAGCATTATTTTGACAAAAGCTATTTAGAAATAAAAAGGGAAATAAATGAAGTTAAAATTAATCTTCATAATAGCCATATTAACTAATTGGTTATTGGCAACAACACTCTATGAGAATGGAGATAATGCTTCTGATTGGGTAGTTATTGATAATAGACCATCAGGTGCAACTGTAAGTAGTGTTATTGATAGTTATGGTGGTAATGTTATTGAATTCAATGGTCATGGTGTAAGAAATGCTTATCTTTTAGGGGATAAAAGAGCTTCAGTAAAAGCATGGAACAATAGTGAGGATAAAAATATTAAATGGAGTATGAAATTTGATAAATCTTTTCGTATATCTATTTATGTAAAAACCTCTATGGGGTCAAGAGTAATCTATTATGATAATAAGAGTGGCAAAGGTAAAAGACGAACAAAAATTCATTATGGTTTAGGTTCAGACTCTAATAATGGTGAGTGGCAAACTATTACAAGAGATTTAGAGGCAGATATAAAAGCTTTTGAGAGTAATAATAAGTTAGAGATGGTTTATGGATTTGAGGTTCGTGGGAGTGGTAGAATTGATAATATTTTTATGAGTGGAGATGATAACCAAGCACCAACTATAAAACTATTAAACTTAACTGAAGGTGATATTATTCAAGATGTTACGACTGTAATAAAAGTAAAAATTACAGATGATAATGTTGGTGTTGATTATGACTCCATAGAGTTTTATATTAACGATATTAATCAAACTAATAATATTACTAGAGATGGTGATGTTGTAACCTATATTCCAACTGCCAAACAACCTCTGCCTTTTGGAACAGTTAAAATAACAGTAAAAGCTAAAGATAATGCAAAAAATCAAGCTCTAAAAGATATGAATATTTTTGTTCAAGAAAAAAATAAATTAACTGCTACTCCTATAGCCTCATCAATAAGTAGCTATGCTCCTACGACTATTACTTTTTCTCCTAAAGTAACTACCAATAATGCAATTCAAACCTACTCTTGGGATTTTAATGGTGATGGTAGTTATGATAGAAGTGATATTACAGCCAATAGTTACTCTTGGAGCTATACAACACCTGGAGATTATAATGTTACATTAAAAGTAGTAGATGCAAATGGAGATGAGGTAACAGGTAGTGTGATGGTACATATCTTAAACTCTCCACCACAAGTTACTGTAGAGTCAACTCCTTCAAATGGAGCAGTTCCTTTAACTGTACAATTTGTAGCAACAGCAACTGATTTTAATGGTATAGCTCGTTATGAATGGGATTTTGATGGTGATGGTACTTATGATAAAAATAGTACAGATGGGAATGTAAGTTATCAATATACAACTCAAGGGGTCTTTAATGCAAAAGTTCGTGTTATAGATAATTTGGGTGCAAGTACTGTTTATACTACACCTACAACTAAAGTATTGGCGTTAACATCAGGTTCTCCTTCTGTTGTAGCATCTTCTTCAACAACTCAAGGAAAAGCACCTTTAAATGTAGCTTTTAATGCAACAGCAACAGACCCACAAAATAAGGGATTTTCAAAATATGAGTGGGATTTTGATGGTGATGGAGTCTATGACTACAGTAGCAGTAGTAGTGCTTCGGTTAGTCATAACTTTGTCAATGCAGGAACATTCTATCCTAAGATTAAAGTAACAACAACAGATGGAAGAGTAACTTATGATGCACTAGAGATAGTTGTAGAGCAATCTTTATCTCTTTCTGTCTCATCAGATACAATCGATACAGAAAATAATGACACTACAACAATCCATACTATCTTAGGTGCAAAAGCAGAGATTTCTCTTGTAATAGAAGATGAGAACAAAAATGTAGTCAAAATCATTCAAGATTGGAGTACTAGAGAGTCTGGTAGTTATGATGATATATGGAATGGAACTAATAATGCTAATCAAATAGTTAAAGAGGGAAAATATTACGCTGTATTACTCTATAAAGAGAGTGGTGAGATAAAACGACTTGACCTTAGAGAGACTACAGGAGGAAGTCGTTATAACCCAAGTCGAAATAATGCTCCTCGAAGTTTTGCTCCATTAGATAATCGACCATTGAAGATGACTTTTACTTTACCTAGAGCTTCTGAAGTAGTATCATTTATGGGGTATAGCTATTCTAATACAAGAATTATTACTTTTAGAAGTAGAGAGCCTTTAGGAAGAGGAACATACACCGATATTTGGAATGGGCAGAATGATGAAGGGGTTCTTATCTCTCCACCACCTGGAAAATGGTTTATGTATGGTGTTTGGGCATTTACATTGGCAGATAATGCCATTTATGTAAAGAGTGGGGTTTATGTTTCAAATCTTATAGCCACTCCACCTATTTACACTCCTGACAGTCATGAGTCCGAGGGAAAACAGGCAACCTTAAAAATAGATTTTGAACTTAATAAAGCCTCTAATGTTGAGATGGAACTCTATGATGCTATAAGAGGTGTTATTGTTGCTTCTCGAAACTATAGCAATTTAGATGCAGGAGAGCAGAGAGTTGAGTATGATGGTAAAGATAACAGTGGTAACTACTTGTACCCTGGAACATATACATTAGGCGTAAGAGCTGTAGATGAAAATGGTTATCGTTCTATTATGCACTATACAATTATTAGAATTAAATACTAAAAAGGGAACAGAGATGAAAAGGGTATCAATAATAGGTTTAGGTTTGATTATTAGTTGTGTCTCATTAATGGGTTTAGATATTGAAACCTATTATAAACTAGACATCAAGGCAATGGAGATGACCTTAGAGGGGTCAAAAGAGCGTTTAGCTTGTCTTAAGAAACATTGTCCTTTAAGTGAGCAGTATGCCATTGATGATAGAGTACAACAAGAGATTTTTGAGTTATATAAAAGTTTTAATACAACACCTTCTAAACATATAGGGTTTTATAGTCAAAATATTAAAGATGCAAAGGCATACTATGATAAAAATGAAACACTAAAAAAGCAGTATTCTCAACTTATAGAGGAGATAGAAGAGGTAAACAGTGAACTAAAAGCACTTATGGAGGAAGAAAATAGATGAGATTATTAATTAAATTTTTACTAATACAGATTTTCTTTTTGATAGGCTTCAATAGCTCTTTGTTTGCCTATAATTATTCATGGAGTACACATGAAGATATTACTAAGCCAGATAAACCAAACTGTAAGTCT
>JALWMP010000025.1 GCA_026996165.1 Campylobacteraceae bacterium
TATTGTTATTATTATTTAATGTTATTATATAATCAAAAAGAACAATTTATAATATTGTTATAAACTAAAGGAGTCTAGAGTGACAATAAATAGTATAAAATATCGTGGTATAAGAGGTGTAATATTCATTTTCTTACTCTTTAGTATGAACATTTATGCTCAAATCAAATTTTCAAATATAGAAGATAATACTAATATAATAAAAAAAACCAGTAAAAGTTCTGTTGTGATGTCAAAGTCAAATTCAGAAGGAATTTATTTGGGTGATTATGTTTGGTTTGACTATAATTTAAATGGTATTCAAGATAGAGGTGAAATTGGACTTGCTAATATTAATGTAAAACTTTTTAATACATCAGACTGTTCAGGTGATTTTATTCAAGAGACATCAACATCTAATCTAGGCTATTATCAGTTTGGAAATCTATCATCTTCTACAGATGAGTATTGTATTTCTGTTGAGTATCCAAACTATTGGACAGCAACACAACCAAATAAAGGTGATTCCAATTTAGATTCAAATGTAATAGAGTCAGATAAAGAAGTAGGAAAGATTAAAAATATTCATATAAATTGTACTAATAATAGTTTAGATATAGGCTTACATCATAAAGATAAAAATTGTCAATCTATAGGATTAGATTTTGGTGCTATAGGTAAGTTTAGTTATTCTCACTCATGGGGAGTTAGACCGTGGTTAGAAGTTGAATTCAATAATTTTATAGCTCATGGATTTTGTCATGAGTATTCAAATCCTGCTCCAAAGGAAGGTGATAACTATGTAGCACATAGTGTAGATAGATTAAATTTTACAGAACTACAAAGAGATAAACTCTCAAGAGCATTTAGATTTGCAAGTGACCCTGAAGTAATTGAACTCTTTTATAAAACATTTGATAAAGATGAGAGTTACTCTTGGATTGAGGTATTTCATAATATTTTTATTTGGTATGTTTCTGATTGGAACTACTCTTTAGATAAGCTTGATAGCTTTATTGAGGAGAATAACTGGTTTGAAAAGTTAACTAGTAATGAAAAAGATTCATTAAAAATAATTGCTCATCTTATTATTGATAAAATAAATGGAACAAATGGAAAAGCACAATATCAACCAATGAAAGTTTACTATCTTTGGAATGAAGATTCAGATAAGCGTCAAGATATTATAGTTCCTGAAACATTTTTAATTCCAAATAATAAAGAATGTAGTGAAGATTCAGATCCTCTTATTAAGGTAAATCTTGGAGATAAAGTTTGGTTAGATAGTAATAAAAATGGAAAACAAGATAGTAATGAAGTTGGTTTAGAAGGTATTAAAGTTGAACTATATGATACCAATGGAAAACTTATATCTTCTACTTTAACTAATAAAGATGGTTTATATCGTTTTAGTAATTTAGATGCTGGAGAATATCAGGTTAAGTTTATTAAAAAAGCTGGATACTCATTTACAACAAAAATGGCAACAGGTGTAAGCTCATCTCTTAATTCAGATGCTGATGTTTCAACAGGAATGACAGATATTGTCTTTTTGGAAGAAGAAAATTTAGATATAGATGCAGGTATGTATATTGCTCCTAAAGCAAATCTTGATATTGTAAAAAGTACTAATGGTGGAGATGTATCTAATATTATTGTAGGAGACACAATTACTTGGAGTTATCTTATAAAAAATAGTGGAAATACTATTATTAATTCTATTAAAGTAACTGACGATAAAGAAGGAGTAGTAGATTGTGGTAGCGATACATTAAATCCTGGGCAGAGTATGACTTGTACTAAAGTGGGTGTAGCTATTTTAGGTACTTATAAAAATATAGGAAAAGTGGTTGGGCTTGATCCTGATGGTCATAAGGTAACTGCTACAGATGAAAGTTCTTATATTGGACATGAAGCACCTGTTCAGTTAGGAAGTATTGGTAATTATGTTTGGTTAGATAACAACAAAAATGGGATTCAAGATGCAGATGAATTGCCATTAAGCAAAGTAGTTGTTCAACTTTTTAATAATAGTAATAAACTTGTAAAATCTACTAAGACCAATAGTAGTGGAGAGTATGAATTTAAAGATATACCTGCTGGTAAGTACTATGTAAAATTTACTGTTCCAAGTGGATATAGTGTTACTAAAAAATCTCAATGTAGTGATAATACAAAAGATTCAGATGCCAATAGTAATGGTAAAACAGCTCTTTTTGAGTTAGAAGCAGGTCAAAATAGAAACGATATTGACATGGGACTCTATCCAACACCATCAAATCTTGGAGATAGAGTTTGGTTTGATACTAATGCTAATGGTATTCAAGATAGCAATGAAAAGAGAGGAGTCTCTGGAGTAACAGTTAAACTATATAACCAAGCAAATAAGTTAGTAGCAACAACTAAAACAACAACTAATGGAGAGTATATATTTAGAGAGTTAATTCCTGGAAACTACTATGTAGAGTTTGAGATACCATCAAACTATAAAGTAAGTCCTAAAAGACAAGGTCGTAACAGAAGTAGTGACTCAGATGCCGATGTAGCAACTGGAAAGACGGCTATCTTTACTTTATATGCAGGAAGAGATGATAAAACAATAGACATGGGACTCTACCAAGAGAGTACAAAGATTGGAGATAGAGTCTTTTATGATTTAAATAAAAATGGTATTCAAGATAGTGGAGAGAATGGAGTCGGTGATGTTACTGTAAAACTATTTAAAGCAGACAATAGTAAACTTATTGAAACTACTAAAACTTCTGCTTCTGGAATCTATCTATTTGAAGATATACCAGCAGGTAAGTACTATATTGAGTTTACTGCACCAGCAGGATATACTATTACCGATGCACATAAAGGTACTAAAGAGAATGATTCAGACCCAGATAAGAGTGGAAGAACAGAGAACTTTACAGTTGTAGCAGGAGTTCAAGATAGTAGTATTGACATGGGTATCTATCAAAATGTAGTAAGTTATGGAGATAGAGTCTTTTTAGATAGCAACCATAATGGATTACAAGATATTGGTGAAAAAGGTGTAAAAAATGTTAAAGTAACAGTTATTTCAGCTAATAGTAATTTTAAAAAGTCAATGTTGACAGATGAAAGTGGTATTTATCTCTTTACACACCTACCTGCTGGTGAGTATTTTGCTGAGTTTTCAGATATTCCGTATGGGTATCTTATTACTAAAAAAGATGTTAATAACAATAATAATGACCTAAATGATTCTGATGGATTTGAAAAAGATGGAAAGATTTTAACAGAAGTTGCTCTTTTAACTCCAGGTACTAATGACTTATCTTGGGATTTAGGTATCTATAAAACAGTTTGTCTTCCAGGAAAAGCTGTTCTTGGTAATCTTGTTTGGGAAGATTTAAATAAAGATGGTATTCAAGATATTGGTGAACGTGGTATTGCTAATGTTAATGTGACTCTATATAATAATGATACAGATGAAAAAGTTGCAACTACAACAACAGACGAAAATGGATTATATGAGTTCCCTCACCTTGACCCAGACTTTAACTACTATATTCAGTTTAAAGTACCAGCTGGTTATGTCGTAAGTCCACAGGACCAAGAGGTTGATTCTATTGACTCTGATGCTGATGCGACGGGTAGAACAGATGTTATCTCTTTAAGTGCAGACCAGATTAACTCTAATGTAGATATGGGGCTTTATCATAAAGGTGCAACTATTGGAGATAGAGTCTTTTTTGATGAACTTAATGGTGTAAGTAATGGTATTCAAGATATAGGGGAACAAGGTGTAGTTGATGTTAAGGTTACTCTATATAATGCACAAGGTAGTATAGTTCAGACAACACGAACTAATGCTAATGGTGAGTACCACTTTACCAATGTAGAAAAAGGAAACTATACAGTAGGCTTCTCTGAACTTCCTGATGGGTATATCTTTACTCTAAAAGACCAAGGTAGTGATGAGGAGAGAGACTCTGATGTTAAGCCTAATGGACGAACTGATATTATTGTTGTAAATGGAACAGAGATTATTACTTCTGTAGATGCAGGAGTGAAAAAAGTAAAAATAGGTATCTCTTCAAATGATAAAGGAAGAGGTCAAACAGGTAAAGATGTAACGGTAGATGTCTTAGCCAATGATATAGAGGGTTCATATAGCTTTGACCCTAAAACTGTAAGAATTACCTCTGCCCCAGATGGAGCAACTCTTAGTGAAGATGGTAAAACGCTAACAGTTCCAAACGAGGGAGTGTGGAGTGTAGACCCAGAGACAGGAGCTATTACCTTTACTCCAAAAGATGGATTTACAGGTGACCCAACACCAATCTCTTACTCTGTGCAAGATACACAAGGCAATGAGAGTTCAGCTGATGTTGAGATTGACTATCCACCACTAGCAAGAGATGACAGAGTTAATGCAGAGGTTGGTAAACAGATAGTTATATTTGTTCTTGACAATGATTCTCAGACATCGAGTCCACTAGATAAAGCCTCACTACGATTGATTGACCCTGCAACAGGAGATGAGGTAGAGAGCGTAACTGTTCAAGGTGAGGGTACATGGAGTACAAATATTGATGGTTCAGTTACATTTACTCCAGAAGATGGATTTAAAAACAATCCAACACCAATTAAGTATGTAGTACGAGAACTCTCAGGAGATGTAAGTAACCAAGCAACTATTACCATTGTCTATCCTGATGCTGTTGATGATGTTGTAATCGTCCCTGCTAATCATGTAGGAGCTATAACAGTTAATGTAGCTGAAAATGATAGTAACAATACAGTTGCAAATACGGTAACATTAGGCTGTAAGCAACCAGGGGTTAAGAGATTAGTTATGGACAATGAAGGAACATGGAGCGTTGCAGATAATGGAGTTGTAACCTTTACCCCTATAGATGGATTTAGTGGTGACCCAACAGATATTCAATACACCATTGGTTTAGTCTCTGGTGAGCGTTCAAACTGTGCAACTATAGATTTAAGACATGAACTCTTAGCTGTAGATGATAGTGCTACGCTTAATGTTGGAGGAGTTTCACTTATTAATGTACTAGATAATGATTCAGGAGCATTAAATATAGCTTCTGTTCGTTTAGTCACTCCTGCTAATTCAGTTGAGGGAACAACACTAAGTGAAGATGGTAGAACTTTAAGTGTACCAAATGAGGGAACTTGGAGTGTAAATGATGAGGGTATAGTTACCTTTACAGCTGTAGATGGATTTACCTCTTCACCAACACCAATTGGTTACACTGTTGAGAATATTGATGGTGTAAGAAGTAATGTTGCACAGATTACTTTAACAGAGGGTGGTGTAACAATTACAGCCAATGATGATAATGCAATAGCCAATGGAGCAGAACCAATAATTCTTAATGTCTTAGATAATGACCAAGGAGATATAAATAGCTCTTCTGTAAGATTTATTGATGCTCATGGAGATGAAGTGAGAAGATTGGTGGTTGCAGGTGAAGGGACTTGGAGTGTAGACAATAGTGGAGTTGTAACCTTTACAGGCGAAACAGGATTTGTAGGAACTCCAACCCCTGTTCAATATATTGTTCACGCTAATGTGGCTGTCTTGAGTGATACTGCAACTATTAGAGTTAATGGTACTTGTGACTGTACTCCTTATGAGTCTAGTGTTCCAGCTATAGGGAGACTAGCAGAAGTGTTTATGGTATTATTGACTATACTTTTATCAATGCTTTTCTTGCATAAAGAAGAGCTATATTTAATTAAATAATGTTATAATATATTAACTTATACAAAGGATTTGAAAAATGAAAAATATGAAATTATCACTAATTGCTCTTATGGTACTAGGAACATTTGCTTATGCAGGTGGAGATTTAACAGTAGTAACTCCTTATGAAGAAGAGGATGTTAAGTTGGCAGAAGAGGCATATGTTGAGCCTGAACCTGCTCCTGAGCCTGTTGCTGAAGAAGTAGTTCCTGAACCAGTTGTTGCTACTCCTAAACCAATGAAAGATATTAAGGCTAATGGATTTTATGCAGGTTTAGGTATCTCTGCAACTAGATATAAGACAAATTGTAGCTGTCCATCTTCTCCTAAGTCAGGAACAGATAAGAGTGCAGGAGTTATGGCAAGGGTTGGTTATGACTTCAATAAATATATTGGGATTGAAGCTAGAGGAATTACAACAAATTGGAAATCTGATGGTGGAAAAGTAGAACATGCTGGACTTTTTGTTAAACCAATGCTTCCTGTAAATGATAAAACTAATCTTTATGGTCTTATTGGTATGGCAAAAACAAAAACAAAAGGGAATCTACAAACAACTAATACAGATTCATTGGCATTGGGTGCAGGTGTAGAGGTAGATTTAAGTAAAGATACCCCAAAAGAGGGAAGATACAACCGACCATTTGATGGACAAGGTGACCAAGAGAAGGGCTTAGGACTATTTGCTGACTATGAGAGAATGGTAGTTAAATCGGGAGCTCCTGATTTAGATGCTGTCTCAGCTGGTGTAACTTACGACTTTTAATACTTCTTGACTTCTCTTTTTTAGGGAAGTCACTACTTTTTTTCTTACTTCTCTACTCTCTTTACTTTAATTTGCTATAATCACAACATTATATATAAAGGAACAAACCTTGATAGGAATTGTTGACTACAATATGGGAAACTTGGCTTCTGTTATTAACGCTTTTGAGAGTGTTGGGGCAGATATTAAAGTAGAGAGTGACCCTAAAAAATTACAAAATTATGATAAGCTTATTTTACCAGGAGTTGGTGCTTTTGGTGATGCAATGGAGCATTTAAAAAGTGATGGTATGGATGAAGCAGTAAAAGCCTATGCAAAAAGTGGAAAACCTCTTTTAGGTATCTGTCTTGGAATGCAACTTCTTTTTGAGAGTAGTGAAGAGTTTGGAACAACCCAAGGGTTAGGACTTATAGAGGGTAGAGTAGTAGCTTTTGATGAGTCAAAATTTGACCATAAATTAAAAGTACCACACATGGGTTGGAATGAGCTTTTTAAACAAAGAGATACAAAAATATTTGATGGTTTAAATAAAGAGTTTTATCTCTATTTTGTCCACTCATTCCACGCAGTATGTGAAGATAAATACGCCATAGGAAAAACCTATTATGGTTATGAGTTTGTAAGTGCTGTAAACAAAGATAATATCTACGGCATACAACCACACCCAGAAAAGAGCCATGAAAACGGTCTAAAGATTATTGAGAATTTTGTAAAATTATAAAATAGAGAAATAGAAATAGAGAAAATAGAGGGGTCAGGTGATTTGTGATTTGTTGCAAAGCAATAAATCATGAATCACCTGACCTCTCGGTAAACACCAAGGAGCAACCAATGAGCAAAGAGCATTTTATTAAAAATATAGAGATTAAAAATTTTAAATGTTTTGAAGATTTTAAAGC
>JALWMP010000026.1 GCA_026996165.1 Campylobacteraceae bacterium
ATGGTATATCTTTTTTCTTAAACTCATTATATGAACAATTAGCACTATATTTTCCAATAGGAAGTTGTAAAGTATTGCTCTCTGGGTTCTTTCTTCTTGAACTTAAATGCCAAGAGTCACTTTTATCTTCATTGTATATACGACAATCTGAATATACAAGTTTACCACCATCTTTTTCTCTTGCTGTTATATATACTTTCCCTGTTTGTCCAAATATAACATCAATATGTGAAGTTTCACCTGCTTTTATCTCTAATGGTATATCTTTTTTCTTAAACTCATTATATGAACAATTAGCACTATATTTTCCAATAGGAAGTTGTAAAGTATTGCTCTCTGGGTTCTTTCTTCTTGAACTTAAATGCCAAGAGTCACTTTTATCTTCATTGTATATACGACAATCTGAATATACAAGCTTACCACCCTCTTTCTCTCTTGCTGTTATATATACCTTCCCTGTTTGACTAAATACCACATGAACTTTAGTTACATTGTCATCTTTAATCTCAATAGGAATCTCTCTTTTAAAAGCATTATAACTACACTTTAAAGTATATTTTCCCACAGGAAGGTGCTTTTTAGCTACTTTTTTCTTTTTGGTATCTATATACCAACTATCTGAATCATCTACTTCTCCATCTACTATTTTATAAGCTCTACAACTAGCTTCAATCCACTTACCACCCTCTGTTTCACTAGCAGTAACCTCCAAATTGTTCTCTAACTTCTTAGCCTTTGGCTTAGGAGGTTCAACTTTTTCTACCTTTTTTACAATACTCTTCATAGCATCATTTAAAGCCGACGCATTTTTAGCAGAAAAATACTCTCCACCAGTAGCCTTTGCAATACACTCTAACTGCTTATCGGTAGATTTATCTACATTAAAACCAATAACATGAGTAACAAAATCTATACCCTTTTTCTCTAACTCTTTTGCTACACTACAAGGGTCAGCATCACAAGTCTCTTTTCCATCAGAGATAAGAATAATAGTTGCTTTCTCTTCTGTATATTTTAGCTCATCTGCTACTTTTCGCAAAGAGCGACTAATAGGTGTCTTTCCTTTTGGTTGAATGCCCATTACTCTTTTGATTATTTTATCTTTATCTACTTTTCCTACAGGAATAACCAATTCAATATCGTTACAGTCACCTTTTCTACGATGACCATAAACTGTTAATCCAAGTTCAACTTTTGGATTCCATTCATTCACCACATTTTTTAGGGCATCTTTGGCAATCTCTATTTTAGATTTACCCTTTATCTGCCCCCACATACTACCACTAGCATCAAAGACAATAACTGCTTTAGGGCTATCTTCTGCCATGGCATTTGTAAAAAGTGTTGCAAAAACCAACACAAAACCAAATAATATTTTTCTCATAAATTTTTCTCCTATTTATCTTTAGCAGGTAGATACTTTAAAAGTCGTGAAGCCACCCATTCACCAATCTCTTTAAATACACTCTCTCTTGCCTCCTCTTTGGCAACTCTAAAACTAGTTGAAGAGCCTGTATCAAGACTTGCATTGTAGACTACTCTGTCACTTAAAAGAGTTCTACCACTTTTGTCTATAAGCTCAAAATCAGCTGTTGCTACTACATCTTGCAAAAATCGATACTGTGTTGAGCCTAAAAACTTACCCTTTTTTTTGCGTTGATTGAGTTCTGTTTTTTCAATATGTACTATCAACCGATAAGGTGCATAGGAGCTTACCCTAACATCACTTGACATCTTTAACTCTCTTTTTAAACCATCAACAAAAGAGTCTCTATCATCATAACCAACATCACCACTAACTCGCTCTACACTAATGTTATGAACAGCTCTAAGTCTGTCATTTTCTATAATGCGAGGTTTTACTGAACTACTATCTACCACTACACAACCTGTAAATATAAGAAGTATAATAGTTATTGTTATTTTTAACATTGGTTATCCTTTTTCCAATATACGTCATCTAAAAGCTAGAGCTTTGAGACGAGTAAAAGCTTTGGAAAGAGTAAGAAGTATCTTTTTAGTTACAAGTATCTTTTTTTATACTCTCAATATACAATCCATTTTGACAACTTTTACCAAGTTTTCCATTTGAAGATATGCAACTTTTTCCAGCTATAATCTGTTGATTTGAATCTAAGTATATTGAGTCTTCACCTATAGTAACGCTATCAGAGTCAATACTTATATCTTCGCTAGTACCTTCATTTATAGTAGGTGTAGCAGTTTGACCTGTTAAATGTGTATCAATAGTCTCTTTATAACTACCATCACAATTAACTTTAAACTCAATAGTTTGATGAGCTGTAAATGCACCTGAACCTGTTATGCTTTCACTTGAAATAAATGTATATCCTTTTAAATCATCTACATTTTTTACGGTTACAACACTGCTAGAGTTAGGTTGTGGATTATTATGTTTTATAACAACACCATTTTTATCATTTGGCATAACTGTAAGTGGTAACTTTGGACTTATTTGTTTAAAATAGTAATCATCTGTTAAGAGTATTATATAGCTAGACTCAATACCTGCTTTGTTTACATATCTTACATCTATACTATAAGCACCTTTTATACTATCTTTTATAGTATATATAGCTTCATTTACAATTTGATCTCCATCATCTAAATCTTCTACAATCGTTACTTTATTATTTTCTTTAAATATATAATATCTTGTTTTAAAATGGTCAGTAATATTTGTTGGGTCATCAACTTTTAGAGTATACCCTGCTACATGTTTAGCATCAACAGTATCTATTAGATTTTTCCCACCTGTTGAACCACCTGAACCTGAACTATTGTCTCCATTACTAGAACTTTGATGGTTTGCACTAAACTGTTCTCCTAAATGTTTTATAGCATCATCTTCACTTACTACATTCATATTTGAGTCTATATCATACAGATACGCCTCCATATCCACGCCTTCCCAATCCGTAATATTTTTCTTTACTTTAGATGCTAAAGCTGAATCTATTGTTATACCATTAGAGGCATTATGGTCTTTATCTAAAGATTGAAGAAACTGTGCTAGTTTTTTTACTTTTGTATTGTTTGTATCACTTCTTTTTACTCCTGCTAAATCTTGTGGGTATATTTTTCCATCACTTGGAAGAGATGAGATAGTACCCAGTTTTACACTTCCAATAGAGAAAGTTACAGGTAGACTCTTACATGTAAATGTCCCATCTTTATCTGTTGTACCATTTATATCACCACAACTATAATTTGCTCCACTAACAGCAGAGTCTACTAAATATCCTGTAGTGGTAGAGTCTCCACTATTGCTACTTCCACAACCAATTAGAGATGCCAATGCAACTATTGTAATAGAGCTTAAAATAATGTTTGTTTTCATTTCTTTTCCTTTATAATAAGTTTATTTTTAATATTATTTCATAAAAACGTTACAAAAACGTTACAGTTTTAATAATATTTTTTAATATATAAAAATTTAAACTTATATATTATTTATCGTTATTTTAAGTTTATTTTTTATATGATAAATATGTTATATACTTAATTACTTCAAAAGGAATTTATTATGAAAAACAGCAAATTATTATTTTTAGTTGCAACATTTAGTACAGTAGCTCTTCTTCAAGGTTGTACTCCAAAAACAGCAGGTGTAGATTCAGCATATTTAAATAAAAATAGAGGTGCAGCAGGAGCTCAAATATCAAGAGAAGAGGCTGAACAATATAGTAGACAACAAGGTCTAACTGCCGATGAGATTCGTTTAGAAAATATGAAAAGACATCAAACAACTGATGCTATTCAAGAGGGTGCTTCAGCTACAAGAAGTGCTGTAGATGCAATCCAAAGTGTAAAAGGTCTTTTTGGTTGGTAAAAAATAAAATTAAGTAGTAGTTTATCTACTACTTAAAAAATTAAAATAAAGGATAAACCAATGAAATTATTTTTACCACTTATTCCATTATTATTTATAGCTTGTGCAAATAATTATCCTATAAATAAAATTCCTCCTAAAAATACTTTTGTAAAAAAAGAGAAGAAAGAGGCAAATAATAGCTCTCAAGAGTTTAGAAAAGATGACCATCGTTATGACCCTCGTTATCGAAATTTTAATTATGATAGATTAGGTTACAGTAATAATATGGGCGACTACTACGGCTACTATGACCATGATGGTTATTTTTGTAATAATATATACTATAACTATAATGATTATTACGACTATAATGACAGAGTTGCTAGAAGAGGAGCTTTTGCTATAGATGCAAGACATCATAGAGATATTATAGATAATAGATGGAATCAAACTCATAACCCCTATCAACCAAACTATACTAGAGTCTATCACCCGAGAGAAGGTATTATAGAATATGGAGATGTTAGCTACCAAAACTCTCATGAAAATGTAAAAAATCGTATAAATAGTAGAGGCTATTAGTAGGGTCGATTTTATCGACCACTAACACTTTTTATTTCTTCTATCTCTCTATATAACTTAGATTATTATGCTATTATTTCACAAAATATATGAAGGGCTATTAGCATAAAAAATGATTAGTTTAACAATTCCCCAAAGTGGTAGAACCTTTGAAAACTTTATGTATAAAATCAAAGATGAAGTGGTAGAAAATGAGAGTATTGACGATACTATTGCTATTATAAAAAAGGGCAAAAAGTCTAAAAGTCCTAAAATCTCTGAAGTTGTCTCTTTTTTAAATCAATATCGAGATAGGCTCTACCCTTTAGGGATTTTTATTGACCGAAAACGAGAAGAGCGACCCTATAGAGTTGGTTTTTTAGGAGAGAACTATACTCTAAAAGATAACAATATAGAGATACGAGTAGAAGGGGCAGAACCTCACAACTGCTCAACTTTAGTTGCTCTAGGTGAAGCCGACTTAGCCCTTGCAGGGTTTGATGAGCTACTTACTACCACACAAGAGAAGCTCGTTAACCCACCTATAGTTACCAAGTGGGGACTCTACAACTACAATCTACCAAAGAGCAAAAAAATTAGAGTTGCAGGGTCTGCTATGCTTAAGATTTGGAACTCTACACTCAATGATTATGTTCAAGATATTGTTGGATTTTTTCTTATTGGTAAGACAAAACCATCAGAAAATTTTGACCACCCAAAAGAGTACCTAAAGCATTTAGAGAGACACCGAAATATTGTCTATGTCAAAGGTCGATACACAGATATGGTGCGAAGTGCCTACCCTAAGCTCAATGTTATTCCTGTTCATGATGTTGAAGATGCCGTTGTAGATTCAAAAGAGAATGCACTAGGTTTAGAGATAGTACAGTCAGGAAGTACTCTACAGAAAAAAGAGCTTTATCTCTTTGGAAAGCCTCTTTTTCTATCTGAAAGCCTCTATGTGGTCAACTACTACAGCTACATACAACCAAGCAACAAAGAACTAAGAGATGTAGTCTCTACCCTTAAGCCTGTCGGCTACTTTGATAACAGTCGTATAAAAGAGGTAGCAAAGTGGTTTTATGCTTTAGAGAAAAATATAGGAAGCCATTGGATTAACAAGCCTAAAGATATTACAGAGTTTTTAGTCAACAGTAGCGAGATTGAAGAGGGGTTACGCCCCTACCGATTAGAGACACGATATTGGTCACCAAGCGACAGCTACAAAGTTGAAGAGGCTTATGAGACGATAGAAAGAGCAAAAGAGAGTTTAAAGAGTTATTATCAAGAGTTAAAGGATAAAGAGTGAGAGATGCTAGAACACTAAGTGGTTTTAGAGATATTTTACCTGCTAATGCTTGTGTAAAAGAGGAGATGATAACGACCCTAAAAAAGGTCTTTAAATCGTTTGGGTATGTGCCTATTGAGACACCTCATCTGGAGTATGCTGATGTACTTGTAGACAAAGGGAGTGAGGAGATTCAAAAGGAGCTTTACCGTTTTCGTGACCACGGTGGGCGAGATGTAGCTCTACGTTTTGACCAAACTGTCCCTTTGGCACGATTTATAGTCCAACACAAACACCTCTTAGCTACCCCTTTTAAACGCTATGCTATTGGTAATGTATTTAGAGGAGAGAGAGCCCAAGCAGGACGCTACCGTGAGTTTACTCAGTGCGATTTTGACTTTATTGGTACTACCTCTATCTACTCTGACATGGAGATTATTCAGGTTATTCACAATTCACTTTTGGCTCTTGGAATTGAGAAGTTTACCATCTCTATTAACAACCGTAAAATATTAAATGGGTTAGCTCAATATCTAAATGTTGAAGATAAGATAGAGGATATTTTACGCATCATTGACAAGATAGACAAAATTGGAGAAGCAAAAGTTAGAAATGAACTTTTAAAAGCAACTAACATAGACTCCTCTACTAGCATCGATGAGATTATAAAATTTATCTCTATTAAAGAGAGTGATGAGCAGTTTAAAGAGCAAGTTGAGCAATACAAAAGCTACAACAAGTTGATGAAAGAGGGGCTTGAAGAGTTAGAGAGTATTATAAATATGCTAGAGTCTATCGGCATAGAAAAAGAGCATTATGCTATTGACTTCTCTATAGCAAGAGGGCTAGGCTACTACACAGGAACAGTCTATGAGACACTACTAGATGACCTACCAACCATGGGTTCTATCTGTTCTGGTGGGCGTTACGATAACCTTACAAAAAGCTTCTCTAAAGATGGCAATATGTCAGGGGTTGGAGCGTCTATTGGTATTGACAGGCTTATTGCTGTTTTAGAGAAGCTAGAGCTAATAAAAGAGCATAACACTACTGCACAAGTGCTTATTTTAAATATAGATGAGCGTTACGTTAGCAATATCTATCAACTAGCTACTAAACTAAGAGAGGCAGAGATTAATACCGAAGTCTATCCTGATACTATGAAATTTAAAAAGCAGATGAAGTATGCCAATTTGCAGGGGCATGAGTTTGTTATTATTTTGGGGGAGAATGAGGTAAATGATGGGGTTATTACTCTTAAAAATATGGACTCAGGGGAGCAGATGAGTTTTGGGAGTTTTGAGGAGTTGGTGGAGAATATAAAGAGATAATCTCTAATACAAACAACCAAAGAGGTCTCCTTGATAATGATAGTGAACTTGATGTTTTGGAGAGTTTAGAGAGTATGGGTGTCCTGCATAGCAAGTATCAACTCTCTTATTTCTGAGAAACAACAAGCTCCCTATTCAACTGATTAATCCTCTGAAAAAAAAGATGTTCATAACAACTTAAGTACATCTTTTCATTTTTACAACTATTACGTTTTTGTACCCATGCTCTCTGCTCTTTCTTCAAAAGTTCAACTCTCTTTTGTGGCTCTTTTTTATAAAAAAGTCCACTCTTTAAAAGAGAGTAACTCT
>JALWMP010000027.1 GCA_026996165.1 Campylobacteraceae bacterium
CTAAAGATATGTTGACTCGTTCTGTTGGAATGTTAATGGGAACTATTGCAAAAAAGAGAGCAAATCGTGTACCCCAAGAGTATGAAAAGATAAGTAGTGCTATTAGCAATGCTATTGATTCCCAAGAAGATAAAGTAGTAGCATTGAGTGCTGCTGGAAATATGCAAGAGGAGGCAACTGACAGAGTTTTACAAAGTGTTGAGAGTGTGTTGCTCTCAAATAGCACGAGTAGTATTAACAGAGAAAATAGTGCCGATGCACTCTCTCGCATAAAACGAAGCAACCTTAATGTGTCTGATTTTAAAAATTTATTTGAACAATCTAATAGTACTATTTTACAAAGTAAACTAATTAAAAGCAGTAGTGTAGCAAGAGACTTTCAATCTAATAGCTCTTATCATAATTTTTTACAGGAGTATGCACAAAAGAGAAAAAATCCAAAAGCTAATCGTTTAGCAACATTAGATGTTTTAGCTAAATCAGGGTTTGGAAGAACTACTCAAGAGAAACAAGAGATACGAAAAATGATGGTAGGTGAGAATGACCGAGAGGTCTCTAAGAGATTACGTGAACTATATAGACAATAAAATATGAGCCTATATTTCTATAGGCTCTAACTCTCTATTTTGCTTTTTCTAGGTATTTACCTTCAACAGTATCTACTTTAATTTTGTCCCCTTCAAGAACAAAAAATGGAACTTGTACTACAGCTCCTGATTCAAGAGTTGCAGGTTTTTTACCACCTTGTGAGTCACCTTTGAAGTTTGGTGGGGTCTCTACTACCTCATATACAAAAGTTTGTGGAATCTCAACAGAGATAGCCTTTCCATTATGGAAAAGAATTTCAGCCTCCATACCATCTACCATAAAGTTAAAGGTATCTTTTCCTACTTGGTCGTGTGTTAAGCCAATTTGGTCATAGGTAGTTGTATCCATAAACTGTAACATATCTCCATCATCGTACAAATATTGCATAGTCTTTTGCTCTAAATCTGGTGTTTCAAACTTATCTCCTGCATGAACAGTCTTCTCTATTACTTTACCACTAGATAGATTTTTTATTTTAATTCTAACAAAAGCCGCACCTTTACCTGGTTTAACATGTTGAAAATCTATTACTCTATAAGGATTGCCATCTAACTCTAAACGTACACCTTTTTTAAGGTCTCCCATTGAAATTGTTGCCATATTATACAACTCCTAATTTTTTTTTGCTATTATATCCATTGCTTAATATTACGTTGTTTAATGGTTTACTATTTTCTGTTAAGCTTAAGCACAAATCAACTATAAGGTATTATATGAAAAGAGTATTTAGGCTGTTATCTGTGTTAATTGTGGTTTTTTCGTTCTCCTACTCTCAGAGCATAGATTCATCTATTGTTAAGATTTATACTGTCTCTAAGGCGACTAACTATTTAGAACCTTGGAACTCATCAATTCAGCGTTCTAGTGGTTCAGGAAGTATTATCTCTGGTAATCGTATTTTGACTAATGCACATGTTGTTGCAAATGAAACTTTTATTGAGGTTAAAAAGTATGGCGATACCAAACGCTATCAAGCAAAAGTTCTTTATGTCTCTCATGATATTGATTTAGCACTTTTAGAGGTAAAAGATAAAGAGTTCTTTAAAAACACTACCCCTTTAGAGTTTGGAGACCTACCAAATATGCAAGATAAGGTGACAGTCTATGGTTACCCAATGGGGGGACATACCATCTCTGTAAGTACAGGAATTGTCTCTCGAATAGAACATAACCGTTATGCTCATAGTGGTAAAAGTTTTTTAGCCATTCAGATTGATGCAGCAATTAATCCTGGGAACTCAGGTGGACCTGCTATATCAAATGGAAAAATTGTTGGTGTTGTAATGCAAGGGCTTACCTTTTCTCAAAATATAGGATATATGGTTCCTGTAGATATGATTAAACATTTTTTAAAAGATGTAGAAGATGGTAAACTAGATGGATTTCCAAAATTGGGTATTATGACAGATAAGATTGAAAATCCTACCTTAAAAGAGTATTATCATCTAGCTGAAAATGAAGGTGGAATTTTAGTTGTTGATATAGTTTATAACTCTGTTTTAAAAGATGTACTTAAAAAAGAGGATATTATTACAGCTATTAATGGGCATAAGATAGAGAACGATGGAACAGTAGAGTTTAGAAAAAATCAATATACACACTTTAAATACTATATTGATTTACTTCAATATGGTGATAAAGTAACATTAGATGTTCTTCGTAATGGTAAAAAAATGACGTTGAATGTAACTCTTCCAAAAACATTGAGTTCTGAACATGCAACTTATTCAACATTAGAATATGACACTATGCCACGTTATTTTATGTTAGGTGGATATGTATTTTCTCCAGTTTCTCAAAATCTTTTAAATGCGTCTATGAGTCCAATGTTAGGATTAAGATACGCTTCAACAAAATTTCCTACAAAAGATAAACAAGAGCTTGTAGTACTCCTTAAAGTTTTAGCCTCAGCACATACAAGAGGTGACTATGGTATTTCTATGTGGCATATTGAAAAAGTAAATGGAAAAAAATTTAAAGATTTTAAAGAGTTTTATCATTTGGTTATGGACGGAGATGAAAAGTATGTTATCTTAGAGGATGAAGATGGTGCAAAAGTAGTTATTGACCGTAAAAAAGCATTGGCAAGTGAAAAAGATTTACTACAACGTTATAGTATTAAAGCTAATAAGTCAGATACTTTATAATGAGAGGTTAATTTTTCTTTTGTACTAATATGAGTTATCCCTCCATTAGCGATGGAGGGAACGAGAGAGAGGTTAATTAAACTATTTAATCAACTCAAATGGATTTTCCACTACATTTTTTCTATCTACAATGTATGGAATAAGTGCTGTTTGTCTAGCTCTTTTGATTGCTACTGTTACTAGCTCTTGGTGACGTTTACAGTTACCTGTAAGTCTTCTAGGCATAATTTTAAATCTTTCACTCAATGAGAATTTTAATAGATTTAAATCTTTATAGTCAATAAAATCAACTTTCATTTCACAGTATTTACAATATCTTTTTTTGAACTTTCTTCTTTCTGCCATGGGTTATTTCTCCTAAAATGGTATTTCGTCATCGTCTATGTCGATTTCTGGTACAGGTGGTTGCTGTTGCATTTGTGGCTGTGGTGCATTATAAGATGGTTGTTGTGAAGCTTGTGGTTGAGCATAACTACTCTGTTGTTGTTGAGGTTGACCATAGCTTTGTTGTTGCTGTGGTTGTCCTCCACCGTAGTTATTTTGAGAAGCTTGATTATTATAACCATTGTTATAGTTAGGATTCATAGAGTCAGCTTTAGAGTCTAACATCTTTAAGTTCTCTACTGTTATGCTATGTTTGCTTCGTTTAGTTCCATCTTGTGCAGTCCACTGCTCAAATGTTAAGCGTCCATCTACTAAAACTTTGCTCCCCTTGCGTAAGTATTGATTTGCAATTTCAGCTGTTCTTCCAAAAAATGTCAAGTCGATGAACATTACTTCCTCTTTTTGCTCTCCTGTTTGGCTTTTCCACTTTCGGCTAGTTGCAATTCCAACTTTACCAACAGCAGAGCCACTTGGTGAGTATCTAATCTCAACATCTCTTGTAAGGTTTCCTACCAATACTACTTTATTATACATGGGGTTCTCCGTAAATTAATTGCTTTTGAGTTAAGCTTGGGTTGTCTCTGTTGTTGCTACTTCTTCAGTTGTAGCAGGTGTCTCTTCAACTTTAGGCTCTTCTTTAACTTGATTTGCATTTGCTACAAGTTTCTCAAATTGAGCTATCTCTTTTTTCTTTGTATATTTAACAGTAAGGTACTTAATAACCTCTTCATTAAACTTCAAGTTTCTCTCAAGCTCTGCAATTACATTACCTGCTGCTTTAAAGTAAACAATAGTGTAGAAACCACGTTCATTTTTTTGAACAGGGTAAGCAAGTCTTCTCATACCCATTTTATTGGTAGCAAGAATCTCAGCACCATTTTTTACAAGAATATCTTCAATTTTTGCAATATTTGCTGCTGTCTCTTCATCTGTAAGTGTAGGTTTAAGTACATACAGTGTTTCGTAGTTGTTCATTGTGTTCCTTTTGGTTTTATAGCCCATCTATTTAAACCATCTAATGGTCTCCAAATTATGAGCAAGAATTTTGGAAGCATGATGTTACCATAAAGCAACTATGTTTTTGCTAAATTAATAGTTATATAAAATGAGTAAAATAGTATAAATGTAAAAAAGTGGCTAATTTAAATTTAATTTATAAATATAAACTTAAATAAAATAATTATATTATATAATTTATGATTAATATATTTTTAAGGTACTTTAATATGAAAAAACTTAATCAATTTTATAAAACTACCATCTCAATAAACGGCTCTAGAGTTTTTATTTTTACTATTTATTTTATCCTTATCTTAGGGTCAATTTTTCTTTTTTATAAGGGGTATCAAAACTACTCTTTTTTAGATAGTATTGAGAAACAGCATAAAGTTTTAGAGAGTGTAAATGATATTGCATTACGAAAAGAGGAGCAGATGGTTATTATGATGACATCTATCATTGTTTTACTTCTTTCTCTTTTTATGCTTTCACGTCGTAAATATCTCTTAAAATATATAAAGTTAGAAAATAAAAATCTTCAGAAACTTTTAGATGATTTAGAAGGTTATGCAGACCAAAAGAAAGTTGAAGAGTTTAAGCGTATGATTAAAAAAAAGAACTTTTCAGAGATTTATGAGCTTATGTCTGAGATGATTCATGAGTTACAACTTAACCAAGAACTAGCTACTGATGCCAATAAAACAAAAAGTCTTTTCTTAGCTAATATGTCTCATGAAATTCGTACTCCACTCAATGGAATTATTGGTTTTACAAAGTTTTTAAGTTCCACAAACTTAGATGAAGAGCAGGAAGAGTTTGTGCAGATTATCCGAAAAAGTTCAGAGGATTTGCTTTGTATTATCAACGATATTTTAGATATTTCTAAAATAGAAAATGGCTGTATCTCATTAGAGGAGGTCTACTTTAATCCTATGGAGGAGTTTGAGAATGTCATAGAGTCATATGCAGCTAATGCTTCAAAAAAAGATATTGACTTTTCTCTATGGATTGACCCTATATTTTCGTCTATGCTTCTTCGTTCTGACCCAGGAAAGATTAAGCAGGTGCTTATAAATCTTATCTCCAATGCTGTAAAGTTTACAGAACATAAGGGAACGATTGATGTAATTATTGAAAATGTATCGACATCAAGTGAAAATATTGCTGTTAAGTTTACAGTTAAAGATACAGGAGTAGGAATCTCTAAAGAGCAGGAGTCTAAAGTCTTTGAGGCATTTACTCAAGCAGACATTAGTACCTCTCGTAAGTATGGAGGAACTGGTCTTGGATTAACTATCTCAGCAGGATTAGTAAATGCTTTAGGGGGTGCTTTAAAAGTTAATAGTAGTTTAGGGGAAGGAAGTACTTTTTTCTTTACTTTGGAGATGCCTAAAAAAGATATAGAGCGTAAAAATATAATAAAACCTATGACAGTAGCAATCTATACACCACAAGAGGTTCGTACAAAAGATTCTGACCACTATTTAGAAGATTATCTTCTATCTTTTTCACACCTCTCAATGATACGTTTTAAAAGTTTTAAAGAGTGTATATCTGCAACCTCTTCAATGTTTGATGCACTCTATATTCACTACGATAAGATTAACCAAAATGAGTTAAAGCAGATAGTAAAATATCATGGTACTCACTCAAATATTATTTTAGTAACCAAGTTAAATAAACATAGTTTAATTAAAGAGATATCAGATGAGTTTACACAGATAATTTATGAACCAATAACCTTTTCAAAAGTTGAAAAGTCTTTTAATCAGTTGATTGAGTATAAAAATAGGAGTGTAAAAGTTCAAAATAGAAGTGTTGTTCCTTCCAATACAAAGCAACTCTTTTCAAATATCCATGCTTTAGTAGTTGAAGATAATCCTATTAACCAAAAGATGATTCAGCATACTTTGAAAAATATTGGAATTACATCAGAGTGTGCGAACAATGGTAAAGAGGGATTGAGTATCTATATGAAAAATGCAAACAAGTATGATATTGTTTTTATGGATATACAGATGCCTGTTATGAATGGTATAGATGCAACAAAAGCAATAACTGCCTATGAACAGAGTATGGGTCTTGCCCATACTCCAATAGTAGCAGTAACAGCAAATGCCTTAAAGGGTGACAGAGAACGCTTTATGGCAGAGGGAATGGATGAATATGTCTCAAAGCCAATTAATTTAGAGAAGTTTATTGGTGTGTTGAAGCTCTTTTTTCAAGATTCTAGTAGTATTGATATTCCACAAGTTCCAAAAAGTGATATTTTGCTCTATAAAGAGACTCCAATGGAGGCAAAGATTATATCAGCTATTTTAGAGAAGTTGGACTACTCTGTAGATGTAGTTGAAAATCTTGATGAGTTAAAAAAGGTGATGGACGTTAACTCTTACAAGTGTATTCTTTTAGACAGGGTCAACAGTGAAGTGGCACATAGCAATGTAGCACAATATATTAAGGCTCAAAATATTCCATCTATGCTTTTTGTAGATGGTAAAGCAGTTATAGCTCCTAGTGACAAAGAGAACTTCACCTTTATATCTGATAAAGTTACAGACTATATTAGTATAAAAGAGAAAGTAGACCAGATGATAGAATTAGCTAAGGCTTCATAGGTTATGCTATAATACATCAAAAAACCAAAGCAAACCAATGAAAAGACTACCCATAGGCATAAGTGATTTTAGAAGAGTAATAAAAGACAACAACTATTTTGTAGACAAATCATTAATAATCCAAGAACTCATAAACTCAAATGCACAAATAACTCTACTGCCAAGACCTAGACGTTTTGGTAAGACTCTAAATCTCTCTATGCTTCGCTATTTTTTTGAAAATAGAGAAGATAGCGAAGAGCTTTTTAAAGATTTAGTTATCTATCAAACAGAAGAGTTTAGAGAACATCTAAACCGATACCCTGTTATTTTTTTCAGTTTTAAAGATATAAAAAGTAGTAGCTTTGAAGCTAGTTATAGTAAACTCTACTCTTTAATTCAAGAGGAGTTTATGAGACATTTTGAAGAGATAAATATAGATAGTCTAAACTTTTTAGACAAATTAAACTATATGAATATTTTAGAGGGAAAGGCTACACAACAAAATATAGAAA
>JALWMP010000028.1 GCA_026996165.1 Campylobacteraceae bacterium
CTAAAGAGGAGGTTAAAGAGTCAAAACGTTTTTGATTAAGAATTAAATCGACATCTAAACCTATATTGTGAAACTTTACATTTTCGGTCTTATCTGTCTTATAGAACTGAATTACTTTGTGAATACGTCCTAAATGGTCTTTATAAGAGATTTGGGTTACTTTGGTGTTTAAGACCTCTATCTCTTGCTCATCAATACGCTCAACTAGCTTCTCATTAGCAAGACGGTACTCAACCAAATCAGAGATATAGACAATAGGCATATTGTGTTTTTTAGAAAAAATCTCCAAATCATCATGACGAGCCATAGTACCGTCGTCTTTAATAATCTCACAAATTACACCAACAGGAGCTAAACCTGCAAGTTTACACAAGTCTACAGACCCCTCTGTGTGACCTGTACGAACCAAAACACCACCTTTTTTAGCAATTAGGGGAAATATATGACCTGGGCGAACAAAATCATCTGCTTTAGTTAAAGGGTTTGCAAGTAGAGAGATACAGTCGTCTCGCTCAACAGCAGAGATACCTGTATCGGCTGTAGTAGAGTCTATAGATACAGTAAATGCTGTTTCATGGTTTGAGATATTGTTAGAGACCATCGGCATTAAATCTAATCTTTCAGCCAACTCTTTTGGTAACGGTGTACAGATAAGCCCTCTTGCCTCTTTTGCCATAAAGTTGACCATGTCAGGTGTTGAGTGTGTAGCTGCATAGACTAAGTCACCCTCATTCTCTCTATCTTCATCATCCATCATAATTACCATACGACCTTTTTTTATCTCATTGATTGCAATTTCTACTCTTTTTAAAGCTTCTGTTGACATTATATTATTCCTTAATTACATATATTTTCGCATTATACACTTATTTTTGCATAAACCCTTGACATTGTTCTTTATTTTTCCTATAATGCCGTCCACACAAACAATGTGTAGCATGTTTTGGGGTATGGCCAAGCGGTAAGGCAACGGTTTTTGGTACCGTTATTCGGGGGTTCGAATCCCTCTACCCCATCCATTGCATAGGACGCAGAATAGAGCAGCTTGGTAGCTCGTCGGGCTCATAACCCGAAGGTCAGAGGTTCAAATCCTCTTTCTGCAACCAAATACTTTTTATCTAAAGTTTAAATAGATTAATTAACGAACGCAGAATAGAGCAGCTTGGTAGCTCGTCGGGCTCATAACCCGAAGGTCAGAGGTTCAAATCCTCTTTCTGCAACCAATTTTTAAGTTGTTTTTTTATAAAATAACAAATCACAAATCTTATTGATATATTTTAATATAGACAATAAAGATGTAACTATTGGGGTATCGCCAAGCGGTAAGGCAACGGTTTTTGGTACCGTTATTCGGGGGTTCGAATCCCTCTACCCCATCCACTTAAAAACTTTGATTTTTTATTTAATCAAGGCAGATGAGATTGAGCTATACTTCAGTATGCAATTGAACATCTAACGCAGAGTAAATTAAAAAGAAAATTTTTTAAAAGACGCGGGAATAGCTCAGTTGGCTAGAGCGTCAGCCTTCCAAGCTGAGGGTCGCGGGTTCGAGTCCCGTTTCCCGCTCCACTTCAAAAAACAATCATTTTTTATGCAAATGTTTATTGTCGGCATCGGGGAAACCGACCTACGCCGTTTCCAATTTTAATTTATGCCATTTTGGTTTTGACGATTATTTAAATGAGGTGTATTTCCAATTAATAAAAAAATTTAAAATTGTAATATCCTCTCGTCAAAAGCAATTTTATAAATCAATAAATTTGAAAACGGCGTAGGTCGGTTTCCCCGATGCCGACGTTAATTGGCATACCAAAATGCCTAATTGTTCAATATAAATTTTCATAATCAGGAGAAATCGAACCTACAGGCTTTTTGTGCAAAATATTTTCAAAATGGTATATTACTTAAAAGTGAAATCAAAGATAAATCCGTTTAAACACAAACATCCCCAACAGAGTAGCCCCAAGAGAAAACAAAACATTCAGAGCTACATTAGAGATAGCCTTTACATAAAGCTCTTGTTGCATCAATAATACCGTATCAAGAGAAAAAGTCGAAAAGGTAGTCAAAGCCCCCAAAAGCCCTGTAATAAACATTGCCTTTTGATTAGCAGAGAGGTTAATCTGTGAAAAGTAGAAAAAAAGAAAGCCTATAAGAAAGCTTCCTAATATATTAACACTTAGTGTCCCCCAAGGAAAAGGAGAGCCACTAAGCTTGTTAACCATAGCCGAGAGACTAAAACGTGTAATAGCCCCCATAAAACCACCAATACCTATACTTAAAAGAAGTGTTACATTCATTATTTTCTATATCTCCAATCATCTACTGGACCTTTAAGCTTTGGAGCTTCTCTGGTCTGATTTAAAAGCTTATTTATTACATTTAACTCTTTTTTTAGACTCTCATCATTTAAAGCATTCATCTCTTTCATATAAATCTTTTTAAAGAGATAGAAAAATTTCTTATACCCTGCACTAACTTTTAACTTACAAGAGCGTCTCTCCCAAGTAGATAGACGTGGATACTCTGGGCGAAGAGGTGGATAGACTAAACAACGCTTTTGAATCTCTATAGGTTGTTGGTTTGCCCAACTTACAACATCGTTACAATCTGCACGAGCATCTATAAGCCAATTTTTCATAACTGTTACATAGTCAGAGATTAAAATGGCTTTTCTAATACCTGTGTTGTCGTAGTAGACATCTTTGTTTTTAAACTTAACATTTTGAGAGTTGCTGTAGTGTTTTCCATTGACATCTGTGTAGCTTACATCTAAAGTAATGTTTTTATCATCTGTAACATTTGAATCTTTTTTAAGCTTAACCAAAATCACCCCACCTTTAGTTGCCTCTCCATTGTTGTGTGATGGAAAGAGTGTATTTACTCTCATAATCTCACCTGTTGCCATTTTTGCATCAGGAGAACCATAGACAGCTTCAATAGTGTAAATAGAGTTATTTAACTTCATCTCCAAATCATAAACTAAAGGAGTTACCATATAGTCAAACTCTTTATCGAGAAGTTTAGAGAACTCTTTGCTTGAGTGAACAGAAAAATAGTTTGCACCTTTTGTTTTAGAGACATACTCTACCAAGTCATTGTTAAAGTCAACACCTACACCTATAAAGGTAGTATGAATCCCTCTCTTACTTGCATCTTTTGCCATTCCAAAGAGTTTATCTTTTGAGAGTTCACCTCTATTTGGCATAGCATCGGTTAAAAAGATAATTCTGTTTTCATATTCACTGCTGTTTAAATCTACCTCATCAAAAAGTTTCAATGCCTCTTTATATCCTGCACTCCAATTAGTTCCTCCACGAGCTTCAAGCTCTAAAATATGTTTACGAATAGCCTCTTTATCTGTATTTCCAACTAAATTAAGAGGTTTTGCTCTGTAGGCATTATGGTCAAATAGTACCACCCCTGCTCTATCATCATCTTTAAGATGTGAAAGCATTGCTATGATTGACTCTTTGGCAATAGCCATTTTAGTTTTTGTCTCTACCTCATCATTAGTTACCCTATTTCCTAATTTATCATAATAGTAAGAGTTAAATTTACCATTCATAGAACCTGATATATCTAAAACAACTACTAAATTTAGCTTTTTTCGTTTAAAGTCACCCTCTTTAATGCCAGAGTTTAACCCAACTGACAAAAAATACTCCTCTTTATCAGTAAAAGGATTTTTACGCTTAGCTGATGAGTAAGATGGACAAAATAGCTCTTTACACTCTTTACCATCTAAACCAGTATCGAAGTAGTGGTTATAGAACTGCCCCTCATAGGTAATAGACTCTAACTTCGGAAGATAACCATTTTCAATATTGGCTAAGAAGTTATTGGTATCTTTTGCTCCACCTACAGCTAGACCTATCTTTTTTGCTCTTAACATAGGTGCATTCATTGACTTTATACTACCCATTCCAAGCGTAGGCATCTTTCGTGATGTATCTTGTGAAAGTATAGTTGCATTATACTCCCAATCATCAACAATATCGACAGATTGTTTTTTACTCATAGCCTGTAGCATAGTTAAATTAAACAGTAGTATAAAAAATAGCATCTGTTTTATATTCATAATAAATCCTTTCATACTTTAGTATATTATACCATTTTTAAACAGAATAGTTCTTCAATCTTACACTCATCTGTTTACTATCTTTGTCTAAATAGAGGTCATATAAATCTATTGCTTTTATAAGTTGACTCAACTTTTTATAGCCGTAATTAATAGGAGAGAAGGAGGAGTTGTTGTTAATGTAAGCACCCATATCAGCTAAATTTGACCAACCAAACTCATCCATAGTCTGTTCATGAGCATTTCTAAGAAGTTTACAGAGCCACTTATCTTTTCTAAGCTCCTCTTTTGTCTTTCTAACCTCTTTACCTTTAGAAGAGGTTTCTTCTACTATCTCTGTACTTGCCATAAGCTTTTCAGTAAAAATAAACTGTGAACAAGCAGCCATAAAAGCAGGAGGAGTCTTCTTCTCTCCAAAACCAAAAACCTTAATGCCCTCTTGCTGTACCCTCATCACTACAGGGGTAAAGTCAGAATCACTTGTTGCAAAGGCAAAAGCGTCTATGTTTTTTGTATGAAGTAAATCAATAGCATCAATAGTCATTAAAATATCGGTTGCATTTTTGTTTTTAGAGTAGTCAAACTGCTGAATCGGTTTAATGGCAAACTCTAAAAGCTTCTCTTCCCAATTTTTTAAGTTACTCTTTGTCCAGTTTCCATAGGCTTGGCGAATATTGACTACTCCATAGTTACTAAGCTCAGATATAATCCCCTCAATAGCACGGTGTGAGATGTTATCACAATCTATAAATAGTGCTATATGGTCTCTTTTGGTCTGCATTAGTGTTCCTCTTTTGGTGCATAGTATGTCATGGTAGAACGTCCAAATTTTTTACGTTTAACCTGAACTAACTCTCCTATCTCTTTAGGCATCTCTAGTTGACTCATGTGTTCTACTATAACCATCATACATTTTGTAGGGTCTATCTTTTTGATGAGGTCTAAAGTCTTATCGTACACATCGTCCATTCCATCGCGAGTAGAGAATGGTGGGTCAAAGTAGAAGTATGTCTTCTCATCTCTTTTTTCTACCATAGATAAAACAGTATCGAACTTCTCAAAGCTATCACCAAATAGATGTTGACACTTTGCAGGGGTAAGTTTTTTAATATTTTCTTGTAGTACTTTGTAGGCTATTTTATTATACTCTATAAAGTAGCACATCGAAGCTCCTCTACTTAATGCCTCTAGTCCTATAGAGCCTGAACCAGAAAAGACCTCTACAAAGTTTTTGTCTATTATCTCAAACTGTAGTGTATTAAAGAGTGATTCTCTTAAAATGCTCTTTGAAGAGCGTGTGGTGGAGATATTAGGAATCTCTATAACTCTCCCTTTGAACTCACCACCTATAATCTTTGTTGTAAAGTTTTGTTTTTTTGCCATTTAATCTCTTTGTATAATATTGATGAAATTATAACATATTCCACAAAAAGCCCATAAAAGTATGATATTATTAAATATGAATTATATAAAACTAATAACAGCAACACTAATAACAACCTTTACACTAAACGCAACTGAGCCAAAAGCTCCAACTCCACCTGTGCCATATGACTATCTAAAAAAAACGGAAGTAAAAAAATTTATAGATATGATGGTCAAACGCAACCACTTTAAGCGTAGCTATATGGAAGAGGTCTTATCTAATGCCATGTTAGACAAAGAGACACTTGACCGTTACACAGGTAAGTACAAAGTAGGAAGCACTAACGGCTCATGGGAGCGTTATAAAGACCATGTTCTTGATGATGCCACCATTCAACTTGCCAAAGAGTTTAAACAGAACTACTACAAAACACTCAAACGAGCCGAAGATGAGTATGGGGTAGATATGGACTATATTGTAGGTTTTATGGGTGTTGAGAGCAAATATGGAACTTACACTGGAAACTACCGAATCTTAGATGCTCTAGCTACCCTTGCGTTTCATAAAAATCGTATGAAAAAGTTCTTTAAGTCTGAGTTTAAAAATCTCTTTTTACTTATGAGAGAGGAGAACCGAGACATCTACAGCCAATATGGCTCTTTTGCAGGGGCTATGGGTGCAGTACAACAAGTACCATCTGTTCAGAGAAAGTTTATGGTAGACTACAATGGTGATGGAGTCAAAGACCCTTGGGATTTAGAAGACTGCATAGGGGTCATTGCTAGATTTATGCACAACAAAGGTTGGGTTAAAGGGGCAGTTGTTGCCGTTCCTACCAATTTTAAAGGAAAACGTTTTACTAAGCTTAAAACATCTCACAAAAAGATGTATTCTGTAACATACTTAAAGAAAAAAGGGATTGTTCCTACAGAGTATTTTGGAGAGTCAAAAGCCTATCTGTTAAAGACAAGAAACAGAGACCACGATGATATTTGGATGGGTGGTAGAAACTTTAGAATACTTACTAAATATAACAATTCAACCTCTTACGGAATGGCTATACACATTATTGCCCAAGCTGTAAAATAATACGCTATAATTATAAAATTTATAAATGGGGATTAAACATGACTGGTGCAAAAAAAGAACTAAGTAGTGAACAACATACTCTATATTCAGAAGTAATTCCAGAACAAAAAAAAGTAGTTAATAAAGAGAGAAAGCTTTATGAAATAACTCCAAAACATACACGTTACCGTGTCTATATAGGTCGTTTTTTTGAACTAAAAAAGGGTTTACACTCTGTTTTTAATGAGCTAAAATCAGCTAAAAGCCACGATGTACTAGAGTTTATAATTGACTCTGGTGGTGGTTTTGTAAATGAAGGAATGCAGTTTTATAACATTATTCAAGAGAAGTTTTACGGAAGAACTGTTGCCTACTTAGACAACAAAGGCTATAGTATGGGGGCAATGCTCTTCTCTATGGCAGACAAAAGAGTAGTCTATCCATATTCTGACTTTATGTACCATAATTATTCTGGGGGAGCTATAGGAAAAGGTGGAGAGGTCAAAGCAAGAATCACTCATACTTCTAAAAAACTAGAGGCTTTCTTCTATGATATTATTGTCAAAAATGGTTTTCTTAGCGAAGATGAATACAAACAGATGTTAGTAGGTCAAGACTATTGGATGGGAACAAAAGAGATGTGTAAACGAGGTATTGCTACGCATGTTATTGT
>JALWMP010000029.1 GCA_026996165.1 Campylobacteraceae bacterium
TATCTGTCTCTATAGCTTCCATGTCAGATATTTGTTTAAACATCATCTGATAACCACCACATATACCAAGTATTGGCTTATTGATTTTTTTTAGTTGCTCAAAGAGTCTAACCTCTTTAAGCCACTTTAAGTCATTTATTACCAACTTTGACCCTGCTAAAATAATCTCATCGTAACCATTAAGTGGTACATTTGCAGAGATAAACTCAAGAGCTATATTAGGGTTAGCAACCAAAGGCTCAAAGTCATTGTAGTTACTCATAGTAGGGTAGGCTATAACAGCTACCTTTTTAGCGTTTTTATGGTTTTTTTGTTGGTAGTTTAGAAGTGATTGAGAGTCTTCAAAGCCAAGGTTAAAAGGTATATAGGGTAGAACTCCTAAAACAGGTATTTTAAACTCACTCTCTATAATCTTAACCCCTTTGTCAAAAAGGCTCATGTCTCCTCTAAATTTATTAACAATAACCCCTATAACATTTCTCTGTAGCTCTTTTGGTAAAAGGTTATATACACCCCAAATAGAGGCAAAGACTCCACCCTTTTCAATGTCGGCTACCAAGATAATTTTGGTTTTAAACTTGGTTGCTATATATATATTTGAGAGGTCTTTCTCCATAAGATTCAGTTCTACAGGGCTACCTGCCCCCTCACATACTACACAATCATAACGCTCACTTAAGTAGGAGAAGGCTTTGTCTACAGCAGGTTTTAGCATATCTAGGTCACGATAGTACTCACGTACATCTTTAGAGGCAATAACTTTTCCATTGACAATAAGCGAAGCAGAACTTTTCTGTCCTGATTTCAGAAGAATAGGATTTAGATGGTAAGAGGGAGACACACCTAAAACCTCTGCTTGGAAATATTGGGCGATGCCAATCTCAGAGCCATCGGCACACACTTTAGCGTTGTTGGAGACATTTTGAGCTTTAAATGGGACGACTCTGTACCCTGCATCTTGAATGATTTTTCCAATAACAAAAGTAAGTGTAGACTTTCCTGCATCGCTAGATGTTCCAAATATAGAGATATTGTTCAATCTTATCCTTTTTTAATCTTAACCTTATATAATCGTAGGAATTATATAGTTAATGGAGATAGAATGCAAGAAAACATAGAGCATGAGCGAAGACTCTTTGAGCAAAAAGAGCAACTTCATAAAACAGAGCTAAAAGCACTAAAGAGGCAGATTTTTGTAAGCAATCTAAAGGCTTGGATTGTCGGGCTTATTTTGTTGATGGAGATTTTCTTTATTGTTAGTTTTTTAAAAAAATCGGGTGTAGTTGGTGAAGAGACTCTTACTAATGATAAAATAGCAGTTATTCGCTACAACAAAGAGGTTACAGAAGATTTTACCACAAAAGTTATGGAGGAGCTAGATAAGATTAGAGATGATGAGAGTTTTAAATCGGTACTCTTTATTATGGGCTCACCAGGTGGTTCACCAACAGCTAGTGAGGAGCTTTCTGAGTACCTAAAAGAGTTTCAAAAAGATAAAAACATTACTATGTATGTAGACTCCATTGCTGCTAGTGGTGGGTATTATATTGCTTCGGCTGTTAAGCCTCTGATTGCTAATAAAAATGCTATTGTTGGCTCTATAGGGGTGATTATGCCTCACTATAACTTGGGTGAGTTAGCAAAAAAAGTAGGAGTAGAGGAAGACTTTATGGCCGCAGGAGAGTTTAAAAAGCCTATCTCTTTCTTTGCTAAAATAGATGATAAAAATAGAAAATATATGACGGAACACTTACTTAAACCAACATATGAGAACTTTGTCTCCTCTGTAGCTAAAAACCGAGGCGTGAGCAAAGAGCAGATTTTAAAAGTAGCAGATGGCAAGATATATATAGCTAATGTTCCTGAGATAAAAGGAGTTTTAGTTGATGAGGTCTCTTCTCTATATAAGGTTAAGAAGATGATACGTAAAGCTTATGGCAATGATGTAACTTTTGTAGATGTAGAGTTAGATAAAGAGTCATCATTTTTACCTCAAGTAAAAGTAGATATTGACTTAAAGACGGCTCTTTCTAAATTTAAAATGGAGTAGAGATAGAACCTACTCTCTTAAGATATTTAAAAATATCATATTCTACTTGTGGAGATAGAGAATGTTTTTTAGCCAAAGATTGAAAGGTTTTATAATCTAATGTTGATTGATAACTCTGTTCAATCTCATCTCTTAGTGCTATCCAGTTTGGTTTCCAAAGAGAGTTTGCCTCTCTCGTCTTTTCTAAGTAGTTATAGATTTTCTCTTTTATTGATTTGTTACTCTCTTTGTTAAAACAATGGTATACATCTATGATATTTATAGACTTTGTATATGTTTTAAAGAAAGTTATTTTATTTTTAATATTATTATGATTACTATCTTCAATAATTAAAAATATTTTACTCTTACTATATAGCTCTGATATTAACTCTAAAATTGGAGGATTTAGACAACACTCTACCTCTTTTAAAATTAAGATAATATACTCCAAGTCTTTAGATAACTCTTGATTTAATATTTTATAATTATTATCATACTCTATTGTAAATATATTTAATTTAAGTTCATTTTCTTGAGTAGAAGTAAATAAATTTACAAATTTAGATGAAAATGACTTTGGTAGGAAAATAGAAACACGTTGTCTATTTAATGCTATAAGCTGTTCTGGTTCTTTTATCTCTATAATAGTTTTTTTATCTTTAAAAGGATAATTTTTGATTTTAGATATTAACTTTTTATCTAAAGGATTTCCTTCAAGATAGATACCTTCTTGATTTTCATCTGTTCTTTCCCAATATATAGTTTTATTTGAGTCAAATACCCAAAGAGGAATTCTTTCTATTTTATTAAATCTTAAATCAATGATTTTTAGTTTTTTTAAATCTTTTAATGGGTCAATATCTTTAATTTTATTACCTGAAAGATTTAGAACCTCTAAGTTAACAAAGACAGATAAAGGAGGAAGATAGCTTAATTGGGTATCTGTCAAAGAGAGTATTTTTAAAGATGAAAATATCCTTTCTTCATAATCAATCTTTGTATTTTCTTCAAAAATACGAATAGTTTCTTTAGTATGACTATAGAATAGTTCTTTTAATTTTTTAAACATTTATTTATCTTTTTTTAATGCTTGTATTAAAATCATTTTTGCCAAAGAGATATTTCCTTTTGAATTAAAAATAACAAAAATATTTTGCTTCTTATTTCCATATATTAGAAATATCATACCCTCTTCATTTTCTGTCTCTAAGCGAATTAAATTAGAAAATCCAATATCTAAAGAGGCTTCATTTAATGCTCTAAATGTATCATTAAATAGACTAGATGCAAAAGCTAAATCTATATTTTTATTTTCATCAATATAGATAATTTCTCCTGATTTATTCAATACTGCTGAACCTATATATCCATTAATATTTTTAATATCTTTAATTGTTTTTTCTATGTTCATTTTCTTTTCCTTTTCAATATTGAATATTGTGTATTATCTCATTATCTAATTGGTTTTTATGGCGATTTTGTTCCATAAACTTTTTAAATAACTCCTCTGAGGCTTCTACTCCATTTTCTTTCTCTATACTTAACATCTGTTTATATAGAGGTTCAATAATATCTCTAGCTTTGTTAGAAATGGCTCTACGTGTTGAGATATAGTTTCTAACTGTTTTATCTTTATTGAAAGATGGTCGAATATATGCAAACACCCAATAAAATTTATTGTTTGTTGCCTTATTTTTAATAAAACAGTATACATCTTCTCTATTTTTTAGTCTCTCCCATAATATTTTAAAAATAGCTTTTGGCATATCTGGATGTCTTATAATATTATGATTTTCACCGATTAATTTAGCAGAAGAGTACCCTGCAATTTTATAAAAAATAGGATTTGCATAGATAATAAAACCATCTAAATCAGATTGAGATACAATAATATCAACTGAACTAAGTTTTCTCTCTTCTTCAAACATAAAATAACCTTTTATAATAAATCATTACATTAAAATAATATTCTAAATTGTATTAAAATAATATTAATACTTTACATAAAATAAAGTTTTATTATGTTATATTTTTAACATAGTAAAATATTTTTCTAAATTAATATATATAAGGTTGTAAAATGATAAATGAGTCTATATTTGAAGATATTAAACAGATTAATGGTTATCTTGGTGTTGGTATTAGTCAATATACAGGAGAGTTACTTCTCTTTGATAAAGAGAATGAAAGTATAAACTTAGAAGAGACAGCAGTTATTTTTAATGATTTGTTTAGAAGTTCCCATTCACTCTCTAAGAAATTATCTTTAGGAAGAACAGAGATTATGGAGATTTCAACAGAGAAGTCTAAAATATTGATGGCTTGTTCAGGAGAAGATTCATCTGTTCATATTCATGCTTTTGCTATTTTTAAAAATGATGGAAATGTAGCATTAGCAAAAATGATTTTACCTAAAATTATAAAAATATCTGTAGATGAACTATCATAACAATAGACTAAATTTTTCCTTGAACAAAGTTTTTCTCGCAATCCTCTTCCATAATTTCTGATTTGGGAGAGTGAGGTTCACAATGGTGAACAAGAGATAAGCACTAACCACAAAATAGAGAGTTTTAGTACTCTTTTTCCTTTTTCAACTTTATTAACCTGAGTTCGATGGAATATCATATCCACAAAAGCCTAAAACTAAAAGACACATTCATTTTAGCTTGACTCCTATTCCTAATTTTACCTCATATACTTCATCACATAGTGAAGCTAGTTTTTGACCAATAACTCCTGTTAGGTCAACAAATCTACGGCTCTCTTTGTCAAAAGGTATAACCCCTGAGTTAACATCGTTTACTACAAATACAATATTGGCTTGGATATTTGAGAGCTCTTCTAGTTGAGTTAAAAGAGTCTCCTCTTTTTTGTCTATATTATTTAAAATCCACATAGAGATGCAATCTACAAGATAGCTATTGCTCTTTTTGATAACTTTTGTTAATTCATATCTCTCTTCAATAGTATAAAATCTATCTTCTCTTTGTTGACGATGTCTATTAATACGAGTTTGCATCTCACTATCATTGTAGCTATTGTCGTAAGTAGCAATGTAGTATGGTTTTGACTTAGATAACTCTAAAATCTTTTCTTCTGCTAATTTACTTTTACCAGACTTCTGCCCACCAAAGTATAGAATTTTTTTATAGTCCATTAAGTACCTATTTCCGACCTTTGTAGCGTCGTTTATATTTTAATTTTATATCTGTATTGTAAGTGGTAATAAGTGTTTCACCCATTATTACAAGGGTTATACCTCTTTTATCTCGTATTTTTAATAAAAGAGAACGTACTTTGTTTAAATTGCTTAAGTGTAATCTATTGCCAAGATATTTTACACTATGATAGTGTTTATCTAATTTTTTTAAAACTTTTTCTATCTGTTTATTGTTAAGTATGACTTTGTCTTTTTTTAACTTCCCATAGATAAGCACAACATCAATCAACTCTTTGTGAATGCCACGTTGAGACATCTTCTCTTTAACATGATGGGTTAAATTTATCACACTAACTCCTATATTTTGAAGATAGTAGCAAAAGTTATTTAACCGTTGAATAACAGCATAATTTTATTTTAGAAAATCTTCAATTTTTTTAGTTATTTCTTCTTGGCTAAGTCCATTTAACTCACCATATATTAATGCACCACCTGCACCAACTCCCTCTTTAGCTTCACCTTGGTCATATAGTTTTAAAGCAGGGTGTGAACTTAATGAAAAATCAAAGTCGCTATAGTAGGCATTAATAGGAAAATTTAATAATTCTAAAAGAGCTTTTATATCAGAATTTTCATCTTTTGCTACCCATTTGGTAGTACAAAGAGATAAGTTACTTGTATTTATAGTTCCACCCATAAGTTGCAGTATTCTGTTAACAATCAACAAAACACAAGCCATTTGTGTTCCTCCTGCTAAAACCAAAGGTATTTTGTTATTAAGTCCTAAAATAAACCCAGCATTAAAAATAAGCATATTGTCAGAAACTTTAGAGAGTACATCAAATATATCATATTTTTCTTCTAGGTTGGAGAGAGCTAATTTTAAAGTTTTCTCTCTAATATCATTAGGAACATCTTTAAAAGAGCTAGAGAAGGCATGGTCTACTTTGTATTTAAGTCCAATGGCTGTAGCCATAGCAGTAGTTGTACCAGAGGGAACTGATTCTCCTAAGATAATATACTCATCTTTACACTCATAACTATTTCCAAACTCAACCCCTTTTTGAAAAAGTGTTTCAGCATCAATATTAGCTCCTTTTGCAATATTGTCACTTGGCTCAATATTAAAAGAGTGTACTTTAAAATAGTCAATCTTTGGTTTAACCTCTAACCCTAAATCTAAAATTTCTACACGACTATAAGGATTTAAAAGGTGAATCCCACGAGTAATAAGTGCAGGGGTTGGTACACCTTTTGGTGTTTCAGCAATATTCTCTAAACTTCTAACTTCACCTGTGCATACAAACTCACTATCAAGTGTAGGAGTAAGGTGTATCATTCCAGGGATTCCTGCTTGAGTAATACCTTTTATATTGGCTGTTTTAGTATTACTTAGAGCTAATATAAAGGTAGCTTTTTTCCCACGTAGTGACTCTATGAAGTCTATTTTTCCTGTTATTGATTTTATCATTTTTTTCTCTTTTTTTAATTTGCGTATTATACTATTTCAGCTTGAAATATATGGTATATATATTCTCTATACCATATTAGCTACGGCTAGTCCTACGAATTTAATTTTGAAAATCTTACCTAATTTATAGGCTTTTGTGGATAGAATATTCCGTCGAACTCAGGTTATTAAATAGATAAGTTTAGTTTGTCAAATTCCAAAATGGTTTATAGCTCCATGTCCTTTGCCTAAGTACTTATCTTTCCCATCAATAAGAGCTTGGTTAAGGTAACTACACGCTTTAATGGTCGCCTCCTCTAAACTATCTCCTAAAGCAATATATGTTGCAATAGCTGAAGAGAGACTACACCCTGTTCCATGGGTATTAATGGTATCTACAGCTTGATTTTGAATGGTGGTTATCTCTTTAGTTTCATAGTTATAGAGGGTATCGGTCATTAGGTCTGTAAACTCTAGGTGACCACCCTTTAGCAAGACAGAGGTTTTGTACTTTTCTCCTAACTCTCTAGCTG
>JALWMP010000030.1 GCA_026996165.1 Campylobacteraceae bacterium
CGGCGATATATTGACCACGATTTAAACCGTTCATTTAGTTTAAGTGATTTAGCAAACAATACCTTGGATACTTATGAAGCAAAATTGGCAAAAGAGCTAGATAAATTATTAGGTAAGAAAGGAAGCACTAATCCAAATGTTGATTTTATCGTAGATTTACACACAACTACAGCCAATATGGGTCTGTCGATAGTAGTCAGCAATCCAAGCACCATAACATGGAGAGCCATAGCCTATCTTTGCCAAGCAGAACCTAGTCTAAAGGTCTATCAATGGGAAGGAGATATAGAGAATGCTTTTGTAGACTCCATTGCTCCTCATGGATTCGCTATAGAGGTAGGAGCTGTTCCTCAAGGGGTCTTAAGAGCTGATTTGTTTCTAAAAACAGAGGCATTAGTTTATCATCTGCTTGACTTTATAGAAAAAGAGAATCGTAATGAAAATATAGAATTACCAAAAGAGCTAAAAATTTATAACCATAAAGCATTAGTAGACTATCCTCGCAATGAAGATGGCGATATTGTAGCAATGGTACACCAAGAGCGACAAGACCAAGATTTTACGCTTATAAACGAAGGAGACCCTCTATTTTTGACACTTGATGATGAAGTTATAGAGTACAAAGGGGAGTCACTATATACTCTTTTTGTAAATGAATCAGCCTATTATGAAAAAGGGTTTGCCATGACTTTAGCTAGAAAAGAAACTATTATTTTAGAAGGTTAGGTTTCAGACCCCAAATAGATAACTAAACTTAATTTTTCTCGTGACAATATTAACCATCGTCACAAAGTCAAAACAGTAAAAACTTAACCCTGTTTTTCTACAATTCAGCAAACTTTACAATATTTTGATATATACTTAAAGATATATACCAAAAAGGAGCAATCCATGACTCAACTAGCCAAAGTATTCCAAAATGGCAGAAGCCAAGCCATCAGAATTCCAAAAGAGTTTAGAGTAGATACTACAGAAGTTTACATAGAAAAAGTAGGAGAAACCCTAGTAATACGCCCTAAACCTCAAAACAAGTGGGATAACTTTTTTAATATGTTAGATGAGGTTGATACATCTGATTTCTTTTTAGAGAGAGTTCAGCCTCCACTAGACAACAAGGCGCTTTTTTAATGCTCTATATGCTTGATACCAATATTTGCTCTTACATTATCCGAAATAAACCACAAAGTATAAAAGCAAAGCTTCAAGAGGTAGAACAAAATCATACCATTGCACTCTCTAGCATTGTAGTTTCAGAACTGCTTTATGGAGCAACCAAAAAAGATAGTCCAAAGCTTATAAAAATTGTCTCTGCTTTTATAGACAATTTTATCATTTATGATTACTCGAAAATCTCAGCACAATCCTATGCCAATATTCGTACTGACTTAGAGAAAAAAGGGCAGATTATAGGGGCTAATGATTTGCTAATTGCTTCTCATGCTTTGAGTCTTGGGGCTGTTTTGGTTACTAATAATACAAGAGAGTTTAAAAGGGTAGAAAAATTAATTTTGGAAGATTGGACTCTTTAAAATAGTTTGTCCCACCCAAAAAAGGTGGAACAAGAGGTATTAGTTAATACTAGATAGCATCAATAATACCATTTAATGTAGCCGAAGGTCTCATTGCTGCTTCTGCTTTTGCATCATCTGGGTGGTAGTATCCACCAATATCAGCAGGTTTACCCTCAACAGCTAATAACTCTTCAATAATCTTAGCTTCATTCTCTTTAAGAGCTTGTGCAACAGGAGCGAACTTCTCTGCAAGTTCAGCATTTGAACCATTTGCAAGTGCCTCTGCCCAGTATTGAGCTACGTAGAAGTGAGATGCTTTGTTATCAGGCTCTCCAGCTTTTCTGCTTGGTGCTTTGTTGTTGTCAAGGTAACCATCGTTTGCAACATCAAGAGCTTCTGTAAGAGCTTGAAGTTTCTCATCTGAGTGTTTTCTTCCGATAAATCTTAAAGACTCTGCTAGAGCTAAGAACTCTCCAAGTGAATCCCATCTTAAGTGGCTCTCTGCTAAGAATTGGTCAACGTGTTTTGGAGCAGACCCACCAGCACCAGTTTCGTAAAGACCACCACCTGCAAGTAATGGAACGATAGATAGCATCTTAGCAGATGTTCCAAGCTCTAAGATTGGGTACATGTCTGTAAGGTAATCTCTTAGTACGTTACCAGTTACGGAGATAGTATTTTTACCTTCTCTTACTCTTGCATTGGTAAATCTAGTCGCTGCTGCTACGTCCATAATCTGAATATCTAGTCCCTCTGTATCAAATTCAGGGAGATACTTCTCTACTTTTTTAATCATTTCTGCATCGTGAGCTCTGTTACTGTCTAACCAGAAGATTGTAGGTACTTTTTCAATACTTGCTCTCTCAACTGCTAGTCTTACCCAGTCTTTAATAGGAATATCTTTAGCTCTACTCATTCTCCAGATATCGCCTTTTTCAACATCAAAGCTCATAAGCTCTGTTCCATCTTCAGCAGTAACTGTTACTTTACCATCTTCTGCCATCTCAAAAGTTGTTGGGTGAGAACCATACTCTTCTGCTTTTTGAGCTATAAGACCAACATTTGCTACAGAACCCATAGTAGATATATCGTATTGATCATTATCAACACACTCTTTTTTATCACCAAACATAATTGGGTTAGATACTTTTATCATGGTTACTTTTAGGTGAATTAACCATAAAATTTATGTATAGATTTGAAGCTTTCCTTTGATTGCTAAACTTATTCTATTGTTTTATGACAAAAACTATTAACTAAAGGTTATATAATAGTTTAAAAAATATTATAGGCTCTAATATGTCAAAAAAACATTTACCTTTTAATGAAGCTCGTGAATATGTAAGAAACATTGCTTTAAGAAGTACAGGAGAGTGGAAGAAGTGGTCAAAAGGGAAATTAGAGGGAAAAGATAAAAGACCTGATTTTATTCCATCTAATCCTGATGTAGTCTATAAGTTTAAAGGTTGGAAAAGTTGGAGTGATTGGATAGGAACAAAAAGAGAAATTGACTATCTTCCCTTTGATGAGGCAAGAGCTTATGTTAGAAATTTAAGATTAAAAAATTTTGAAGAGTGGAGAAAATATTATCAGAAAAAAATTAAAGGAGTAGAAAAACCTGAAAATATTCCTTGGAATCCACAGGATATATATAAAGATGAGTGGCAAGGTATAAAAGATTGGCTTGGTATTGAGTGGATGGATTTTGAAAAGGCTCGTGAATTTGTAAGAGGCTTAAATTTGAAAGGTCAAAAAGAGTGGAAACTTTATTCAAAGGGTGAATTAGAGGGATATGCCCCAAAACCACAAAATATACCATCAGACCCAAAAAGAGTATATGCTGAGAAATGGATTGATTTAGGGGATTGGCTTGGTACAGAGAGAAAACGAACAGGTAGTACCCAAAATGTTGATGATACTTGGTTATCTTATACTGATGCCAAAAAATTTGTTCACTCATTAGGATTATCAGGATATAATCAATGGAAAGATTATATCTCTAATCATATAACAACACTTCCTCAAAAACCAAGAAACATACCAAAAGCTCCTGACTTTGTTTATAAAGATGATGGATGGATTGGATGGGATGATTGGTTAGGTTGTAAAATTATAAAAAATAATATTGTCATAGAAAAAGAGCAAGGTAAAAAGCAAGAGTTAATTTTAAATAGCAATATCGAAGAAGATTTTTTAGCTTTAAAAAAAGAATATAAAGATATGGTTAGTCTATTAGATACTCTTTTCTACTCAAAAAACAATATATCTTTAATTGAACTAGAATTAGATAATGAGATTATTGATACTTCTCAATATATTTTATTCTCATTTAATCAGAACTTTAATGAGTTAAATCAAATGAAAAGAGCATTTATAGGTTTACTATTTTTACTCTTAATCACCTATAGATTAAAAAAAGAGATTAGCTACTCATCTATTTGGAAGATTATTATTAATCATCTTAAAAGTTATGGAACTCTATCAGAAAATTTTATCAATAACTTTTTTATAGGAGAAAAATATCCTAAATCACAGTTGATAGAGTCTATTGAATATGCTTGTAAAATTTTCCATTTAAGAGATAATTTTGATGGTAGAGATGATGAACAGCACTATATTAGAAATACTATTTTACTTCAAATAGGTTTAGTCAATAAGAGTTTGAATAACTTAAAACTTTGGCTTTCAAATTATAATCTACCTGTAGTTGTATCTGAATTATTAGATAGTGAAGATGAAAATTATTCTAAAGAGTTTAGTGAGGGGTGGAGAGCATTAAGACGATATAGAGACAATATAATAAGTGATATAAAATTAAAATCAATTCTTGAACAAAATATTTGGTTTAGTCATCTTTCTTTGGATAATTTATTAATACTCTCCAAGCAAAAAATAACTGATAGTCCAATGCTAATAGAGAATGAAGAGTTACCTGTTTTCTATTTGGATAAGATAAAATATGATAATTTAGGTTTAAAATTTATCATTGATGCACAAGATTTATATACACTAAATTTAAGTGGATTTAGATATGAAATCTATATAGATTATGAGTATGTAGGCTTATTAATAGCCGATAGTAAAAAGAATCTAGTTTTAGAAAAGAGTATAGAGATAATTAATCCTACTTATAACCAAGTTGAAATTCAAGTAAAAAATGAAGATAGTGATATTGTTTTTTCTGAAAATATTATGCTCTTTGATTTTAATGAGCAGATAATTATTTTTGATGAAGATGGTAATATTTATCAGAATATTTTCAAAAAACTCAATGCAACTAAAAAATATAATATTTTAATGGATTCTGATTTAGATTGTAATTTTAATGAAGAGTCTCAAAGAGAATATTTTGATGGTTATGCTACTTTGGTTAGTGATATTAAAAAGAGTGATAAGTGCGAAATTAGCTATGATGGAGAGTCACTTTTTGAATTAAACTTTACCAAATATATAGAAAAGCCTCGATGGATTGACCAGTTGGTACTCTATAGTAAAAATGATAATAGTTTTACTGTAGATAAGGAAGAGGAGTTTATTTTACAAATTTTTAAAATGGAAGAGGATGAACCTTTAGAGGATTTACCTAATGATGTAAAGATTGTCAAATGGAACTATTCGGGTGGATATTTAGATTCTAGTGAGATTCAAAATGGTAGAGCAAAATTAAATCTATATCCAGAGATGATTACTAATCCAAAACATACATTCTTGATTAAACATAAGGGAAGAGCATTTAAAAAAGTTATTCAGTGTAATTTCTTTGAAAGAAATACAATACCTAGACTTTTCAAAATAGACGAAAATGGAAGCTATGAGATTAATTCAAATACTCTTTTAAATGCTAATGATATAACAAGTAATAAGTTTTATTTGAGTGATTTTAAAAGACAAGAAATTCTATTTTTAAAAAATAAATCAAAATTTTATCAGACAATAAAACCTAACAAAGTTTTTCAATTAAAAGAGTTTGATGGTTTTGGAGAAGATATTTTTATATCTGAGCATCTATTTAATTCTAATTTAAATAAGCTTTTTAACTATATAGATATAGAGAAATATACCCATTTAAATCAAAAGAGTTTATCTAAACTCTATATTAAAAAAGAGCTACCCTCAAATGTTATTTTTACTATTTTAGATAAAAGAATGCGTTGGCACAGATTTACTTATAGTGAAATTCAATTTTTAATAGAGAATAATTTTTTAAAGCTAGAATATGAAGTTGCTATAGGATTGATAACTTTTAGAGAAGAGATTATTGATGGTTTTTATGAAATAGCTTTTTTAGACTCTTTTTCTGATTTGAAAAATCATGAAATATTAAAGATACTGCTTTTATCCAATTATCCATTTCTGTTAAAACAGAGATATACAGCTTTTATCAGAAACTATATTGTATCAAATATAATAGAATTTTTTAAGGATTTTTATAACACTTCAATAATCATAAATGGAATATCAGTTAAATTAGATTTTTCAAAATATTCGATATTGTTTGAACATATCTGTATGGGGCTTACTTTTGGAAAAGAGAATGCTTCTTTTATTTTAGAAAATGCTATCTTAGATAAAAAAGCAGATTGTTTGATAGAGACACCTATTATTCTTTTTAAACTATTAGAGGAGTCAAAATCACAAAAAATTATTAAATATTTTGATAATTTATTAGGTGATATTGAGTTAGAAGATGAGAGAGATAACTCTTTTATTGAGAAAATTATCTCAAACCTATTTAACTCTATAGCCATTAAAGGGATTGAAAAACACAATTTAAAAGTAGCAATGCACCATATTAATGGAAAGTATTATTTGCGTGAAGCACTAAGGAGAATATAGATGGGTAAATATTTAGATGCAATAGAGTTATCAGAAAACTTAAAACAGCGATTAGAGAGTATAGTTGTTAGTGATGTTGCAATTAGAGATAAAGCGTTACAAGAGGAGATATTAAGGTTAATTCAATCAGAAGATGGATTAATATCAAAACTTTTAGTAGAGGGTTCATTCTCTGCTAAAAAGCATGATAAAACTTTAAGAAATATCTCTTTTTTAACAGAAGACTTTATTAAACTGTTAGATTTAAATAGAGAGTTTAGCCCTGACTTTTATCCATTTAAACATCAATTTGAAACATTAAAGATTGTTAATGAGATGAATGAATACAATAAACCTGCTATAGTGGTAACAGCCCCAACAGGAGCAGGAAAAACAGAGGCTTTTTTGCTTCCAATGCTTCAAGATTTGATTAATAATCCTAGAAAAAAAGATGAAAAGGGTGTTAGAACTATTATTTTATATCCAATGAATGCATTGGTCGCAGACCAAAATAAAAGGTTGTATGCCTATTTAAAAGGTCAATCTAAAATAAAAATGTTTTTTTATAATAGTGAAACACCTGAAACAAAAAGATTTGCAACAGATGAGTTTGATGATAAGTGTTTTATAAGAACACGAAAAGAGGCAAGAGATAATCCACCAGATATTATGATTACTAACTACTCCATGCTTGAGTATATTTTAGCTAGACCTAATGATTATTCTTTGATTGGTAATGCATTAAGAACTATTATTCTTGATGAAGCTCATCTCTATACAGGAACTTTAGCAGCAGAAGTCTCTCTACTATTAAGAAGAGTTGTAACCAAAGCTTGTAAAGATAACTCTAA
>JALWMP010000031.1:0-5344 GCA_026996165.1 Campylobacteraceae bacterium
TAGTTCCATAAAATAGCACTGTTAAGTGGTTTGAAACTATGAGGTTTTTTTGATGTTTCCCACAATATAAGCTATGACCCGACTGTAGAAATACGATAGGGGATTGAAACTCTTGACATCTTTATTGATTTTGACATCTTTTTATTAGGATGACCCGACTGTAGAAATACGATAGGGGATTGAAACATTGCCATTGCAGCCATAAATGCTGCTCCAACTGTCCATGACCCGACTGTAGAAATACGATAGGGGATTGAAACCTTTTCCTCCATCAAATGTATTGTTGGTATAAAATGACCCGACTGTAGAAATACGATAGGGGATTGAAACTCTTTTCCAAAAGTAATTGTAGCACCATCCTTTATGACCCGACTGTAGAAATACGATAGGGGATTGAAACCCTTTAATACGGCGAACTGCATATCATCACTACGTGGATGACCCGACTATAAGTTTTCGGGGGTGCTTTGCACAACACCTATGCTAAACAACAAGCAGTTGTCATGATAGGACTAGATTAGGTATTTTTTACTTGTTCATTACTTTTTGGTATTTGCTATTTCTTTAAAGTTTATTTTTTATTTGGAAAACATCAAATAGGAATTTTAAAAAACTATAAAAAGACAGTAGTTGTCCTTAAATAAGAGTATAATTCCTCATATTTTTTTAAAGGAATTAAACAATGAAAAAAATGATACTACTTTTCTCTCATAAACTTACTCCAGAACAGATAGATGATGCCAAAAGTTCTTTTGGTGTGGAGGAGTTTTTAACTATTGATGATGAATTGCAAAATATTTGGTCAAATGTACCTGCTGATTTAGAAGATATAGAGGAGTATCTACAACCTATTCGTGATTTTTTAATTGAAAATATGAATAGAGATGATGTAGCTTTGGTTCAGGGTGATTTTGGAGCTACTTGTGCTATAGCCTCTTTTGTTAATTTTTTGCAAGGAGTGGCTGTCTATGCTACAACTAAACGGAATGTTATAGAGGAAGAGCGTGATGGAAAGATTATTAAAACTTCTATTTTTGAGCATGTTAGATTTAGAAAGTTTTAGGAGAATCTATAATGGCTGATAACAAAAAGATAGATAGCATTTTTAAACTAATGGAGCTGTTGGTAGAAAGAAGAGAGATTAAGGCTAATGATAAAAAGATTGCTGAACTATTGGGATATAGCACAAAAACATTAGGACGACATCTTAATGATTTAGCAACAATAAACTCTAATGTTATCAAAGTAAAAAAGGGAAGAAACAGTGTCTATGAGTTGGTAGATACCTCTTATGTATTTGAGAAGATTATGCAAAGTACTAATGATTTTTCTTGGTTTTTTGATTTGGTTGATAGATGGGATGATGCTATCTTTAAAGATATGAACTATAAAGTATCTAAAAAAGAGAGAGAAGTTTTTTTGTATAAAAATTCTCCTTTTGAAGAGCTACAAAGCGATGAACAAAAGAATATTTTTCGTACTCTAAAAGATGCAATAATTGAAAAAAAATATTTAGATATTCACTATACCTACGATGAAAAACGTATTCATAAACAGGCAGCTCCTCTTAAACTTATTTTTATGGAACAGAATTGGTATGTAGCGATTGTAGATAAAAAAGAGGGGTTTCGTTTTCTGCGTATCTTTTTTATAAATAAGTTGGACAACATATCTCAAAAGAGTTATTTAGAAGATATTTCTAAAAAAGAGTTAAAGTCATATAACCATTTTTTAGAGAATTTTCAAAACCCTATGAGCAAGTATAGCAAAGAGAAGCAAACAGCTCATATTTTAGCCTCTCCAAAAGTTGCTAAATATTTTAAACCTTACATGAAACAGCACTTTTTATCTGAAAAATTTATTAGAACTCATGATGATGGTTCTGTTGAGTTCTCTGTAGAGTATACACAATCTATAGAGATATTACCTTTTATTAAAAAGTGGTTACCTGATTTAAAGTTGCTATCTCCTCAATCTTTAGTTGATGAGCTTCGGGCTGATTTAGAAAACTACCTACAGTAGACTTTTTGTCTACTCTTTTCTAATTTTCTTCTTTTTTACTAAATTAATCTATAAATTTTATTTTTTTATTTGTAGGACTCTTTTTGTCTATCTATTTTGAGAGAATATATTATCTTAAAATTAAGGAGAGATAGATGGATGATTTTTTTGAGCGAATAGTTTCGATGTTTTTGGGCATATTGTCACTGTTTATTGCTGTTGCAATGGTTGGAGCTGTGATTGGATTTTTTAAAGGATTGTTAGGATGAAACGAAATTTAAAAATAATTGTAGTAATAACAGTTGTTTGCTCTTCACTATATGCTGAAGAGACCAATAGTCAAGAGCAGAATAATAGAAGTGAACCAACAACAATACATGAGTCAGAAAAAAATAAAACATCTAATCAGGAAGATGACAAAAGAGGTGCAACAGTGATACAAGCACCACTACAAAGTGAGTTGGTTGAGGTTTATAGAGGCAGTGAAAAGGTCGGCGAAAAAGCTGGTAAAAATACAAAAAATTTCTTTTGTAGTGAACTTGGTTGGAACTTTTTTTGTAAAGGAGGTGAGTGATGATAGAACTTTTAGCTGAAAATAGCACCTATCATATATCGAACATTATTGTATTATTTGTCTTTAGTTTCTTATACACTATAGTCAGACTAAAGGCTTTTAGAGTACATAGCTATTTTTTTAAAGAGTTTCTAAAAAATTTTTTTACAACTCTTTTTATTTATGGGCTTTATCTATTGTTTTTATTTTCAAAAACTATTTAGAGATTTTGTGTGAATAGCATGAAACTCTTATTAACCTACGACATTAGCAATACCAACAACAGAACCAAAGTAGCCACCCTTTTAGAGGGGTATGGTTACAGAGTAAACTTTTCTGTTTTTGAGCTTGATATTAAAAAGCATAAACTCAATGAACTTCTACAAACTATTCAGAAGTTTTGCGACAAAGAGGATTCGGTGCGTGTTTATGCTTTTTCTGCTGATACTATTGAAAACTCTTATGACCTAAATCCTAAACGACCAAAGCCATTTGAAAAGAGGAGTAGTTATGTTAACTAAAAAGTTTGAGAAACTCTTTTCTACCAAAAATCTTTTGATGACTCTCGAACTCTACAAAAAGACAAAAGGCTACCACGAAGCAAAAGAGCTAATCGCCTCTGGTGAGTTTCTAAAAAGTCTAAAAGAGGGCTACATTCCTGACCCAATGCAAGGCTTTGAGATGCCTAAAAGCAATGGAGAGATGCGTAAACTAGCCCAAGCTTCTATAACCTCTAAAGTAATTCAAAAAATTATTGCAGAAGCTTTGTTAGAGAGTATAAAGTTTAATGATAAATCCTATGCTTTTCGTAAAGGAAAAGGTGTTTTAAAAGCTGTTAATCGTACAAAAGATTTTTTAAAACGCTACAACCATATAGCTAAAGCAGATGTAGATGATTTTTTTGACACTATCAATCAGGAGAAACTTTTAATAGTTCTAAAAAAGGTCATAGTAGATAAGAGGATAATTATGCTTATCTCTCTTTTTTTAAAAAATGGAATGATGAAACAGAACGAGTGGATAGACAAGAGCCAAGGGGTCTATCAAGGTGATGTGCTTTCACCTGTACTCTCTAACTTATATCTACACAGTTTTGATGAGGCGTTAGAGAAAAAAGGGGTTGACTTTGTACGGTTTGCTGATGATATGCTCTTTTTTGCCAAGAGTAAAAAAGAGGCAAAAAAGAACTTAGCCATAGCTACAGCGTACCTAAAGGCTCTTGATTTGCGTTTTGGTGAGGAGAAATCCTATTTGGCTTCAGTTGATGAGGGGTTTGAGTTTTTGGGATTGCGTTTTAAAGGCAAAACGATTTTAATGGACAATAAACGGTTTCAAAAAAAGCTCTCTACCATCTCTAAAAAGACAAAGAAAAAAGAGCTTGTTAAATCTATTGAGTTTTTAAATGAGTATTTGGTGGGCATTAGAAACTATTACTTTAAAGTGCTTAGTAGTAAACATCAACTTATTCTTATATCGGAACATATAGATGAGATTTTAGTTAAAAAGATTGCTTTGGCAAAAAAGAGCAAAACTATAAACAAAAAGTCAAAGTTTATTCAGATATTAGTAGAGTTAGAAGATTTAGAACACAATACCAAAGAGGAGAAGTTAAAACACGCTCACAATCTAATAGCAAGGGCTTATGAGGCGTTGACACTAGAGAAACCACTAGAGAATGCCCAAAAGAAGATGGAAAAAAAGAAAAAGAGCTTTTTGCAAGAGCAGATAAAGAGTTCAGAGATTGTCTTAAACCGTTTTGGGCTTTATGTGAGTATGAGCAAGGGTAAGATAGTGGTTAAAGAGTATGGAAAGGTTATTCAGACTAGTCCTGTTAATTGGGTGACACGGATTATTGTGATGACCAAGGGGGTTAGTCTCTCTTCTAATCTTATTTTGGAGTGTTCTAAGCGTAAAATAGATATTGATTTTATAGATAAAAGTAAGCCTTATGCACAGATTACCTACTTTGAAAATGTCTCCAATGAGTTACATCTAAAGCAGTTAGATTTAAAAAACTCTAAAAAGGGGTTGGGTATTGCTAAGGCTATTATAAAGGCTAAGATGAAAAATCAGATAAATCTTGTGAAGTACTATTCAAGGTATAGAGAACGAGAAGATATAGATGATTTTAATGAGCTAGAACGAACTATTGAGCAGATGGAGGGGATAGCAAAAAAGATAAAAAGTGCAAAAGATGTCTCCGTGCTTATGGGTTACGAGGGGAGTTTGTCTGTATTGTATTGGAAATGTTTTGGTATTGTTATAGAGCAAAAGAGTTTTAAGAGAGAGACACATAATGCACCTGATGAGATTAATCAAGCATTGAATTATGGTTATGCGTTTATTTACCATCGGGTGCAGTCGGCTCTACTTAAAACAGGGGTCAATATTTACCACTCTTTTTTACATACTCCACAAGCAAACAAGCCTACACTTGTTTTTGATATGGTTGAGCTTTTTCGTCAAATGGTTGTTGATAGAGAGATAATCTCTATTTTAAATCGTGGAACAAAAATTAGTTCCAACAAGGGAAGATTAACCAAAAAGAGTGTAAAAGTCATTACTGAAAATATACAAGAGCGATTAGCTACACCTACTAAGTGGCGAAAAGGTAAATATAAATTGATGACAATTATAGATGAACAAGCGTTGGAGCTTTCTCATGTAATAAAGGGTATAAAGTCCAATTTTAAGGGGTTTGTAGGAAAATATTGATTGATTTTAGTTTACGAACTTTTTAGCTAAGTTTATTTTAAGCTAAAATTGAGGAGAAGCCCTATATTTCAGACT
>JALWMP010000031.1:5354-25393 GCA_026996165.1 Campylobacteraceae bacterium
TTTCTATTTTTTCGCCTCTTTTTAAAAAGTTCGCAAATCTCAATATTTTTCAGAAAATAAATCAGTTTACGAACTTTTATTTTCGCTTAAGTTTCAAATGCCTATTTTTCGGGGGTTCTGAAACTTAATGTTAGCTAAAAGTTCGTAAACTACCTATTTTAACTACAAGAAAAAAGAGTTTGCGAACTTTTTTTGAATACAAGAGTCCGAAATATTGGGACTTTAAGAAAAAAACAAGCTAAGTTGGTATATTATTTATCATTAGTTTGCGAACTTTTTCGCATAGTTCCATAAAATAGCACTGTTAAGTGGTTTGAAACTATGAGGTTTTTTTGATGTTTCCCACAATATAAGCTATGACCCGACTGTAGAAATACGATAGGGGATTGAAACTGATGTACCACGATTTCTAATCGTAGCATATAGGTACATGACCCGACTGTAGAAATACGATAGGGGATTGAAACTCTTTTCAGAAGAAAAGAAGAAAAAAACCTCCAATAGATGACCCGACTGTAGAAATACGATAGGGGATTGAAACATCTTCATTACCTAAGATAAAGTGAGGATGATTTTCTATAATGACCCGACTGTAGAAATACGATAGGGGATTGAAATGATAATTAATAAAAATGGTAATAAAATTTTCATTACTTATGACCCGACTGTAGAAATACGATAGGGGACTTTCACTTCGTAAAGTGAATAGTTAAAAGTGAATAGTGAATAGTTGGTTTTTTTGTTAGATAAATTTTTTTTGCTTGTTCATTACTTTTTAGTATTTGCTATTTCTCTAAAGTTTATTTTTTATTAATTTCACTATTCGTTATTCACTAATCAAATGTTAGTTATAATATTCCCATGAGTATATTGGAAGAAAAAAGTTATAAGTTTGCTATTAGAATTGTCAAATTGAACAAAATATAATTCTTCTCCTGAATAGCAAAATCGTAACATCAGTTATTAAAAATACTTAATAGCATTAATATAGCTCAAATTATTTAACTTCACACCTTTATAAGCAATGTCAAAAGCTGTTCCATGGTCAACAGAGGTTCTAACAATAGGTAGATTAAGAGAGATATTTATTCCCTCATCAAAGTAGAGAGCCTTAAGTGGTGCTAACCCTTGGTCGTGGTACATAGCAACAAAGTAGTGGTGCTGTTTTCGACTCTTTGGCGTAAATGCGACATCTGGCACAAGAGGTATGGTGTAGACCTCTTTTCCTATTGTTTTGTGGGCTATCTCTCTAGCTTTAACTATATATTTCTCTTCATCTCCTAAGACACCATCGTCTCCTGCGTGGGGGTTGACTCCTAATAGTCCTATGGTTTCATCTTTTTTTAGTTTATCTTTAATATTTTCATAAAAATCAATTAAAAAGATAGAGAGCTTCTCTACATCTTGAATCTCTTTTACTACTTGACTAAGAGGAATATGCTCTGTATAGAGAGCTACATACATTTTAGGAGAACCAAGCATCATAATAGCAGGGGCAAAAAAGAATTCACGAAGAGCATCTGTATGACCTTTAAACTTTACTCCTGCCATCTCCCAAGCTTTTTTATGAATGGGTAGGGTCATAATTCCATTTACCTCTTGTTGTTTGGCAAGTTCTACAGCCTTTAGAAAAGAGGCAAAGGAGTAGACTCCTGCTTCTTTGGTAACTTTTGAAGGTTCTATAGTAAATTTTTTGGCAATTTTATTGACAGTTTGAAAATCAGAAGGAATATCTAAACCTAAAAGTTTTGAAGCTTCTTGTAGCATAACTTCATCTATACAATATATAGGTTCAACATACTTTTTAATCTCTTCATGATTTTCTATTGCAAGTTGTATACCAATACCATTTAAATCTCCAACTGATATAGCTATTTTTTTCATATCTATCTCCTATTGGTTTACAGCTACTTTGTAGGTAGGGTCATCTTCTTCATAAGTACAGAAAGGACCAGCTATTGTTAAAACTTTTTTACAGTCAGGAGAGAGATGTCTAAGAGTAAGTTTCTTTCCTGCTTTTTTATACTTTTCAGTTAAGGTATCAATCGCCTCTACTCCTGAACTATCCATAACCCTTGCATCTTTAAAGTCAATAACCACTTCATCTGGATCATTCTTGACATCAAACTGTTCCATAAATGAGGTTACAGAAGCAAAAAATAGAGGTCCTTCAAGTCTGTAGACCTTTCTCTTCTCTCCACTCTCTTCAACTGTTGCATGAATCTTAGCATGTTTCCAAGCAAAGACTAAAGCAGATATAATTATTCCTGCAATAACAGCAATAGCCAAATCGGCAAAAATAGTAATAACAGTTACGACAATAAGTACAAAAGCATCTGATTTTTGCATGTGCTTAATACGCTTTAGAGAAGAGAACTCAAATGTTCCAATACTAACCATAAACATAATTCCTACCAAAACAGCCACAGGAATAATAGCAATAACATTAAAGAAACTAACCACAAGTACCAAAAGAAGCACAGCTGCTACAAAAGATGAGAGACGACCAAGTCCACCTGATGAGAAGTTAATCATACTCTGTCCAATCATAGCACAACCTGCCATACCTCCAAATGAACCAGAACAGACATTACCGATACCTTGTGCAACACACTCTTTGTTTCCTGAACCTCTTGTCCCACTCATTTCATCTAGTACAGATAATGTTAAAAGAGATTCAATAAGTCCAACCATAGCCACTAAAAAAGCAGTAGGTAAAATAAGTGCCATAGAGTCAGCATTAAATAATGACCAATCTGGCATAACAAAATGAGGTAATCCAATAGATGTAACATCTCCAAATAACTCTCCTACCATTTTAGTTTGGATTCCTGTAAAGTAGACTATAAGAGTTAAAAGAATAATTGCTACAAGACCAGCAGGGACAGCTTTTGTAACTTTAGGCAAAAATTGCATAATAAGCATAGTAATAGCAATAATTATATACATAATATAATTTTCACTAAATGAGTGTTTGATAATCTCTAGCCAATTTAACCCTTCAGTTACTTTTGGAGCTAGAAATTTAAGCTGTGCAAGAGCAATAACAATAGCAAGTCCATTAACAAATCCAAACATAGCAGGTTGAGGTACAAGACGTATAAACTTCCCCATTTTTAACAGACCAATAGCAATTTGAAAAAGTCCTGCAAAGATAGAAGCTATAAGAATATGATGAAGTATCATTATTGATAACTCTTCACCATGGAGTTCGGGGTATAGTGCTTTAACTCCAACTCCTAGTGAGACAAAAACAATAGCCACTGCCCCAGTTGCACCTGAAATCATACCAGGTTTACCACCAAGCAAAGAGGTAACAAGCCCAATAATAAATGCAGCATATAGCCCAACCATAGGGTTAACTCCTGCAATAGCAGAAAAAGCAATGGCTTCAGGTATAAGTGCTACAGCAACTAATGCACCTGAGAGAACATCGTTTTTGATATTTTGAGTAGAGTAATTTTGAAGATTAAACAAAATTTAAGTCCTTTGAAAAATAGTGGGCGAATTTTAACATAGTTCTTGTTATAAACCTGAGTTCGACGGAATATCATTAAGAGTTTACCATGCTCTATATTTAAGTTTATTGGTGATTTAATAATATTAAATCACATTAAATCACGTTTTTTATACTACTTATGATAAAATACTCTATAGAAAATTAAAAAAGGAATATAAAGTGAGTTTTATCTTAGAAGTAGCCGATAGATGGTCCCATAAAATTTTAGAAGCCTTACAGCGTTTTCCTCTAGCTTCACTCTCCTCTTTTATTGTAACTTTCCTTTTAATTATTATAGTTGAAGGTAATCGTTTTAGTCAAAGTTTATTTATGTTAATAAGTTATAAATTAGCATTTGTAATCTCTTTAGGTATTTTTCTTTTTCCTACGCTTCATCTGTTGACAAAGAGTGTTTGGTTTAAGTTAGTTGGATTAGGATTATTGGCACTATACTACTACCTATTACCTCTTAATATTTTAGATTCAACTATTATTGTACGACATATACTTTTTATTTTTGCACTTGTATTCATGTTTTTTTGGGCTCCATTTATGGACGTTTCTATCTCAAATAAAAATATTTGGGAGTGGACACAAAATATTTTACTAATTTTATTAGCCATGATACTTTTAAGTTTTGCTTTTTATGCTATTTTCTTTGTAACTATGTATGCCCTTAATCATCTCTTTGGTATCTCATTGGCTACTGTACGTTATGTTCAAGTTGCCATAGCCATTGTTGGACTCTTTTCTGTTAACTACTTTTTAGCTCATCTTCCTAAGTATATTATGTTAGTTCAAACAAATCGTTATGCTAATATTGGTTTAGTCTTTACAAAGTATATTTTAACACCTATTTTTTTAATATATTTTCTAATACTCTTTGCATATATAGTAAAAATTATTATTGAAAATAGATGGTTAAGTACCAATATAGACTCTTTAGCCTTAGGCTATACAGTTGTAGCCATAGCTACTTATATGTATTGGACTCCATTGTGGAATGAGCCAAATAGGAAATTTAGAATCTTTCTTTGGGGAAGTCTATTAATTTTGAGCCTAATCTTAGCTACTCAAATTTGGTTTCAAATTCAAGCTTTAGAAGTTGAGGTATATAGCTTAATGTCTCTTTTTACCTTATGGTTACTACTTGTATCTAGTTATTTTCTCTTTTTTGAAAAGGCTAGTTATAAGTGGTTACTTTTTTCTATATCTTTATTTATTGTTCTATCTCAGTCTGAACATCTTATTAATATGTCGGTTAAACTATTTAAAAATGTTTCTAAAATGGTGTAGTCTTTAGTGTATTGTTTTCTTAAAGTATGAGGCAGATATGGAGATTGCCCATATTAGGTATAGTAAATGGAATTGTAGGAGCGACCTCCGTGTCTGTCCCTCTGCTCTCTAAGTCCAATTTGAGTATAATGCCAAAATTTTTATAACTACTACAATAAGGGTACTTCTACATGCCAAAACGCACTGACATAAAAACTATTTTACTTATCGGCTCTGGTCCAATTATTATTGGACAGGCTTGTGAATTTGATTATTCTGGAACACAAGCAGCAAAGACACTTAAAGAGCTTGGTTATCGAGTTGTGCTTATTAACTCTAACCCTGCAACTATTATGACTGACCCAGAGTTTGCAGATAGAACCTATGTTGAGCCTATTACAGCAGAGGTTATCTCTAAAATTATTAAAAAAGAGAAGATAGATGCCATTTTACCTACTATGGGTGGGCAAACTGCACTCAATGTCTCAATGGAGATGTATGAAGCTGGAATGCTTGAAGGTATACAGATTTTAGGGGCAAAACCTGAAGCTATTCAAAAGGGTGAAGACCGTCAAGAGTTTAAAAAGGCTATGATTAAGATAGGTATGGATTTACCTATTTCAGAGTATGCTTATACTATGGAAGAGGCTCTCAATATTGCTAAAAGAATAGGTTTCCCACTTATTGTTAGAGCATCATTTACTATGGCAGGTGGTGGCTCTGGTGTGGCTTATAATATAGATGAATATAAAAAGATTGTGCAAGGTGGGCTAGATGCCTCTCCTATCTCTGAAATTCTAATCGAAGAGTCGCTTCTTGGGTGGAAAGAGTATGAGATGGAGGTTATTAGAGACCATAAAGATAATTGTATTATAGTCTGCTCCATTGAAAACTTTGACCCAATGGGAGTACATACAGGTGATAGTATTACTGTTGCTCCTGCACTTACGCTTACAGACAAAGAGTATCAACGAATGAGAGATGCCTCTTTTAAAATCTTACGTGAAGTAGGTGTAGATACTGGTGGCTCAAATGTTCAGTTCTCTATTAACCCTAAAGATGGTCGTATGATTGTTATTGAGATGAATCCAAGAGTGAGTCGAAGTTCTGCACTTGCTTCAAAAGCTACTGGGTATCCTATTGCTAAAGTTGCAACTATGTTGGCTGTTGGATTTACACTAGATGAGATTACAAATGACATTACAGGAACAGCAGCATCATTTGAACCTGTAATTGACTATGTAGTTACTAAAGTTCCAAGATTTACCTTTGAGAAGTTTCCTCAAGCAGATTCAACTTTAGGTACTGCTATGAAGTCTGTTGGTGAAGCAATGAGTATTGGTCGTACATTTAAAGAGTCATTTCAAAAGGCATTGGTATCATTAGAAACAGGTCTTATTGGCTTTAACTCTATTGAGTGTGATGAAGATGAGCTTATTAGAGAGATTCGTCGTCCTAATGCTAACCGAGTACTCTATGTCTTTGAAGCACTTAGACGAGGAAAAACTACAGAAGAGATTTTTGAGTGGTGTCAGATAGACCCTTGGTTCTTGTACCAATTAGAGGAGTTAGCTCAGGCTGAAAAATCTATGGACGTAGCACTACTTAAAGATGAAACTCGTATGAGAGCTGTAAAAGCAGATGGTTTTTCTGATGCTATGATTGCGTGGGCAATTAACAAAAATGAGGGGCAGAACTTTACAGAAAATGACATCTATAATGCTCGTGAAAAGCTTGGTATTGGTTTAGAATACAATGAAGTAGATACCTGTTCAGCAGAGTTTGAAGCATTGACTCCTTACCTATACTCAACTACAAATATTACTAAGCTTCCAAAACAAGAAGAGAGTAGTTCAGATGAGAAAAAAGTACTAGTTATTGGTGGTGGGCCAAACAGAATTGGACAAGGGATAGAGTTTGACTACTGTTGTGTTCATGCTGCTTTTGCTCTTAAAGATATGGGTGTTAAGTCAATTATGTATAACTGTAACCCTGAAACAGTCTCTACTGACTATGATACCTCTGATGTCCTCTATTTTGAGCCAATAGATTTTGAACATGTAAGAAATGTTATAGAGAGTGAGAATCCCGATGGAGTGATTGTTCACTTTGGTGGGCAGACTCCTCTTAAACTAGCGAAACAGTTAACCTCTATTGGGGCAAATATATCTGGAACAACGGCTAAGGTAATAGACCTTGCAGAAGATAGAGAACTCTTCTCGGACTTTATTAAAGGTTTAGGGTTAAAACAACCAAACAATGACACTGTCTTCTCAAAAGAGGAGGCATTGGTAGTTGCAAACCGTATTGGTTACCCTGTGTTGGTTCGTCCATCGTTTGTACTTGGTGGTCGAGGAATGAAGACTGTCTACTCTGATGCAGAGATTAAAGAGTATATGGACGAAGCAGTTTCAGTCTCAAATGATGCACCTGTATTAATTGACAAGTTCTTGGACAATGCTGTAGAGCTTGATGTAGATGCTATATCTGATGGTAAAGATGTCTATATTGGCTCAGTCATGCAACATATTGAAGAGGCAGGGATTCACTCTGGTGACTCTGCTTGTGCATTGCCAACTATATCTATTTCAGATGAGTTAGTATCAGAGATTAAGAAACAGACAGCAGCCATTGCTCTAGGGCTTGGTGTTGTTGGGCTTTTAAATATTCAGTATGCTATCTTTGAAAATGAAGTTTATCTTATTGAGGTAAATCCAAGAGCTTCAAGAACTGTACCATTTGTTAGTAAAGCTACAGGTGTACCTTTGGCTAAAGTTGCAACTAGAGTTATGATTCAAGGTGACTTAAAAGAGGCTCTTAAGTTCTACGATACTTTTAATGTAGTCAACTTTGACAAAGAGATTATGGAGCCAAACCTAAGAGGTCATGTTGCAGTTAAAGAGGCTGTGTTCCCATTTAACAAACTCCCTGGAGCAGACCTACTTCTTGGACCTGAAATGAAATCAACAGGTGAAGTAATGGGAATTTCTGATAACTTTGGAATGTCTTTTGCTAAAAGTCAGTTTGCAGCAAAAAACAATATTCCTTTAGAGGGCAAAATCTTTATGTCTCTTGCCAATAATGATAAAATTCACCTTGGTGAAATTGGTAAATCGTTTGTAGATTTAGGATTTGAGATTTTTGCTACAAAGGGAACACATAAAGCCTTAACAGAGGCAGGAGTAGAGTCAAAGAAAGTTCTTAAAATCTCTGAGGGTCGTCCAAATATTGATGATATGATAAAAAATGATGAGATTGTTTTAGCTATTAATACTTCTGCTGATGCAGGAAGTAAAGTAGATGGTCAAACTATTAGACAGTCTGTACTTAGAGCAAATGTAGCTTATTTTACAACTGTAGCAGCAGCAAGAGCAGCAGCATTGGCAATTAAGGAGCTTAAAAACTCTGGTGGTTCACTTGAACCTAAAGCACTTCAAGAGTATCTTAACTAAGTAGTGTGAAAGAGAGTCTTTTTTTAACTCCAACCGACACCACCATAGGTTTTGTCTCTCAAAATAGTTCCAAAATAGACAGAGCTAAAAATAGAAAACCAAATAAACACTACATTCGTGTAGTGGACTCCCTTAAAACTCTAAGAAGCTTTACTCGTGTACCTACAGCTCATAAAAATAGAGTTAGAAGAGCAAAAAAAACAACTTTTATTATGCCAAATGGGTTGTCATTTCGTATAGTGAAAGCTACAGAGCATAATCTACTTTTAGATAGACTTCATTGGCTCTATAGCTCTTCGGCAAATCTAAGTGGGGCAGAGTATGATGAAGGCTATGCAAAAGAGAGAGCAGAGGTAATAGTAACACTTCCAAAAGCAAAGAGTGGTAAAGCTTCAACTATATACCGTTTAGGTCAGAAAAATATAAAAGTGATTCGATAAATGAAGAGCATAGTAAATGCAAAGATAGTAACTAGCAAAGAGGTCTTAGAGGGGTATGTACTTACTTTCAATAAAAAGATAATCTCGTTAAATAGAGAAATTCCAAAAGATACAGAGCTAATTGATGCTAAAGGGTTGTATCTTAGTGCAGGGTTTATAGACATTCATATACATGGCTCAAATGGTTATGATGTAATGGACGCAACACCAAAAGCACTAGAGGAGATTTCAAAGAGTATCTTAAAGACAGGAACTACCTCTTTTTTAGCTACAACAATGACTATGAGTCAAGAGCAGATTACTAAAGCACTGCAAAATGTTCAATCTTTCAAACAACAAGAGGGTGCAAGAGTTCTAGGAGTACATCTGGAAGGCCCTTTTATAAATCCTATTAAACATGGAGCTCAAGACCCAAAGCATATTCAAAAGCCAAATATAGAACTTATAGAGCCTTTTATGGATATTGTAAAGATGATAACTATTGCCCCTGAAGTCGAGGCTGGAGAAGAATTTATAGGGTACATAAAGGAACATTTTCCCCATATTGTACTTAGTATAGGTCATTCAAATGCAACTTATAATGAGGCAAAAGAGAGCTTCTCTTGGGGAGTTAGTCATGCAACACACCTCTTTAATGCTATGAATCCTCTACACCATAGAGAACCAGGAATAGTAGGTGCTATTTTAGAAGCAGATGAGGTTTCATGTGATATTATTGCTGACCTTATACATATTCACCCTTCATTTTTTAAACTTCTCAATCGTCTTAAAAGAGAGCAACTTATTCTTATAACTGATGCTATGAGAGCAGGGTGTTTAAAAGAGGGAATTTCAGAGATAGGTGGTCAAAAAGTTATTGTTAAAGATGGAGAAGCAAGACTAGAAGATGGAACTTTAGCAGGGAGTGTTTTAAAACTTAATGAGGCATTGAGAAATTTTTATAAGTATACGAATATAAGTTTATCAGAGCTTATAAATATGGTTACAGTATTACCTGCTAAGAAGCTGGGGTTAGATATAGGTTTTTTAGAAAAAGGCTACAAAGCTGATTTAGTTCTGTTTGATAATGAGTTTAGAGTACATAAGAGCTATATTAATGGAATTAAAACAAAAATTCGCTAAAATACACAAGAAAATTTAAAAATTAAGGAAAAGAATGAAAGTAGTAGTAATCCAAGGACCAAATTTAAATATGTTAGGGGTAAGAGAGCAGAATATCTATGGACCAATGAAGTTAGATGATATTCATGCTCAAATGGAGGAGTATGCAAAACAAAATGGTGTGGAGATAGAGTTTTTTCAGAGTAATTTAGAGGGAGAGATTGTTGATAGACTTCAAGAGTGTTTAGGTGATGCAGATGGAATTATTATAAACCCTGCTGCTTATACTCATACCTCTATTGCTATTCGTGATGCTATTGCTGCTATTCAGATTCCTACAGTGGAAGTTCATCTCTCTAATATTCATCAAAGAGAGGAGTTTAGACATACCTCTTTAACTGCTCCTGTTTGTGCTGGTCAGATTGTTGGATTTGGTCCTTTTGGTTACCATTTGGCTATGATGTCAATAATTCAGATTATTAGAGAAATTACTGCAATGAGAGAGGCACAGGCTGGGCAACAGGCTCAGGTTGCTTTGCAAGAAAATTAGATTGAAATTTTGTATGGTTCATTTTTTAACGTACCATACAAAATATAAAAAATATAAAAAAAGAGAATATTTTTATGAATTATATTGTTAAAGACGAAAATTCTATCTATTATGAGTGTGGCTATAGCTCAGACAATGCTCTGTTTTTAAAGCTAGGAAGTGAAGCCTTTTTTATAACAGATTCACGCTATGAGATTGAGGCAAAAGAGAGTGTAAATGGTGCAACAGTTATTATAGATAGAGATTTGTATGGACAAGCCAATAAGCTCATAAAAAATTCAAATATTAAAAAGCTCAAATATGACCCAAAAGAGTGGACTATTTGGGCTTTCGAGAAGTTAAAAGATGGTTTAAAGATTAAATTTAAAGAGATTCCTGACCTATCTCATAAAAAACGTATTATTAAGAGTTCAGAGGAGTTATTGTTACTTAAAAGGGCAGTAACTTTAGGAGCAAAAGCTTTTGATGATTTTGCAAAGCTTATTAAAAAACATGGCTTTAACAAAGATGAAGGTATGTTAACTTTTATGGCTAAAGCAATGCTCTCTCAAAAGGGAAAATATGAACTCTCTTTTGACCCTATTGTTGCTGTTAATGCTAACGCTGCTAAACCTCATGCTTTACCCACCAACACTAAATTACTTAAAAAAGATTTATTATTAGTCGATGCAGGGTTAAAATATAAACGTTACTGTTCAGACAGAACTCGTACAGTCTCAACTCGTAAAGATTTTGAGTTTAATTATGAACAGAGATTTAAGAAAAAAAAGATTCAGAAAGCTTACGATTTAGTCTTAAAAGCTCATGATAATGCCATAGAAAAAGCACGTTCAGGAATGAAAGCAAAAGAGATAGATGCTCTAACTCGTGATATTATAGAAAAGGGTGGTATGGGTAAATACTATGTTCACTCAACAGGTCATGGAGTAGGGTTAGATATTCATGAGATGCCATACATCTCTTCAAAGTCAGATACTACTGTAGAAGATGGCATGGTCTATACTATTGAACCAGGGATTTATGTTCCTAATGAGTTTGGTATTCGTATTGAAGATATGGTGGCTATGCAGGGTGGTAGAGCTGTAGTAATGTAGCAAAAGTATGCTACATCAACTATTAATTTAAAGCTTTTTCAACTTCATCTTCAAAATATTGGGAGATACTATCCCAAGGGTTACCATCAGCTCCATCTTCGGTAAAGTATATATAGCTAAATTTATGTTCTCGTGCAAAATCTATAAGGTCATCTACATTATCATCTTCCATCTCATAAATTAAGATTGAAAGCTCTGTTGTCTTGGTTGGATTATTATATGTTTCAGGTGGGTTAGTTAGTAACTCTTCATTAGGGTTTTCATAACTTACAATAAGGTTTGCAATACCTGAGTCAACATAGCTTTGGTCTGTAGTCATACCAGGGTTTAAGATAATATATGTTAAGTCACGATTTCTAGCTTCACTGCTTAGGTTACTATAGTAATTTAGTAGATTTGTATCCGTTGATGTCTCATCAAAGAAGATTCCACTTACTCCATCATCTTTATAGAACTCTCTATATGCTTCAATGTCATCGACAATATCTTGAGTTTCTCGATTTCCATATTGGGTATATACATAACCAATTACTTTAATATCTGCTTCTGTAAGTTCTTGAATACCCTGTGCAAAATCGCTATTTTCTTCTATAAAATGACCATTATTAGGGTTTATAATAGCAACTATCTCAATATTTGGATTATTTTGTTTTGTATCAATTAGCTTTTGCCAAATAGAGTTCTCTTGACCTAAATCAGGATAGGAGTAGAGTGGAATTAAGATTTTTAAATCCTCTTTTTGATTCTCTAAATCATCAGCTAGAAGTTCACTAAGCCATGAAGCAACTCGTTTAAAGGAGGTATTTTTATCTCCATCTTCATTGACTAATCTATTTTTATAAGATGTTTCAAAACCTAGATGAAAAATTCCATCAAAGACTCTATTTATAGCATTTTTACCAAAGAGTTTTGTCTTTGCTCCATCATTTTGAACTTTATGATAACCTGTCTCTTCATCATCTTCATCATTACCATGTAACTCTCTCCAAACATTGGCATAGTTCTCTACAAGGTAACGGTTAATACTCTTTATCTCATCTTTTGTAAAACTACCTGTTGCTCCTGCATTGGTTTGCTCTATGGCTTCTAGTAGTAGATGGCTCATTTGGTTAGCACTTCTTGCCCCAATACGCATGTCTCCTGTAGAGATACGTTTTTGTAGTCCTTTGTCATTATAGATAATCTTAACAGCTTGGTCTAGTCCTGTATCTGTGTCACCTATAACTTCAGTTATGTCAGAGTTAGCTAATCGTCCTGCTTCTAAATCCTCTTTAAGTAGTTCATTTAGCCACTCTGCCACATGTTTAAAAGTTGCATTTTTATCTCCATCTTCATTTAAGAGTCTATTTTTAAGATGTGTCTCAAACCCTAGATGATAAATGCTATCTGCTACTTTATTGATTGCATTTTTTCCAAAAAGTCTAGTTTTTGCTCCATCATTAACTACAAGATGAAAACCTGTCTCCTCGCCCTCTTCATCATCTCCATGTAACTCTTTCCACTCTTCACTATAATTATGAAAGATGTAGTCGTTTATCTCTCTTGTATCAGCTGTAGAGATAAGTTTGTCATTTGCAACTCCTGTTTGTAGAATTGCTTCTATTATAATCTCATTCATTCGTTCAGCTGATTCAATAGCTGTTTGAATATCTCCCTCATCTACACGACGATTGAGACGTGTATCATTTTTAATAATATCTATTATTTTATTGAGTCCAACTACATCAGAACCATTATTAGAGCTATCTTCTGCATAAGATAGTGATGGTAAAAGGCTCACAGCAGGTAGAGTACATAGTGTTTTTAGAAAGTTTCGTCTTTTCATAGTATATCCTTGTTTTTGTGAAAGCTTATATTATAGTAGAAATTGAATTATATTAATATTAAATAATATAAACTAATTAGTTGTATATAAAAATTTTATTTAAAGAATTAATTATGTTATAATAAAAATAAAAATGAAAAAGAAACTAGATAAAAACCATACCCTATATTTTCAAAAAAATTACCCTTACTACTTAAAAAATAAGAGTAGTAAACCTTTTCAAGCTACACTAGGAATAGGGGGAAATATTGGCGATGTACGGAGACGATTTAATCATCTATTTGTATACTTTAAAAAGTCACCATTTGTAGAGATTTTACAGACTGCACCTATTCTTAAAAACCCACCTTTTGGTTATCTTGAACAAGATGATTTCTATAATACATTAATAGTTGTGAAAACATGTTTAAGACCTAAAGCACTTTTACGCTATATTTTGCGAGTAGAAAAAAAATTTGGAAGAAGACGCTCTTTTGCTAATGCTCCTCGTACCTTAGATATTGATATGATATTTTATGAAAAAGTACAATTAAATAGTAAAGATTTAATTCTACCTCACCCATCTTGGAAGAGTCGTAGTTCTGTAGTAATTCCTTTAACCTATTTAAAGAGTGAAGATGGCAAAAAACGATGATGATAAATACTTTTAACTGCTTAATATTAAAGAGGAGTCTAAAGAGCTTGAGAAGACTATACATATTTAGGAAGAACAGGTATTTGTAAGACCTCTTTAGTTGTTAAGTTGGCTACACGTTATAACTTGAGTTCGACGGAATATTCTATCCACAATTTTACGAGGTTTCCCATATACTTAGACAGATTTTTTTGAATTAACTAGTTAGTCCTGCAAAAATCTGTCGTTGCCTATGAAAAACCTCGTAAAATTGTGGATAGAATATTCCGTCGAACTCAGGTTTATAAGTATCTAAAAACTATATTTCGACAAGGCAAGAGATACCTGAAGATTTAATCGTTGCGAGTAAATAGTAATAAATTTATGGAAGATTAGAGAATAAAATGGAAAAAAGAAAAATATTGGTAGGAATGAGTGGTGGAGTTGACTCTACAGTAACAGCAATACTTTTACAAAAAGATGGTTATGAGGTGGTAGGTGTCTATATGAAGCTTCATGAAAAAGAGGGTTACCATGAAGAGAACTATGCTAAGGCAAAGAGGGTAGGAGACTACTTAGGGGTTGATATACACTTTCTTGATTTGTCAGCTGATTTTAAAGATGAGGTGTATGACTATTTTGTTGAAACCTATAAGCAGGGTTTAACTCCAAATCCTTGTGTAATGTGTAACCGAACCATAAAGTTTGGTAAGATGGTAGAGTTTGCAGACTCTTTAGGCATAGAGAAGATAGCTACAGGTCACTACCTAAATTGTGATGGAGAGTTTTTTTATATGGCAAAAGATGACTCTAAAGACCAGAGTTACTTTGTAGCACAAGTAAAAAAAGAGGTACTTCCTCGTTTGGTGTTTCCTTTGGGTTCATGGATTAAAGATGATGTAAAAGAGTTTGCCTCTAAAATTGCTCCTCTTAAAGAGTTTGCTACCCAAAAAGAGAGTTCTGAGATTTGTTTTGTGGAGAATGATTATACCGAGATACTACAGAAACATATGAACATAGATTTAGCTGGTGAGACAGTAAATGAAAAGGGAGAAGTGGTAGGAACGCACAAAGGTTATATGCACTATACCATTGGAAAACGTAGAGGCTTTACTGTTGATGGGGCTCATGACCCACACTTTGTTTTAGCTATTAAACCAGAAAAGAATCAAATAGTTGTAGGTAAAAGAGATGAACTACAGGTAGATAGTTTTAAGATTAAAAAAGTCAATCTCTTTAAAGAGAATTTAACTGATTTTGACTCAACTGTAAAAGTACGCTATAGAACAAGAGCTATTCCTTGTAGAGTTAAAATTGATGGTAATATAGGAGAAGTAGAACTTTTAGAGCCTGTCTTTGGTTTAGCGTATGGACAGATAGCTGTATTTTATGAAGATGATAAAGTTATTGGTTCTGGAGTGATTTGTTAGTTTTACTTAAGTACTCTTATGCTACATTGCTACATCACTAAAAAATAAAGGAAATATTTATGAATGTTCAAAAAATTAGAGCGTTTTGTCGACCGTTTAGAATTGTACTTGGTTCAGCATTAATTGGTTATGGAGTTTACTCAGGAAATCAATGGTTTTATTTAGGTGCTATTCCACTTATTGCAGGATTGGTTAACTTCTGTCCTCTATGTAAGATTACAGGTCAGTGTGAGATTATTGGAGGAAAGTAGTTTTACTACAATAAATATAAAATTAAAGGATAAAAAATGCCAAAATATAAAAAACTTAAAGAGGGTATTCAAAAAAGTAATAAATTGACCCAAGAGGAGAAAGCAAACAGCGTAAAGAAGATAGAGGAGTGGATAAAAGAGGATAAAGCTTTTGGACTTCTTTATGATGAATTAGCTGAATATAACATTGCTTTTAAAGAGATATTTAAAGAGCTAGGTTTGGTCTAACCCTTAGCTCTTTTCGCTACAATGCCACTAATGAAATAATATATCGTGGGGTGCGATTACCATCGCACCATCTAACTTATATTTTTAATACATTAAGGGCAAAATATTGGCAACCACATCACAAGAAATCAAACAACTATTGGAAGAACGCATACTCGTAATAGATGGTGCAACAGGTACACAGATTCAAAACTTAGAAATCCCAACAGAGGCATGGCTAGATGACAAAGGTGTAGCACAAGAGGGGTGTAATGAGCTTTTGAATGCTACAGCCCCACAGCTTATGAGAGAGGTTCATAACGCTTATGCTAAGGCAGGGGCAGACCTCATTAAAACCAATACTTTTGGAGCAATGCCTTGGGTTTTAGATGAGTATGATATGGGTGAGAGATGTTATGAACTCTCTAAAAAAGGAGCAGAGATTGTTAAAGATATTTGTGAACAATATAGCACTCCTGAAAAACCACGTTTTGTTTTAGGCTCTATTGGACCTGGGACAAAACTTCCAAGTCTTGGACATATTCACTACGATGAGATGTATATAGGGTATAAAGAGACAGCTCTAGGTCTAATTGATGGTGGTTGTGACATTTTTTTGCTAGAGACCTGTCAAGACCCACTACAGATAAAAGCAGCACTTCATGGTTGTCAAGATGCCAACAAAGAGCGAGGTGTAGAGCTACCTATTATGGTCTCTGTAACCATTGAGCTTAGTGGAAGTATGCTTATTGGAACTGATGCAACTACTATTGTAACTATTTTAGAACCGTTTGATATTCTCTCTTTAGGCTTTAACTGTGGAACAGGACCAGACCAAGTTAAAAAACATCTAAAAACGCTCTCTGAACTCTGTAACATTCCTATCTCTGTTCATGCAAACGCTGGACTTCCTCAAAACAGAGGAGGCTACACCTACTACCCAATGGGACCAGAGGAGTTTACCCAAAAGCAGTTGGAGTTTACTGAGTTTGATGGAGTGAGTTTTTTAGGTGGTTGTTGTGGTACAACTCCTCAACATATTCATGCACTTCAAAAGGCAGTCTCTTCACTTAAACCTAAAAAGCCTACAGGTAAAATAGAACCAAGTATTGCCTCACTCTTTAACACAACAGAGCTTTTTCAAAAACCTGCTCCTCTACTTATTGGAGAGAGAAGTAACGCTACAGGTTCAAAAGCCTTTAGAGAGCTTATCTTAGCAGGTGACTACGAGGGAACACTAACTGTAGGTCAAGCCCAAGTTAGAGATGGGGCTCACTGTTTAGATGTAAATGTTGAGTTTGCAGGGCGAGATGGTTCAAAAGATATGAGAGCTGTAATGGAGCTTTATAACCAAAAGATTCCACTACCACTTATGCCTGATGCTACGCGTGTGCATACTATGGAAGAGGGGTTAAAGTGTATTGGTGGAAAGCCTATTATTAACTCTGTAAACCTTGAAGATGGAGAAGAGAAGTTCCATGCTATCTGTAAGTTGGCTAAGAAGTATGGAACAGCTTTGGTTTGTCTAACTATTGATGAGGTGGGAATGGCAAAGACAAAAGAGGACAAAGTTGCCCAAGCAGAGCGTATGTATGATATGGCTGTAAATATTCATGGAATTGACCCTAGAAATCTTATATTTGATGTGCTAACATTTACTGTAGGTTCAGGAGATGAAGAGTACCGTGATGCAGCTATTCAGACAATGGAGGCTATACGTGAACTGCACAAAAGACACCCAGAGGTTGGCTCAACTTTGGGGCTTTCAAATATCTCTTTTGGTCTAGCTCCTCATGCAAGACGTTTTTTAAACTCTGTATTTCTACACCATTGTTTAGAGGCAGGGCTTACTACAGTTATTATTAACGTTAAACACATTGTTCCTCTCTCTAAAATGAGCCAAGAAGACATAGACATTTGTGAAGAGTTACTCTTTTCTCCAGATGACCAATCTCTATTTAAGTTTATAGAACACTTCTCTGATGTCAAGATAGATGATGATGGAGCAGATGAAGCTTTTGAGGCGATGAGTAGTGAAGAGAAGATTAAAAAGCTACTTATGGACGGTGATAAAGAGCGTATGATACCTCTTGTAGAGAAGGCTCGACATGAGATACATCCAGACAAAATTGTTAATGAAATTTTAATAGATGCTATGAAAGTAGTAGGAGAACTTTTTGGAAGTGGTCAAATGCAATTACCATTTGTATTACAGAGTGCTGAAACTATGAAAGCTACGGTTGATTATTTAAATCCATATTTAACCAAACAGGAGAAAGAGACCGATACTACTTTGGTTATAGGTACAGTAAAAGGTGATGTTCACGATGTAGGTAAAAACTTGGTTGATATTATTCTCTCAAATAACGGTTTTAAAGTCATTAATGTAGGGATTAAAGTCGATTTAGAGACCTATCTTAAGACGATGGAAGAGAACAAGATTCAAGCTATTGGTATGAGTGGGCTTTTGGTTAAGTCAACAGCTGTTATGAAAGAGAACCTAGAGACAATGGCAGAGATGGGAATTGAGATTCCCGTGCTTTTAGGTGGTGCAGCTCTAACACGAAGTTTTGTAGATGATTTTTGCCGTCCTATCTACAAAGGTCCAATCTTCTACTGTCGTGATGCTTTTGATGGTGTAGTTGCCATGAGTCGAATAGAAAAATACAATGAAGACCCAAGCGTAGGACTTGACACACGTCTAGCAGGTGATATGAATAAAGTAGAAAAAAAGGTACAAAAAGAGATAGTTATTCCCCCTTTTGAAGAGTTAAAGATGCCAAGTCGCAACAATACCATTCCTACTCCTCCATTTTGGGGAAGGAGAGTATTGCAAAAAGATGATTTAGATATAAATATGGTATTTGATTGGGTAAACAAAAAGTCTGTAACTAAAATGCATTGGGGTTACAAACGAGGAAAGATGAAGCCAGATGAGTACAAAAAGATGATGGAGGAGAAGGTTTTCCCTGCATATGAGAGACTAAAACAGCAGTTTATAGATGAGGGGCTATTTGAGCCAACTATTATCTACGGTTACTACCCATGTAGAAGTAATGATAGAGAACTCTATTTGTTTGATGAGAGTGAGGGGTGGAATATAGATGAAAATGCTTCAAGAGAGCCTTTTGATGAGCTAAAAGAGAGATACACTGTTAAGTTTGAGTTTCCAAGACAGAGAAAAAAGCCACACCGAGCATTGAGTGACTTCTTTAGACACGACAGACACGATGTTATAGCCCTTACTTGTGTAAGTGCAGGAGATAAGTTTTCAGCCTACGAAAAAGAGCTTTATGAAAAAGGTGAATACTTAGAGTATAACATGGTACATGGTTTTTCAGTTGAGTTAGCCGAAGCCCTAGCAGAGGTAGCCCATAAACAGATACGAATGGATTTGGGTATCTTAAAAGAGGACGAAGGAGCTACCCTTAGAGATGTTAGAATGAGACGCTACCAAGGTTCACGCTACTCTTTTGGTTACCCTGCTTGTCCTGACTTAGAAGCAAGTCGTGAGCTGTTTGATGTCTTGAAGCCTGAAGAGTTTGGAATTGTACTTAGTGAGACTTTTCAGATACACCCAGAGCAGAGTACAAGTGCATTAGTAGTGCATCACCCTGAGGCTACTTATTACTCTGTTTAAAATAGAAAAGAGTTTAACTCTTTTCTATATATCTTGTTCAACTACTTCTTTAAATCTATTAAAGTATATTTCACTTAGTTTTTCTAAACTCATTTCAATATCATTGACTTTAAAAACATCACCTGTTACTTTACCAATAATATCAGTAGAGAGTCCAAGCTCTTTTGCCATAGCTAAAACTTTTTCAAGATTCTCTTTTGAAGTTACTTCTAAAATAGCTCTACTCTGTGATTCATCAAAAATATATCGTTTGTCATCAAGTCTAATTCCTGCAACTACACCATGACCTGACACAGCTGACATTTTTGCTAGAGCAATGGCAATACCTCCTGAACTTAAATCTTTTGCAGAGGCAATAAGTCCTTTCTCATTAGCATCTATAACAAGTTTCCAAAGAGCTAACTCTTTTTTATAGTCAATATCAGCTAATGTTCCTACAGTTTCATTAAAAAGCTCTTTAATATAGAGAGAACCTCCAAATTCACCAGTTGTATCTCCTACTAAGATTAGATGATTTTCATCTTCTTGGAAACAAGATGGAAGTACTTTTTTCTGGTCTTCATTTAGTCCAACCATAGCAATAGCAGGAGTAGGGAAGACAGAAGTTCCATTTGTCTCATTATAAAGAGATACATTTCCTGAAACAACAGGAGTGTTAAGCT
>JALWMP010000032.1 GCA_026996165.1 Campylobacteraceae bacterium
TTTACTTTTTTAGGTAATTTTTTTGTAAAGGGGGGAGTATTGTCTATTTTCTTTTTACTTAAAGTGTCTATGGGATTGGTTTGTAGTGAAGGATGCCGAATTTTAATTGCATTTATTTTTTGAATGGGCGATATTTAAATAAAGATAAGAAACAGTTTTAAATCTGCTATAATCTTTTTTATGAAAACTTTACACATCTATCCTACATCTCGTGCTATAAGAAATGAACGACTACTTCAAAGAGAGCATAATGGGCTACTTCCTAATCTTATGCGTGTTGATGAGTTTGAAAAGAGAGCTATTATTTTACCTGAACTTGCTATGGTTGATTCACTTCAACGTACTCTATTTTTGCAAGAGGCTTCTAAGTTTGAGGCTTTTCAAAAGCTTAAGATAAATCGTGAATTGGTACGGTTTTTTACTAAGAGTGATGCTATTTTTAAATTTTTTGAAGAGTTAAGTCTTGAAGAAGTAGGCTTTGAAGATTTAGTAGAGGGTGATGCCTATGTGGAGTTTGCTGAACATATTGAGGTCTTAGAGCAGTTGTTAAATAACTATGAGCAACTTCTCCTCTCTAAAGGGTTAACTGACCGTGTATTTATTCCAAAAAACTACCGATTAAATCGAGGATTTGTAGAGAGTTATGATAGATTTGAATTGCACCTAGAGGGTTATTTGAGTTATTTTGAGCTAAAGTTAATGGAGAAGATAGCTTACTATAGACCCTTTATTGTCCATATTCACACCTCAAAGTTTAACCTTAAGATACAAGAGCGATTTTTAGAGATGGGGATTGAGTTAGAAAATAATGCCTATGTTAGATTTGATTTACAGAGTAAAGAGGTACTATATAGCACTCCAAATGAGAGTAAAATCCAAGTAGAGGTCTTAGCTGTAGAGGAGCGTTTTGCTCAGATTCCATTGGTTTTAGAGTCTATGCAAAAGATGGTAAACTCTGGTATCTCTCCTGACAGTATAGTTGTGATTTTGCCTGATGAGAAGTTTAAAGAGCCATTAAGACTATATGACAAGTTAAATAACTTTAACTTTGCCATGGGGTTTGACTATGACAAGACAAAAGAGTATAAGAAGTTAGAGGCTATCTATAGGCATTGGCAGAGCTTTTCAGATGAAACCACCTTTTTACTTAGAAAATACGACATTGCAGTAGAGGAGGTAAACAAGGTTAATCTAAAAGAGAAGATAAATTTAGATAGCTTCTTTGCACTTCTTAAACATCTCCAAGAGGAGAGATTAAAAGAGGTAGTTTTAGAGAATATGGCAGAGTTTAGCTTGGTATTCTCTAAAGAGCTTATGACCCCTAAGTCGTGGCTATTTTTGTGGTTAAAGAGGCTATCTAAGATACAGCTTGATGATGTGCATGGTGGAAAGGTAACAGTTATGGGAGCTTTAGAGACTAGGGGAGTAAGTTTTGATGGTGTTGTAGTGGTTGACTTTAATGATGGCATTGTTCCAAGCATTCCTGCAAAAGATAACTTCTTAAACTCCTCACTACGCAAGTTTGCTAATCTTCCTACAAAAAATGACCGTGAAGCACTACAGAAACAGCTCTATAAACGCATTTTAGAGCAGTCTAAGATGGCAACTATTATCTACTCAAAAAGTGAAAACAAAGCCCCTGCTTCATACCTCTATGAGTTAGGGCTAAGTTTAGGTAAAGATGTCGAAGCCAACCTAGAGTTACTCTACAATGAACCAAATAGAGTTGTAGAAGAGAGTGACCCTATTATGAGATACTTTGATGCCTCAGCCATTAGTTGGTCATCAACAAGGCTCAATACCTACTTAACCTGTAAAAGAAAATACTACTATAGCTATGTTCTAAACCTAAAAGCGAAAGATGAAGAGGAGATAAACGAGGGTCGTTTCTTACATAAACTCTTAGAGAATCTCTTTAAAAACAGAACCCACTTTGAGACAAAAGAGGATATGAAGAGTCAGCTAGATAGACTTTTAGATGAGTTATTAGAGACAACTTCTTCTAAAATAGCCTACTCTAAGTTACTTTGGAAAGAGAAATTAAAGGCATTGACAGAAGCACAAATTGACCACTTTAAAGCAGGGTGGAGAGTAGTAGAGCGTGAAAAACACATTGTTGGCTCTATTGGTGGCATTAACTTTAAAGGTGTAGTTGACAGAATAGACCAAGACAGTACAGGAACATTTGTTCTTGACTATAAGAGTGGCTCTATTGCCGAAGCAAACAGAACTAAAAACCTAGAGAAGCTCACCGATTTTCAGATGAGTATCTACTCTGAACTTCTAAAAGATAAGTTTAAAGATTTAAAGTTAGCATTTGTTGAGATATTTAATGGAAAAACTACCGAAATAACAGCTCTTGAAGAGAAGACAGAGCTTCTATATGAGATTGTTGATGAGCTAAAAGCTACTAAAGAGGTAGTAGCTCACCGTTGTGATGATGTCTCACTGTGTCAATATTGCGACTATACTCTGCTTTGTGGACGTGGGGTATATTTGTAAAGATTTGTATAGTAGTTTACAAAATTATGCTAAACTTCTTTTTATGAAATGCTTATTAATAAGATGTATATGGGTATTATTTTTATCTCTACTCTTTACTTTGCCTAGTGTAGGGGACTCATATATAAAAAAAGGATATAAAATGATTGAACAAAATAGTACCATAGAACCATTTACACTCAATGACCAGTTTGGAAAAGAGCATACTTTAGAAAAAATGCCTAAGTTACTTATTTGTAGTTTTGGTAAAGAGACAGGAACTCTTATTTCAAACTATTTTAATGCACAGGATTCAGACTATTTAACAAAACACGATATTAAGCTCATGGCTGATGTTAGTTCTGTACCTTCACTTTTGCGAAGTACATTTATTATTCCAAAGATGAAAAATTATAACTTTGAGATACTTCTTTCAACAGAATCACAATTCTCTAAACTTTTTCCTAGAGAAGATGAAAAATTAACAGTGTTAAAAATAGAAAATGATAGGGTTCAAGATATTATTTTTGTAAGTAATGAGACTGAGCTAAAAGATACTATAGAAAAATAATAACTCATTTCTATATTTTTAATTATAAAGGGAGAAAAAGAAATGAGTTGAAAATTACATGTGGAGTGGTGCATCTCCACATCTTAACCCTATACAAAAATAGGGTTAAAATGTAGCGAATAAGGGGGGAGGGATTTATTTAATCCCTTTTGTTTCCCAATATTTTCTAATAGCATCTTTAGTCTCTTTTGGAAGAGGTACATAACCTAAGTCAGATGCTGCTTTGTCTCCATTTGTGTATGCCCAGTCAAAGAACTTTGTAACCTCTTTGTCTGTTTTTACTTTTTCTTTTGGAAGCAAGATAAATGTTGCAGCAACTATAGGGTAAGATGTATTTCCATCAGGGTCACCAATAACAGCGTAGAAATCTTTGTCTGCTGTCCATGTTGCATATTTTGCTGCATCTTGGAATGACTCTAGTGTTGGATTAATAAATTTACCCTCTTTGTTCTCTACTTGTGCAGCAGGAAGTCCTAGTTTCTCTTTGAAAGAGTACTCAATGTAACCAATAGAGTTTTTAATTTGTTGAATATTTGCAGATACACCAGAGTTTGACTTACCAGCAACAACCTTAGGTGCTTTCCATTTTGGTTTTTTACTTATTTTAAATTTATTATTAAGTTGATGTAAGAAGTATGTAAAGTTAAAGGTTGTACCTGATTTGTCAGCTCTAACTGCAACTGTAATAGGAGCATGAGGAAGCTTTAAACCTTTGTTATCTTTAGCAATAACTTCATCGTCCCAGTTAGTAGCTTCTCCACTAAAAATAGCAGCTATAGCAGCACGAGAAAGTTTTAATTCACCATCTTTAACACCATCAATATTGTAAGCAAGAACGATTGAACCTACGACAGCAGGGAACATATAAAGTTTTTTCTTTTTAAGTGTTTTTGGCTTAAGAGGTTTATCTGAACCTGCAAAATCTACCATTCTTTTTGTAATAGATTTAATTCCATCACCTGAACCAGTTGGTGTGTAGTTAACTTGGTTTTTTGTTGCTTTAAAGTATTCTGCTGTCCAAGCCTTATAAACAGGACCAGGAAAAGATGCCCCTCTACCTTTTAGTTCATCTGCATGAACAGAAGTTAATGTAACAGTTGCTACAAGAGCTGTTGTTAAAAGTTTTGATAGTCTCATTTTGACTCCTTGTTTTTGAATATATGAGATTATAAGATAAGTTGATAACAGATTGATAACAAATATCAACCCAACTTATAACCCACTCCCCATACAGGAATAAAATACTCCTTCTCTCCTGTTGGGTCGATTTTTTTCTTTAGTCTATTTATAGTTACATTGATGGTTTTGTCATTAAAGTTTGCACCATTTTCTCCCCAAATCTCATCTCGTAGAAACTCTCTGTCTAGTGTAATATTTGGATTTTTAATAAAAGTGTGTAGCAGTTTAAACTCTAAATTGGTAAGTTCTACAAGATTGTTTTCTATAGTAAGTGTACGATTTGGAATATCTAAGATTAAGTCTCTATATTTTATCTTTTCATTAGAAGTAATACCTGAGCGACGAAGTAGTGCTTGAACTCGTAAGACTAACTCTTTTGGTTTAAAAGGTTTAGTAATGTAGTCATCTCCACCTCTTATAAATCCTTCTTCAATATCTTCATCTCTATCTTTAGCAGTAAGAAAGATGACAGGAATATTGCACCCATATTTTCTAAGTTCAGCTACAAATTCACTACCCTCACACTCTGGTAGATTACGGTCAATAATCATAAGAGAAGGGTTCTCTTCTTCTAAAAACTGTTCTACATTTTGAGTAGAAAGAAACCCCATGGTCTCAAATCCCGATTTCTGTAAGTGGTACTCAACTAGTTCTAAAATATCTTCTTCATCTTCTATAATGACAATTTCTATAGATGTGTTTTTCATAACAGTAAGTCTACTCTTAAATGGTAACGAAGTGGTAACATTAGGGTATAATTATCCAATTTCTTTAAAAGGATATATATTGAACATAACCTCCGATTGTATAACTTGTCTTTTAAACCAATCAGTAAGAGTTGCTAAAAATTTAAATTTAGATAAACCTAAATCAGAAGAGTTAACTAAGATTGCAGAAGATGTTATTGCTAAATATAGTAATGTAACACCTATAGTTGTTGCTTCAGATTTGTATCCAAAGATGAGTGAGTTTGTAGGAAGTAGTGATATTTATGCAAATTTAAAAGCAAAATCAACAAAAGAGGCGTTGAAACTTTTAGTAGATGTAGAAGCCACTTTAGAGACTTTAGAAAACAGACTAAAAGGTGCAATAAAAGCAAGTGTAGCAGGAAATGTTATAGATTTTGCTACACCAAATCAGTTTGATTTAGTTAAAGAGTTTAAGAGTGTTTTTAAAACACCATTTACGATTGATAATCAAGATGAGTTTTTAGATAGACTAGAGAGTGCTAAGAGCTTTATGATAGTTGGAGACAATGTAGGAGAGCATGTTTTTGACAAACTTCTCCTTCAAGAGATAGCTATAGCATATCCAGATATAGAGCTATATTATGCTACTAGAGGTGTGCCTATTATAAATGATGTAACCACAAAAGAGGCAAAAGAGATAGGGCTAGATGAGGTTGCAACTCTAGTTGATAGTGGAGTAGATACTCCTGGATTAGATTATAGTAGAGCTAGTAGTGATTTTATGAAACTATATAATTCTATGGATTTAATTTTAGCAAAGGGTATGGGGAATTATGAGGCTTTAGATGAGGTAGATGATGGCAGGATTTATCATCTACTAAAGGTAAAGTGTGAAGTTGTCGCCTCTAGCATAAAAGCAAACTTAGGAGACTTAGTTTTTAAAGTCAACTCAACCCAATCATACTCATAAACCTACCAGAACACCCATTCTCTTTTCTGTAAGAGAAGTAGTGTTCAACATTACAAGCTGTACAGATATTTGAGAGTTCAATATTTTCCTCTTTTACTCCAGCTTTTAGAAGTTGAGTTTTGTTGATGTGAGGTAGGTCTAACATATACTTTTTATCTACTTCTTTATAAGCATTTTCTATATTCTCAAAGTGTTGAGCCACGTTCCAATCAACCTCATAACAGCACTTACCAATAGATGGAGCAACTCCTGCTATAATATCATTAGGGTTTGAGTTGAACTCTTCTTGCATCTTTTTTACTGTTTTAAAGACAATCTCCTCTTTTGTACCTTTCCACCCTGCATGAATGGCAGAGACTACCTTTTGTTTTGGGTCAAGTAGTAAAATAGGGACACAATCGGCTGTTAAGATAGTTAGCATAACATTTGAAAGGTTAGTTATAAGTGCATCACAATTTTCTATGGCATCTTCTACTTTTTGCCAACCTATCTCCTCTTTTTTAGTAACAATGTAAATATTAGAAGAGTGTGTTTGGTTAGCAACTACAAAGTTCATATTTGGAAACTTCTCTTTTAAAGAATTTCTATTTTGAAGAATTTGGCTAGGCTCTTCTTTGGTATGTAAAGCTAAAGAAAAGTTATATGGAGCTATAGAGTCTTTTTGTGTTATCAAATGGTAACATACTGTTTGTTGGTTAAGTTTTTGGAATGTGTAGCTATTTTTCATTGGAAAAATTATATTTAAAATTATGTTACAATAATATTAGTAGTTAGTAAAACTCAGTTTATAAGGAGATTATTTAAAATGTATAGAAATAAAAGAGGGCGTATTTATGAACGTAGAAGAAAAAGAAAGTTTATACCAGCAATCTATTTTGTAGCAGAAGTAGTGTTGTCTTGGTTGATATTATCATTAATTCAGTTAGATTTTAATCTTTTTGAGTGGAGTGCATGGAGTTTTATTATATTTACTATTTCAGTTATCTATTCAACCTTTAAAACAATACATGTATATAGACGACAAAAAAATTATCCAGATAGTAAATAAAAAATGGGTTATAGCTGATTTAGTGGTGACCCCTAGGAGACTCGAACTCCTGTAACATGGATGAAAACCATGGATCCTAACCGCTAGACGAAGGGGCCACTAAATTATAAAAGGAGATAAGCTATGAAATGGTGACCCCTAGGA
>JALWMP010000033.1 GCA_026996165.1 Campylobacteraceae bacterium
AAGAGTATAAAATACATAAATATAATATACATCTAAAAGCACTATCTGATAATCAATTTGTTTTAGAGTCTTTTTTAAGAAATAAAAATACTTTTTTTTATATAGAAATACCTATAGTTAGTTATAGGCTAGATGGAGTTAGTGCACAACTAAAACTAAAAGATAGATTAATAGAAGGATATAAAATAAGAAAGAATGCAGGAATGAACTATTTTCAATGTATCTTTTCACTTATATTCCGTTTATTAGTATTGATATTTTATAAACCAAAAAACAAAGGTAATTAACTTGTTATTATTTAATCATATTGACAATCCAAAATCCATATCTATCTCTTTTCTTGGTCCAGATGGCTCTGGAAAAAGTACTATTATTGATTTATTAATGACTACAAACTATTTTAAATATAAATATTATTTTCATCTTAAACCAATTTCTCAAGATAATATTTCAACTACAGTTGAAACAAATCCTCATTCTAAACCACTATATTCAAAATTTAAATCTTATATAAAACTTTTATATTTTATATATCAATATAATTTTGGTTGGCTGAAAAATATAGTTAAATTAAGAACAAAATCATCTCTTATTATTTTTGATAGATATTATGATGATTTACTTGTAGATAATAAACGTTATAGATATGGAGGAAGTTTAGGTATAGCAAAATTTGTAAGGCTTTTTATACCTAGACCTGATTTATATTTTATACTTACAACTGATGCAAAAGTTATATATGAAAGAAAGCAAGAGGTGACTTTTGAAGATTTAGATAGACAGATAAAAGATTATAGGGCCTTAGCTGATGGGCAAAGGTACTTTAATATAGATGTAAACCGTACACCACAAGAGATAGTAGAAGAGATTATTTTAATAATAAAAAAGATAAATAAAGGACGTAAACCATGTTAAATATATTGATGTATCATAAAATAAATTTTGATAACAAAAAAGAAAGTAACCCACACTATTTAAGTATTAGTAATTTTGAAAAACAGATGAAAATTTTGACAGATAAAAATGTTGTAATAGCAGAAGATAATAAAAAATGTAAGATAGATACTAAATATTATTCTATAACATTTGATGATGGAGCTAAAAGTGATTATACAATAGCATTTAAGATTTTAAAGAAATATAATCTTAGAGCTTCTTTTTACATAATAACAAGTAGAATTGATTCTGAAGGTTATTTATCTAAAGAAGAAATTATTGAAATGCATAAAAGTGGTATGAAAATTGGTTCACATACTCATACTCATGCAAAGCTTTCATTAATTACAGAAGATATGATATATCAAGAACTTAATGAGTCAAAAAAAATATTAGAAGATATTCTTGGAGAAGCAATAACTTCTATATCTGTACCAGGTGGTTTTTATAATAATAAAGTTGTCACTATTGCTAAACAGATTGGTTATGAAACTATTCTTACTTCAGATTTTGGTTTTAATTCTCCTAATGAAACTGTATTAAAAAGAAATACTGTTAAAGAGTATATGAATTTTGATAGAGTCTTAAATAATAATTTATATATAAAAATATATGGATTTAGATATTCATTTTTAAATATGATTAAAAAATTTTTAGGAAATGGACAATATGAAAACTTAAAACAGATTATTAAAAAAATCAAGTTATGATAGGAATAAAATAGATGAAAAATACTAAGTTTTTTTCTTCAAATAGTTATATATTTTTACCAACAAAAATGAATCCTAAAGTAGCATTGGCTATAGATAATAGTACTTTATCAAAAAATTCATTTAAACTATATAATCCTTTTTCAAGAAAAGCACAAGTTTTAAAAAATATAATTAAATTTATTACTATAAATATGAATTTTTTAACTCAAATATCTGCTCAAAAAAAGGTAAAGTCTGATTTTGTGAACAATTTAGAAAAATTACTTAAAGAATCTTTAGTAGTTTCTATATATTTCTCTACGGTTAATGATAAAGTAGTAATGCAACTACAATCAATAGATGCAAAGATAATTGGATATTTAAAATATCCTTTAAATAATATTGGAGTAAAACATACTAAAAATGAGATAAAAGCATTTAATATAATAATTTCAAAAAAAATTATAGAACCATATATTTTAAGTCAAGAGTATGATGGAAAACCTTTTTTACTTTTAAAAGAGTTAAATGGAACTATAGATATTGTATCTAAAAAAGATATTAACAATATTCTTAGAAAATTTCAAGGAGATGAGAGTTATAGACTCTCTTTTCATCCTCGTGTAGTTGAGTTAAAAAAAATACTACTTAAATATAATATGGAAGCATATATTGTAAAGCTAGACAAGATAGTTTCAAAATCTACATTAGAGTATATGAAAGTATATGAACATGGTGATTTTACACCATGGAATATAATTAAAGTAAATAACAAATATATACCTTTTGATTTTGAGTATTTTGTAGAAGATGGATTGGAGTATTTTGATATTATAAAATATTATTATCAAATAGGAAAACTTTTAAAATTTAAAAAAGATAAAGAGCTATATGATTTTGTTAAGAACAATATAAATATATTGGAGTTTAAAGAGTTATTTGAGTTGTTTTTAATAAAAGAAATAATGATAAATATAGAAGAAAATAGACCTTTTGGGTTTGAAGAAAATATTATTAAAATATTGGAGAAAATATGAACAATAGACATGAATCTTATCTAAAACCATTTTTTGAAAAGATGAATAGTAATTATAAGGGGCAATGGTGTGTTTTGCACTCATACGAATCATTGCCATTTTTTTCTACTTCAGATGTAGATATGGCTTTTAGTTCAAATAATTTAGATGAACTTGAAACTTTAATTATAGATATAGCAAAAGCTACAGAATGGACAATATTGCAAAAACTTTGGTATGATGTAGAAAAATCAATATATTATGTATTAAAAAATAATAATGATAACACATATTTAGCATTAGATTTTTTAATAGACAATGCAGGTATTGGAATACATAGATTTTCAACTTCTCTTTTAACAGATAATTGTGATTATTATAACAATTTTATTCCAATACCAAATAGTGAAGTTGCTTTTAGTTATAAATTTGTTAAAAGAGTAGTAAAAAAAATACCAATTATTGAAGATAAAAAATATTTACTTTCTCATTATCGTTCATCTGACTATAAAAAAATAGAAAATATTATGGAAAATCAATTTACTACTAAAGGTAGTCAACTACTAGCAAAACACTTTAAAAATGAGAACTTTTTATTGAGTAGTTCCGAGATAGATTTTTTAGTAGAAAGACAAAACAATAAATTTAAAAGAAGTACAAAGATTATAAATAAATTATATTGGGAAACTCTACGAAAAATAAATCGTATTTTTTTCCCATGTGGAATGATAATATATCTTCCTAATTTATCTGAAGATGATTTAAATATGTTTATAAAATTATTAAAAGAAAGGCTTAGTATTCTTTTTAGATTTATAAAAGTTAATAAATCTGAATCACTACTATTTAATTTTAAAGGATTGATTGGTAGTACTATAGTAATAAACAATACAGATAAATTTAATAATAAAAGAGCAATTATTAGCCATTGGCTTCCTTTGCGTAGAGAATCAATTCAAGAGATTAATATGCAAGAGATTGATATAGAACAATTATTAGACATCTATTGCCATAAAATTAATTCTATTTTATTAAAAAGAGATAGAGTTAAAGGGAAAATTTAATGAAAAAAAATGTATTGATAGTTGCTTATGCTTATGAACCAAATGAACCATCTGAACCTGGTGTAGGTTGGAATTTTACTCAAGAGATTTCAAAATTTATGAATGTAACAGTACTAACTAGAGAAAATAATCGAAATGTAATTGAGAAGATATGTGGAAAAGATATAAACTATATATATTATGATTTACCAAACTTTTTTATGATTTTGAAAAAAAGAATACCTTTTGGACTGCAAATTTACTATACATTATGGCAATGGGGTGCATATTTAAATATTAATAAATTAACAAGAAAACATATAAATAGTTTTGATGTATGTCATCACTTGACATTTGGAATGACTAAAATTGTTCCACCTGCCTTTTTAATAAAGTTACCTTTTATTTGGGGACCCATTGGTGGAGGAGATTTGATTCCTTACCCTTTTTTAAAAGATATGAGTTTAAAAGCTAATATAGAAGAGCTAATATATTATATTCTTCATAAAGGAAGTAATATATCACCATTATCCTTTTTAACTAGAAAAAAAGCCAAAGCAATAATCTTTAGAACATTTAGTGTTGAAAAACACTTTCCTAAAAATGGTTGTAAAAATAGATTTATTATTCCAGAAACTGCCAACTCAAATATTATTGATTCTCCAATAAAAGAAAAAACAAGTTTTATTCATGCTGTTTGTATTGGTAGAATGATTCATGGAAAAGGGTATATTTATGCACTAAAAGGTTTTCATGAGTTTTTAAAATATGGAGGAGAAGGGAAAATAGTATTTTTAGGTAATGGACCTGAAGAAAAAAAATTAAAAGCTTACACAAAAAAGAATAATCTACAAAAGAATGTTTTTTTTAAAGGATTTGTTAAGCATGATGAAGTTAAACAAGAGCTACAACAAGCTGATATATTACTTCATCCATCTTTTAGAGAGGGTGGTAGTTGGTCTATTATGGAGGCTATGTCATATGGAGTACCAGTAATATCTCTTAACACAAGTGGACCTAAAGATATGGTTACAAAAAATTGTGGATTACTAATTGATATGTTAGAACCAAAGCAGGTAGTTGAAGATATTGGAAAAGGATTACTTAGCCTTTCTAATGATTTAGAACTATTTAATCAATTATCAAAGAATGCTCAAGAGAGAATTAAAACTGAATATACTTGGGATAATCTAGGAAATCAGATAAAAAAAGTTTATTTAAAACTTTTAACAAAGGAAAATAGAGATGAAGATCCTATTAATTCATAATACCTATCAACAAAAAGGAGGAGAAGATAGTGTATTTGAAAATGAATATAAACTACTTAATGAAAAAAATATAGTAGAAAAATTACTATTTAATAATAATGATATTAAATCACCACTCGATAAATTAAAAGTAGGGTTCAACTCTATCTACAATAAAAATAGTGCTAAAATAGTAAAAGAAAAAATAGAAGAATTTAATCCTGATATTATACATGTGCATAACTTTTTTCCTGTAGCTTCTCCTTCCATATTTTATAGTGCTAATCAATTCAATATTCCTATAGTTATGACTCTACATAACTATAGACTTATTTGTCCTAATGCTCTACTTTTTCATAATAATAAAATTTGTGAAAAATGTATTAATAAATCATTTGCTATTAATGGAGTATTAAATGGATGTTATCGAGAATCAAAAGTTCAAACTTTTGCTTTAGCATTTATGAGTTATATTCATAAAAAAAGAAAAACTTGGAATAATAGAGTAGATAAATATATTGCATTAACAAACTTTGCAAAAGATAAAATTTTAAACTCTTCCTTAAATTTAGATAAAAATCAAATTATTGTAAAACCTAATTTTGTAGAAGATAATGGATTTGATTATGATAAAGAGGAGTATTTTCTCTTTATTGGCAGATTATCAATAGAAAAAGGTATAGAACTACTTTTGAGAAGTTTTGAAAATAGTAATAAAAAACTACTTATTATTGGTGGTGGTCCGTTAGAGACAATAGTAAAAGAATCTGTTAAAAAAAATACCAACATTAAATACTTAGGGTTTCAAAATAAAAAGTTTATTATTGATAAGTTAAAAAAAGCTAAAGCTTTAATTTTTACTTCAATTTGGTATGAAGGTATGCCTATGACTATTTTAGAGAGTTTTTCAACAGGAACACCTGTTATTGCACCTAATATTGGAGGTCCAAATGAAATTGTTAAAGATTATATAAATGGTCTTATTTATAAAGCTAATAATTTAAATAGTTTAAGTACTAAAATAGATATGTTAGCTTCTAATAGTAATATTCATAAACAATTATGTTTAGAAGCTAGAAATTTTTATGAACAGAAATATTCTGTAAAGAAAAATTATGAGTTTTTAATAAATATTTATAAAGAAGTGATAAGTGATGAAAAAAAAGAAAATAATTAAATTATTGATTAATATAGAAAAATATGAACAATTTGTAGCAGAAATTCTAAATCTTGCAAAGAATAAAAAGTCAAGCTATGTTTGTATAGCTAATGTTCATATGACTATAGAAGCATATAATGATAAAAATATTGAAAAGATTGTAAATAATGCAAATATAACAACACCTGATGGTATGCCTCTTGCAAAAGCAATTAAGTATATATATGGAATAGAACAAGATAGAGTAGCAGGAATGGATTTAACTTCTGATATTATGAGAGAAGCTCAAAAGAATAATTTATCTATTTTTGTATATGGATTAACAGATAAAACTTTAAGTATCTTCATAAATAAAGCAAAAAAAGAATTTCCAAAATTAAAGATAAAAAGTTATTCTCCTCCATTTAGAAAATTAACTGATAATGAAAAAAATAATATTGTAAAAATGATCAATAATTATAATCCAAATTTTGTGTTTGTAGGACTTGGTTGTCCAAAACAAGAAAAGTGGATGGCAGAGCATAAAGGTAAAATAAACTCTTGTATGATAGGACTTGGTGGTGCATTAGAAGTATATGCAGGAGTTAAAAGTAGAGCTCCTAAATGGATGCAAGAAAACTCTTTAGAATGGCTATACAGACTAATACAAGATCCTAAAAGATTATGGAAAAGATATTTTTATACCAATAACCTTTTTATTTTTTTATTTTTTAAGCAGTTTTTAAAACAGAAATTTAGAAATAACAAGAAAGCTTATATATAAAACTTTAGGAAAGGAAGTTTAAGCTCCTTTTCTTAATAACATAACTGAAATAGTTTTAATAATAATTTTTAAATCTAAAAGAAAATTCTTCTTCTCAATATACTCAATATCTGTTGTAACACGATTTTGAAAAGTTGTATCACTACGTGAAGGAATTACTTGCCAATAACCAGTAATTCCTGGTTTAACAGCTGTTATAATTTTAAGTTGTAATTTTGTAGGATATATATTGAATTCATTCTTTATATATGGGCGTGGTCCAACAATTGACATGTCTCCGAAAAGAACATTAAAAAATTGTGGTAATTCATCTAAAGAGCTTTTTCTTAAAAAATTACCTATATTGGGAATAATACGTGGATCATTTTTTAATTTTCGAAATTTATAATAGTTTTCTCTCATAGTAGCGTCTTTAGATAACATTTCCTCTAATCGTTTTTCTGCATCTACAATCATCGTTCTAAACTTATAAACAGTAAATAGTTTTCCGTCTAAACCTACTCTTTTTTGTTTAAATAAAATTGGACCTTCTGGAGAATTAATTTTAATAAGAATGGCAATTATTAACATAATTGGCATAAATATTAAAATAGCTATTAATGAAAACGAAAAATCAAACAATCGGTGTATTACTTTTTTAAATTCATTTACATTAAAAATTAATTTATGTGTTTTAATATTTTTTTGAATTTTATATTTGTTAAGAACTATATTTGCATTCATTATAATTTTTCCTTTTTTATAAAATAATGAAGTATTATAGTTAAAAATGAATTTAAAATTATTTAAATTCATTTATAAATATTTAAATTCATTTATAAATATTAATAAATGAATTTATTTATTAATTTATTGTTTTGATAATTCCTTGAAAAAACTGAGTAAGATAATTTTTTGACTTTTTACTAACTTTTCTATTTTATAATTCTAAGTGAAATAGTAGATGTTCTCTTTTGTTGATAAACAGTTCTAATAATAGATGGAGAAATAAGCTTTGTAAACTAACTTTGACGAGAGGTTTGCTACATAATTTTTTTTAAAGTTCTTTTTCATTATAAATTAATTGAAAATATTTTTTCATTAACTATTCATTGACCTTTTATTGTCTATTGGTTTATCTATTCTTTGTATAATTCAGTTATGAAAGATATGAAACTTATTTAACTCCTTTTATAAGTCTTCATTTGTATGAACTAATAAACCTCCCCCTCCCTCCTTTGTAATAATATAATTTTAGTTCATATCTTTCTTTCTAATCTATCCAATAAATTTTTATTTACTCTTTTTTCTTTTAATTATTATAGTTGGTTCTGTATTAAGTTATATATATTTTATGAAAGAGAAAAAAGCAAACCTACAAACCTGAGTTCGACGGAATAGCATAATATCCACAAAAGCCTAAAAATAGGTAAGATTTTCAAAATCAAATTTGTAGGACAATTAACTAGTTAGTCCTGCAAAAATCTATCATTGCCTATGCAGTGCTTTGCACTCTCTTCGAGAAAAACCTCGTAAAATTGTGGATATGGTATTCCGTCGAACTCAGGTTATAAATACCCTGATTCTAATGTAGGGGCAACCTCCGTGTTCGCCCCATGTTCAATATGGTGAAAAATTCAAAATATTTTTATAGAAATTAAAACAGAATATTTATTGGAAACTGTAGATATTTTGACACGACAATATGGGGCAAATACAGAGGTTGCCCCTACATTATATTCATTTTAATATTTACAAAAATTAAAGGGAGATTTCAATAAATGGTGGCGCCAGACGGAATCGAACCGCCGACACAAGGATTTTCAATCCTTTGCTCTACCGACTGAGCTATGGAGCCACACTATAAAAGGAGAACTTCATGTTTGAAGTGGCTGAAATTATAGCCACTTAAACTTAATAAAAACTTAAATCACTTGATATTCTTCACAAATTTGAAAAACTCTTCTCCTCTATGTTTATATGAGTTAAATTGGTCAAAACTAGCAGCTGCTGGAGAGAGTAGGGCAACTTCATCTTTAGTGAGCTTTTGAGAGATAGTACCAACAGCATTTTCTAATGTTTTACAAGCAGTAAACTCAACACCATGCTCTGTGGCTAATTTGGCTAGTTTTTCACTATTTGCTCCAATAGTATAGAGGTGTAGTTTTTTGGTTGCTATTAGCTCAAAGAGAGGTGTTAGGTCTGCTCCTTTGTCATCTCCTCCTAAAATAAGGTGAATAAATCTATCGTCATAGGTTTTGACAGCTTGAATGGAGGCATCTAAGTTAGTAGCTTTTGAGTCATTTACCCACAATCTTCCAAGGCTATCTAACATCTCCTCTTGACGGTGATTATCTAAGGTAAAGGCATTGATAGCCTCATAGTCTATCTCATCAAAGAGAACTTTAGTAACTGCTAGTGCTAATAGAGCATCTTCTAAGAATGCTCCTCTAAAACGAAGTTTTAAGCTATCTATGGAGAAGTACTCCTCTAAAAACTCTGTTGAGTCATACTCTACCACATAAGCAGAAGTCTCAGGCAGATTAAGTCCTTTTGGTACTAGTGCTAGTTCACCCTCTTTCATAGTACGTAGAGGTTTTAGTTTGTCTGCTTCATAATTTTCTGCTGTTCTATGCCAATCTATGTGGTCAGGGGTAATAGGAAGTAAAATGTAGATATTTGGTGAGGCTATGTTTGTGTGGTGTAGAGTAAAAGAGCTTGACTCTAAAATCCAAATAGGTGCTTTGGGGTCAAGCTGGGCTAAAGGAGTTCCAATATTCCCTCCTGCAACAGAGCCTCTCTTTTTGAGTAGATGTTGAAGCATCTGAGTAGTGGTTGTTTTACCATTTGTTCCTGAAATCCAAATGCTAAAGGGCATCTCTTTTGCAAAATAGTCATATTCACTTAAAAGATTTTTTGCCGATTTTATAAGTGGGTGATGAGGTGGCACACTAGGTGTTGTAACCTCTAGTTTGCTACTCTCTGGGTCAAAGAGGTGTGAGGGGAAGATTTGGTTTGACTCTTCATCTATGTAAGGCTCTTTAGCTTTATCATCATAAAAAGTACACTCTCCACCAAGTTTTTTAGCAATCGCTTTTGTTGTTAGACCATATCCAAAAAGTGTAGGTTTATTCATCTCTTTGCTCTCTATCGAATTTTAAGTGTAATAAGTGCTGCAAGGTTAGAGAGAAAAGCAATCATCCAAAAACGTATAATAATCTTATTTTCAGCCCACTTTTTCATCTCGAAGTGGTGGTGAATAGGTGCCATAAGAAAGACTCGTTTGTTTCGTAACTTATAGCTTCCAACTTGTAAAATAACTGATAGAGTCTCTATAATAAATATAAGTCCAATAAGTATAAGTAAAACTTCACTCTTTCCTAAAATAGCCATATATGAGATGACTCCTCCAACAGCAAGAGAGCCTGTATCTCCCATAAATATTTCAGCAGGGTAGCAGTTGAACCATAAAAAACCAAGTAAAGCACCAGAGAGAGAAGCTGCTAAAATAGCTACCTCTCCTACACCTTTAATATTTGGAAGTAAAAGGTATCCAGAGAAGATAGCATGACCAACTAAGTAGACAATTACCCCTAAAGTAGCTAAAGATATAATAGATGGAACTGTAGCTAGTCCATCAAGTCCATCGGTTAAGTTTACAGCATTGGTCATTGAAAGAAAGACAAAGACCCAAAAAGGAATGGCAAAGTAGATTCCACCATCAAAGAGAGGCTCTTTTAAAAAAGGTATATATATAGTTGTTGGAAAATCAGCTACAATAACTAGATACATAACAACAATAGCCCCAATAACTCCTTGAAGAAGAAGTTTTCCTTTTGCAGAGAGTCCTGCTAAGTTGTCAGCTTTTAAAACTTTTCCTAAATCGTCTTGAAATCCAATAAGTGCAAAACCAATAAGAGTTATAAGCCCTGCTACCACATAATGATTTTCTAAGTTTGAAGTAAGAAGTATCGAAATAACAGTAGCAATTACAAAGACAGCTCCTCCCATAGTAGGGGTATTTGCTTTGTTAGCATGGTTTGGAACGTACTTATTAATTGGTTGATGTGTTTTTTTAGAGATAGCCCATACCATATATTTTGGTAGAAGTATAAGGCTCAATAAAAAAGCAATAAAAAAGCCAAACCCAGCACGAACAGAGATGTATTGAAACAGATTGATGTCGAAATATTCATAAAAAGCATATAACATATTAAATAGTATCCTGATTGTAAGTAAAGTAGTGATATTTTACTTAAAATTTTATAAAAGTAGGGTTCGTTTTAATGGAGATTCAAAAAACTATTTTAATTATTACCGATGGAATAGGGTGTAAACCTGATAGTAGTTGTAACGCATTTAAAGATGCAACAAAACCAACTTATGACAAATTGATGAAAGAAGTACCAAAAACACTTATCTCTACACATGGTTTAAGCGTAGGACTACCAGAGGGGCAGATGGGAAACTCGGAAGTTGGTCATATGACTATTGGGTCAGGGCGAATTTTATACCAAGATTTGGTAAAAGTTTCTTTAGCTATTGAAGATGGTAGCATTGAAAATAATGAGGCACTTAATGGAACTTTAGAGAATAGTAATAGAGTACATATTATTGGGCTTTTAAGTGATGGTGGAGTTCATTCTCATATTGAGCATATTATAGGTTTAGCAAAATTGGCTCAGAATAGAGGTAAAAAGGTCTTTTTACACCTTATTACCGATGGACGTGATGTCACTCCTGACTCTGCAAGAACCTATATAGAGCAGATAGAAGCTATCTGTTCAGAGTCTATTCAAATAGCTACTATTGGAGGTCGTTTCTATACAATGGACAGAGACAACCGTTGGGAGAGAGTAGAGAAGGGTTACAATGCTATTGTTAAAGCAGAGCCAAAAACTGAACTTTCAGCTATAGAGTATGTAACAAAAAGTTATGAGTCTAAGATTTTTGATGAGTTTATAGAGCCAGTTGCATTAAGTAGTTATGAGGGAATGCAAGAAGGAGATGCTGTAGTTATGGCAAACTTCCGTTCCGATAGAGCTAGAGAGATTACAACTGCTTTGGGTGATAAGGAGTTTAATGGCTTTGAGCGAGACTATTTGTCTTTAAAAATTGTAACTTTAACTCAATATGATGCCTCTTTTCCTTACCCTGTAATGTTCTCTAAAGATGTTCCTAAAAATACATTGGCTCAAGTAGTATCTGATGCTAAGTTAACTCAACTTCATACAGCAGAGACAGAGAAGTATGCTCATGTAACTTTCTTCTTAAATGGTGGGCAAGAAGAGCCTATGATTGGTGAGAGTCGAGTGCTTATTCCTAGTCCTGATGTAAAGACTTATGATATGAAACCTGAGATGTCAGCTCCAGATGTTGGAGAGGCCGTTCGTAATGGTATGGATGAAGAGTATGACCTTATAGTTGTAAACTTTGCAAATGGTGATATGGTAGGACATACAGGAAATTATGAGGCTGCCTGTAAGGCTGTTAATGCTGTAGACAGAGAGATTGGTAAAATTATAGAAAAAGCAAAAGAGAAAAACTATGCCATTGTATTAACCTCTGACCATGGAAATTGTGAAGAGATGAAAGATGCAAATGGAAATGTATTAACAAATCATACTGTAGGTGAAGTTTGGTGTTATGTTTTAGCAGATGGTGTCAAAAAGCTAAAAGATGGTGGAGGATTAAACAATATTGCCCCTACTGTACTAGAGATTATGGGACTAGAAGTTCCTAAGGAGATGGATAAGAGTTTATTATAAAGTGTGATTAAATAAAGCACTATTTCAAATATTAATAAACAATTTTATTTTAAATTATGTTTATTTTGCTATTATTTAGAAACATATAATCTTAATAAAGGGAGGTTTATAATGGATAAGATGATTAAAGAGTCAGTAGCAGCTCTATTTTGTTATGTCATTAAGATGGATAATAAAGATTTAGATGCTGAGCGTCCTCTCTTTTGTCGTTATATGAAACAAGATTTTGATATGACAAGGGAGGAGTCAGATAGACTCCTTGATGAGGTAATGCAAAAAGACTATAATATAGACACCCAAATCTCTATAATAGCAAATGCTCTACACAATGAGACCTATACTAAGATGTCAGTGCTTAAACAGTTAAATCACATAATTACAAAATCAAATCTTGAAGATGATGATTATGATGTCTTTGACAAAGTAAAAGAGGCGTTTTTTCCAAATAAATAAGGAGATAAGTAAAAATACTTATTTCCAATTTTCTTTTTCTCTATTTCTATTTTCATAACAATTTAACAAGCATTTCACTACAATTAACCAAAATTTTAAAAAGGTAAAGTATGAAATTTACAGGTAAAAATGTACTTGTTACAGGTTCAAGTAGAGGTATAGGTGCTCAAATAGCAAAAACTTTAGCAGGATATGGACTAAAAGTGTGGATTAACTACCGAAGTGGTGAAGCAGAAGCTAAAGCAGTACAAGAGGAGATTGTAAATGCAGGTGGCAAGGCAGAAGTAATTGGTTTTGATGTAAGCGATGAGAGTGCATTTGTTGATGCTATTAAGCAGATTATCTCTACAGATGGAGAGCTATCTTACTTAGTAAATAATGCAGGAATAACCAAAGATGGTTTAGCAATGCGTATGAAGAGTGAGCAGTTTATGGCTGTAATTGAAGCTAACTTAAAGTCAACATTTATAGGGTGTAGAGAGGCTCTAAAGGTTATGCGTAAAAAGCGTTTTGGTTCAGTAGTTAACATAGCCTCTATTGTAGGTGAGACAGGAAATGCAGGACAGACAAACTATTCAGCTTCAAAGGGTGGGACTATTGCTATGACAAAATCATTTGCTATAGAATCAGCTTCAAGTGGCATTCGCTACAACAGCATTACCCCAGGGTTTATTGCAACAGAGATGACAGATGTACTTAAAGATGAGGTAAAAGATGCCTTTGTATCAAAAATTCCTATGGGGCGTTTTGGAGAGCCTAGCGAAGTAGCAGAGGCTACAGCTTTTCTTTTAAGTGACCACTCCTCTTACATTACAGGTGAGACACTAAAAGTAAATGGTGGAATGTTTATGTAGATATTTTAGTATGCCAATATGAGCAGACATGATGTAGGGGCGACCTCCGTGTCTGCCTATATTTATGATGCCGATAAATTCAAATTAAATTTAACGGTGTTTTCAGGGAAAACACCCTAAAAAAATATAAAATAAAGACCCCATAATATGCAAAAAATCCTACTACTAGAAGATGACAAACTTTTTAATGAAACCATAGAGGACTTCCTAGAAGAGGAGGGCTTTGAGGTACATAGTGTACTTGACCCATACTCTGCTATGGAGTTGACCTATGAGTCAAAGTTTGACCTATATCTCTTTGATGTAAATCTACCATATGAGAGTGGTTTTAGCCTATTAAAACAACTTCGCAATGCAGGAGACAAAACTCCAGCTATCTTTTTAACCTCTCGTAATGATAAGGTATCTTTAACAGAGGGGTTTAATGTAGGAGCAGATGACTACATGAAAAAACCAATAGACATAGATGAACTTCTATTACGTATTCGTGCTTTGCTTAGACGACAACTAAGAGAGGAGAAGATAGAGTTTGGTGGGTATATTATAGATACTAAAGCAAAGGAGTTACAACATAATGGGAAGGTAATAAAAATTGGTATTAAAGCCTTTGAGCTTTTAATGTTGCTTTTAAAAGCTAAAGGAGAGGTTGTAACTATGCAGAGTATAGAAGATAAGCTTTGGAGCAATAATGAAGAGATTAGTTTAGGCTCTGTTAGGGTCTATGTTGCATCTCTTAAGAAGTATTTCCCAAATATTGAGAATATTAGAGGGGTTGGGTATCGGTTAAGGTTATCACTTTAAACTGTAAAATTTTACAAAGAGATATTAAGATGAAATACCTACTAGACGTACAATACAACGGCAACAAAAATGCAGTAGTAGCCTGTTTAGGCATTAAAAATTGGAAAGATGAAAAAGCACTCTATGCTAAACAGCACTTTATAGAGCAGATTCAGCCCTATGTCTCAGGTGAATTCTATAAACGTGAGTTGCCTTGTTTGCTTGAAGCTTTAAAAGATTTAGATGACATAGAGTGCATTGTAGTAGATGGCTATGTGTGGTTAGATGAACCGACACATAAGGGTTTAGGTCTATATCTCTATGAGGCTTTAGAGAAAAAAGTGCTTATTATAGGTGTAGCAAAGGCAAAGTTTGGCAACACTCCAAAAGAGTGTGAACTCTTAAGAGGTAAGAGAGAGAAGCCTTTATATATTACCTCTAAAGATATGGAGTTAGAGGAGGCAAAAAAAGCTATTGGCTCTATGGATGGAAAGTATAGGTTTCCTACTCTGTTAAAAGAGGTTGACTCTTTGGCTAGGAGAGGATTTAAAAGATAATACTTATTGATTAAAAATTAGACAATTATAACTAAAAAATTGTCTAATTTTTAACTATAATTTCTATTATATCTTATAGAGAGAGTTAAACAATGACAATTTTAGAAAAAGCCAAAGAAACAAGAAGTAAAAAAGAGAACAAAGTAGAAAAAACCAAATCTTTAAAAAATCCTATGGAGGTATATGAGAGATTAGAGGAGATTGCCTCTGCTGGGTATGAGGGGTTAGCAAAAGAGGACTCTACTTACTTTTTAAAATGTTTTGGTCTCTTTGACAAGGGTGAGCATTTTATGCTTCGTGTTCGTGTGCCTGTGGGGCAACTTACCAATGAACAGGCTATCTGTATTGGTGAAGTGGCTAGGGAGTATGGGGAAGACTATATTGACATTACTACACGAATGCAGATAGTGTTGCGTTATATTAAGATAGAAAATATAGCTAAAGTTCTTAAAAAACTTAGAGAAGCAGGGCTTTCTACCTTTCAAACAGGTGTTGATAATCCTAGAAATATAGTTGCAGACCCTTTAGATGGTTTAGCTTATGATAGTATTATTCACACTAAACCTATTGTAGATAAGTTTCAAGCTCTAACTATTGAAAACCCAGAGTGGATTTCTGTATTGCCTCGTAAGTTCAATACAGGAATTTTGGGCTCACTCTCTAACTCTTGTAATATCTTTGGGCATGACTGCTGTTTTGTTTTGGCAAATAAAAATGGTGTTTTTGGTTTTAATGTCTATCTTGGTGCAAAAGTTGGTGTTCAAGCTATAGATGCAGATGTTTTTGTAACAGCAGATGAAGCTCCTCAATTTTTTATGGCTCTTTTAGAGGTCTTTAAAATCTATGGCTATAGAGACAATCGTAATAAAAACCGTCTCCATTTTCTAATAAAAGATGTAGGAGTAGAGAATCTTGTAGAGGCGATTAAAAAACAAGCTGGATTGGAGTTTAATTCAGCAGGGCAGACAATGGTACAGTCTCAAAGTACAGCTTTGGGTTCAAACAGAGTACTACAAAGAGATGGGAAGTATGCCTATAAACTTATTGTTCCATCAGGGATTTTTTCTGGTTCAGATATGATAGAGTTGGCTAAGAGTGCCAAAAGATTCTCATCTGGAGATTTAAGACTAACCTACGACCAAAATATATATGCTGTTGGTCTAAATCCAACTAGCTTAGGTGATTTTGAAGAGAGTGATATTGTCAAAAAGTATGCACAGTTTGACAATATCTATTTTAATGATATGATAGCTTGTGCAGGAACAAAAACTTGTAGTTTTGCAGTCATTCCAAATAAATCAGATGCTATAAATATGGCAAAATACCTCAACTCTGCTGTGCAAATAGAGAGTGGTATGGTACGAATGAACTGGTCGGCTTGTCCTAAAGGTTGTGGTGTTCATGGCATTGGTGATATTGGTTTTGAGGGGTGTAAAGCCAAAGATGCAGAGGGTAATCGTGTTGATGGGGTTCATCTCTTTCTTGGTGGTAAAATTACAAGAGAGGCTAGAGAGGGTAGGATTTTACATAGAGCATTACCTATAACAGAAGCAAAATATCATGTTCAATATCTACTTGAAGCCTATAAAACTTTTAGGAAAAAGGGCGAGACATTTGAGGAGTTTGAGGAGAGATATTTATCTGAAAACTACACCTTTTATGCTATTGGCTTTTATACTAAAATCAACTATATTTTAAATATAGAGTTAGGGTTAGATGTCAAGTTAGAGCTATCTCAAAGCCCTAAGACATACAGAAAAGAGAGCCTTGAGGTATTTGATTTTGGGTTAAAACTCTTTAAACTACTTACCAATGAGAAGCGATATGCAGGAGTAGATGACGACTTTGAGATAGTACGAAATGTCGCAAGAAAGATAAAAAGAGATGAGGTCTCTAAACTCAATCCAAATGTGCCAAAAGAGCTAAGTGAAGTTATCTATATGATGACAGATAACAACAAAAAAACTAGAGCTTCTGTATTTTCAGAGTTAAATAGCTTACTCAATAATATATCTAAAAAAAAAAGGTAGCTTGTAGCTACTGTGGGGTAGGGTGTAAATTTGAAGTAGAGGAGATGAAGCTAAAGGCTATAAAGAGTTATCCTACCAACCATGGAGGTAGCTGTGCAAAAGGTATGTCACAGACAAAAACTATCTATAGTAACAGAGCTTTACTTCCACAAAAGAGAGAGAGTATATCTGATGAGTTTTCACCAACAAGCTACGATGAGGCTTTAGAGTTTGTTGCATCAAAGATAAAAGAGAGCGACCCAAAGCGTGTTGGTTTTTATCTCTCTGGACAGATGCTAAATGAGGACTACTATGTAGCTAACAAACTTGCTAAAGGTTTTGTAGGAACACCTAATTGTGATACTAACTCACGAACTTGTATGTCGAGTGCTGTGGTTGGGTACAAAAAATCTTTTGGGCTTGACTATGTACCTGTTCGCATAGAGGATATAGTGCATTGTAATCTTTTAATAGTTATTGGAGCAAACCCTGCCGAGGCTCATGTGGTTCTCTTTAACAAAATTAAAAAGGCTCAAAAGAGAGGTATGAAAGTGGTTGTCATAGACCCACGATTTACTATGAGTGCCAATATAGCTGACATTTATATACCTCTAAAAGTTGGTAGCGATATAGATTTACTTAACCTTTTAGCAATACGACTTATAAAAGATAACAAGATAGACAATGAGTTTATTGCCAACCATAGCAATAATTTTGAGAGCTATAGAGAGTCACTACTAAAGTTAGATGAGAAACAACTACTACAGAGTTGTCAAGTAGAGAGTAGTCTCTTTGAAGAGTTCTATAGACTTTTTGTCAATAGTAAAAATATTATAACAGCTTGGACAATGGGTATTAATCAGTCTGTTCAAGGGGTCGATAAGAACTTAGCCATTAACAATCTTCACATCTTAACAGGGCAGATAAACAGAAAAGGTAGTGGCCCATTCTCTCTTACAGGACAACCAAATGCAATGGGAGGTAGAGAGGTTGGAGGCTTAAGTACCACTCTAGCAGTCCATCTTGACTATTCAGAAGAGAACTGTCAAAAGGTAGCCAAATTTTGGAACAGTACCAACCTTCCAACAGAAAATGGTCTAACAGCCTTTGAGATGATAGAGTCTGCTTCAAGAGGTGAACTTGATGTCTTAATAGTCTGTCATGTTGACCCTGTCTACCATCTTCCTAATAGAAACTTTGTAGAGAAAGCTTTTAAAAATATCCCTCTAGTTGTTGAGATAACAGCCTATAGAGATAGTGAAACCTCCAAATTTAGCCATATACAACTTCCTGCTCTTCCCTTTGGACAAAAAGAGGGAACACAGACCAATATGGACAGAACCCTAACTAGAGTAGAAGCGTTTGAAGATGGAAAAGGTATTTTACAAGATTGGAGAGTCTTTGCTAAACTTGGAGAGAAGTTAGGCTACAAAGAGGCATTTAGTTTTAGAACTACTCAAGAGGTATTTGAGGAGTATCAAGAGATGACAAGACTCAGCGAGAAACAACACCTCAATATATTTGAAGCCGATTATGAGATAATGAGAAATAGACCGTTTGTTTGGGGAGAGAATCTATATCAAAATAATAAATTCTTTACCCACAACCAAAAGGCAAATCTATTTTTTGTAGAGAACAAAAATCTATCTGAACAGACCGCAAAAGAGTACCCTTTTACACTCATTACAGGACGCATTAGAGACCAATGGCACAGTGGAAGCAAAACAGCACAAGTCAAAAGCCTACTTAAACATAAAAAGTTAGAGTTTATTGAGATAAACAGAGAAGATGCTAAAGAGTTGGGGTTAAAAAATGGTAAAAAGGTGTTGGTATCTTCAAGAAGAGGGAGTATTGAAGCAGAGGTGGTAATTTCAGATATAAATAGAAAAACGGTTTTTATACCTATTTCACATAGAGGGGTAAACTATTTAACTGATGATAAGCTTGACCCTATATCTAAAGAGCCAGATTATAATCATGGGGCTGTTGCTATTAAACCCAATATTTAGGGTAGGAGCGTTTTTTAGGAATATTATTGATAATTAAAGCAACAGATAAAAGAATAAAAGCACCCAATCCAACAGGTACAATAGCATAACTATAGCCAAGGTTATGAATGTCATCACTACCTATAACAGCAATAAGTGCTGTTGCCCCTCCTGGTGGGTGTAACATCTTTGTAAGTTGCATTACAGCTATAGATGTTGAAACAGCTACAGCCGATGCACACCATAAATCAAAAGGACAAAATTTATAGGCAGTTACTCCAATAAGTGCAGAGATTATAAACCCCCCCAAAACATTTCTTGGTTGTGCCAATGGACTATCTGTTACAGCAAAGAGAAGTACAGCAGAAGCACCAAAAGAGCCTATAAGCATCATTTTATCTGTATGGTCAATAATATCATAACAGGTATAAGATACAGCACCAATAGCCACAAAAGCTCCAAGCCATGACCAAAAAATTTCAGAGAAGTTTACTGGATTTGATACGCTTTTACCTCCTTTCATTTTTGAGAAATAGTTAGAGATTAATAGCCTAATTATCTTCATTTTTTATTCCTTGTTAAATAGTATAATAGAAACAGTTAATGTTTTTTCTTGTTTTTTTATTTAAAATACAAATTAGATTTGAAATTTTATCTAAAAATATATTATAATTAAATAATAAATCTTTTTTTATATAAAAAATATTATCTTTGAGAACTAATAGAGATATAAGGTAACAATAGTAGGGGCAACTTCCGTGTTTGCCCTTATTTAATGTAACGAAAAATGTAAAATGTTTTTATGAGAATTAAAAATAGAATATTTACTGAAAATTAAAGATGTTTTTGCACGATAGATATGGGGCAAACACGGAGGTTGCCCCTACATATATCTATCTCCCACAATATGTCCTACTGAATCAAAATCAATCATTAAAGCCTCTCTATTTTCAATAAGAGTATCATCTACAAATACCTTTTTGATACTCAATATCAAAGGCACTGTACTATCTCCATCTAGCTCTACCTCTTGTAAAAACTCACAAAAATATGCAATAGGTGAAGAGCTAATAATAGGTGGATACTCTTCTAATATAGTATGCGTATCTATATTAAACTCTTTAGCTTCACTCTGGTTACTAGGTAACTCTTGTGAGGTTTGGTGCATTCTCTCTACATCATCTCTTTGTACCATACAGATAGTACATTTTCTGTTTTGACGGATATTGCGTAAGGTATCTTTAATTGAATTGTCCTCTTTTGCTCTAAAGGAGACAATAATAGTCGGTGACTCAAAAGAGAGAGGAGTAAAGAGACTATAGGGAGCGATATTAATTAGACTATTTTCATCTTGGGTTACTATCCACGCTATGGGTCTAGGGGTAGTAGTTTGTAGAATGAGGTTGCTGTTTTGTTGTGGGTTTTGTTGGGTTGTATTTATAAGCATTGTTGTTTCCTAATCCCCTTGGAGGGGGAAATTTAGTTTATGAGTTTTGAATCTCTGATAACTCTTTAAATGAGAAGTTTTTATGTGCATAAGAGAATATAATAGTATCTTCTCTATAGATATGCAGTTTCAGAAGCTCAATAAGTTCTCTAGCCTGATTTATGGCTACATCTAAAATCATAAGACGGCTTCTCTCATCAGGTATTCTTGCAAATAGAGCGAACATATTGAAAGTAATAGCAGATAGTTGAATTGTTTTTACATGTTCATCTTCTAGTACATCTATTACATTAAAGTTCTCATCTCCTTTTGAGTGTTTACCTTGTTGGTTCATCTTTTCACTAATCTGTGGAAAAAGAGCTTTCTCTTCATCTCTATTGTGTGGAATTATCTCTTCATCTAAGTAGGCAAAGAAGTCTCTTAGTCTTTGATCTATCTCTCTGTTTACTGTACCACTTTCTATTATCTGTATAGTCTCTTCAAACTCTGCTAATTTTTCTGAATAGATTTTATGTTCATCTATTAGTTTTTGGAGTAGAGGGTGCATATCTTCGTAAGGTATCTCTTCTTCCTTATCTGAGGCTGAATAAGCATCTGGTGGAGAGAATGGAGAGGCTGAGTTCTCTCCTATCTCTATCTCTTCTATCTCTGCTGTTGTGTTCATGGGTCTCCTTTGATTTTTTCTATTTAGTTATTTTTTGGTCTTTTTACATCTTGCCACTGTCTATTTGCATCATTAATTGTTTTTGGATTCCAATACCATCTTACCACTTGGAATGGTCTTAAGATATAGTGGAATGGTGCAACTAAGAAGTGTACTAATCTTGTAAATGGAACTAAACCGATAATCAAAAATGCAATAACCACATGAACCTGTGCTAGTGGTTTCATTACAGATATTCCTGAAATATCAGGCTGAAATGAGAAGATTGAGTGTAGGTATGGAACCATGTTTGAGAGATACCATTGTGAACCCCAATGCATATCTATAGCAATAAGTATACCAATAATAAACTGTACCATTAGTAGTATCTCTATGATTATATCCATCTTGTTTGTTACCATTTTTACTCTATCGTTTGTTACTCTTCTATAGAAAAGAAGTACCATTCCAATAAGAGCTAAAACCCCAAACATTACACCTATTGTCTCTACAATTACAAGTGATGAACCACCTATTGGTATAAATAGAGATGGAGCTAAAAATCCAATCAAGTGTCCTAAAAAGATTGTAATAATCCCTATATGAAACGCTAAAGATGCAGAAAATAATCTATCTGTCTCTAGTAGTTGTGATGATAGAGATGAGTATTTAAATCCTGTTTTGTATCTATAAATTGTTCCAGCTATAAATAGAGCTAGAGCCATGTAGGGTAATGCCCCAAATAGTAATAAATTCATATCTTTCCTTTTTTCCTTTATATTCCACAACCTGTTGTAGGAATACCACATGGATTAAATGTAGCACTACAACTATTTGAACTTTTTTTGCCCTCTTCTACCTCTAATTCACTCTTTAGAAAACCAAAGAAGCTTGTATCTTCAAATGGTTTATTCTCTTTTATGAGTTCAAAGTCACTATCTAATACAATATAGAGTGCTTTAAATAGATGTAGAAACATTCCCAATGGAACATCTGGTACGATTAGTGTTTTGTACTGCTTTTTATATAGCTTATCTTTCTGTTGCATACTCGATGGGCTATACTCTTTCATCATATTCTCTACAGCAGGAGCTATCATTAGTTTTACTAAGTCATCTAAAAGCTCTCTATCTTCTATTTTTGGTAGAAGTCTTAGTATATTAGCTAAATGGTCTGGTAACTCTCCACCACAATCGTTACCTACAGCTTTATGTTCACCACTTAAGTTTGCTAAAATCTTACCTCTAGTGTAATCATCACCATAGAGTACATAACCAACCTCTAGTGAGGTTATCGCTTGAACCTCAAATGATTTAGTATATAGCTCTTGGAGTTGATAGGTCTCTGCTGGTAGACGTTTTTTAAACTCCTCTAACTCTATAGATGCTGATGGATAGTTAGGTAGTAGAGCTTCTGAGGCTCTATCTATATTGTTTAGATAACTATCATCAGGGTAGTCAAATAGTTTTGATATTGCTGTATAGTGTTCCATTATAGACCTCTTACAGGTGGTTCTCTAAAGCCCATTCCTGTGCTACCTTTAACATCTGCTGTTGACTCTGCCATCTCAATAGCCTGTTCTCTATGAGCAGCAGGAATAACAAATCTTTCATCAAATTTAGCTAAAGATGTAAGGCGATATAATCCCTCTGCATCCTCTTCACTTAGATTAACTTCTGCTAAAGCTCTATCAGATTTCTCTTTAGATATATCTCCTACAGTTTTATATCTTCTGTAGATTCTAATAGCCATAAGTTTTTTAAGCTTCTCTGTCATTAGCTCTGTATCACCTACACTAAATAGGTTTGCCATATATTTAATAGGGAATCTCGCCTGTTCGATTGTACCAAAAATTTCATCTATACTTGTATCATATAACCACTCATCGCTCCAGTGTTTACTAATAGGGTTTAGCTCACTTCCATCACTTTTGTTATTTTGTGTAACAGAAGCCATAACTGGTAACAATGGTGGTACATAGAATAGGTTTGGTACTGTTCTAAACTCTGCATGTAAAGGAAGGGCAATTTTCCACTCTTTTACAAATTTATAGATTGGTGACTTTTGAGCAGCTTTGATTGTTGAGTCTGCTATACCATTTGCTTTTGCAGCTTTTATTACCTCTGGGTCATTTGGGTCTAAATATATATCCATCTGATTGGCAATTAAATCTTTCTCTTCTGAAGAAGCTACCTCTTCTATCTTATCTGCATCATAAAGAAGTGTTCCAAGGTATCTAATTCTACCTACACATGAGTGCATACATGCAGGGGCTTGACCTGACTCTATTCTAGGGTAACAGAGTAGACACTTCTCTGATTTTCCTGTATTCCAGTTATAGTAAGCCTTTTTGTATGGACACGCTGTAATACACATTCTCCAACCACGACATACACTCTGGTCAATTAGAACCACACCATCTTCACCTCTTTTATAGATTGCTCCTGATGGACATGAAGCTACACAAGCAGGGTTAATACAGTGGTTACAGATTCTAGGTAGATAGTAAAATGCCATCTGCTCTAGTTGGAACATCGCCTCTTGCTCTGCTGGGGTTAGATTTTTTAGGTTTACATCTTTTCTTGCAAAATCTGGTGTACCACTCAAATCATCATCCCAGTTTGGCCCCATCTTAATGTCGATAGGTTTACCAGTAATTAAAGATATTGGTCTAGCTGTAGGTTGTTCATCTGTCTGTGGTGCTTCAATAAGGTCAAGATACTTATAGGTAAACGGTTCATAATAGTCATCTATAACTGGTAGATTTGGGTTGTGAAATATATTCATTAATCCTTTTAGTTTACCAGCACCTCTTAGTTTAATTTTCCCTGATTTGGTACGCTCCCAACCACCTTTATATATCTCTTGGTCTTCCCATTTAGTTGGGTATCCTGTTCCAGGTTTGGTCTCTACATTGTTCCACCACATATACTCAGCACCTTTTCGGTCTGTCCATATATTTTTACATGCTACTGTACATGTGTGACATCCTAAACATTTGTCAAGGTGAAATACCATTGACATTTGAGCTCTTACATTCATACTTTATCTCCTCTCTTAATGGATGACTTCTGTCATTTTTTTAACGATAACATGCGTATCTCTGTTTACTGCTACTGGACCCCAGTAGTTAAAGTGGAAACTAAACTGACCATATCCACCTGCAAGGAGATTTGGTTTTAATCTTACTCTTGTTACAGAGTTGTTACCACCACTTCTATATTTACGCTCTTGAGATTTTACTGCATCTATAGTTCTCTCAATAGTGTGATATACTATTGTAACCCCTTTTGGAATTCTTGAACTTACAACTGCTCTAGTACAATAGACACCATTGTCATTGATAACCTCTACCCAATCATTATCATTAATTCCTAACTCTTTAGCATCAGACTCATTTAACCAACATGGCTCTTTTCCTCTTGAGAGAGTTAACATTCGTAAATTATCCATATAGGTTGAGTGAATATGCCATTTTCCATGTGGAGTTAAACAGCTTAATACTTTTGCATCACCTTTTACTACAGTCTCTCGTAGGTCACCATAAGCTTCTGCTTTTGGAGATGGTTTATAGGTTGGAAGATGCTCACCAAATGCTATATAAGCTTCATGGTCTAAGTATGTATGTTGTCTTCCTGTTAGTGTTCTCCAAGGAACCATTTTTTCAACATTATATGTATAGGCTGCGTAGGCTCTATCGTCCATCATCAAGCCTGACCATACAGGTGAAGAGTGGTATCGGTGTGGTGCTTTTTGCAGATCTTTGTACTGCATTCTTACACCCTCTTTGTGTTTAATAATATTTGATAGCTCTAAACCTGTCTTTTTCTCTGCATTCTCATAGGCTCTTACTGCTAATTTACCATTAGTGACACTAGATAGATTTAGTACAGCGTTAATAGCCGATACGTCCTCTTTTAGAGATGGGTA
>JALWMP010000034.1 GCA_026996165.1 Campylobacteraceae bacterium
TATTTAGACGAGTTCTAATAGTATCAACAGCTTGGTCAATAGCATGTTTAACTGTCTCTTTTGCCATCTTATCACTAAGTGAAAGTTCGTAATGAGTTCCTTTTTTAGTTAAAACAATATCTTTAAAATCTTTAGCTAAAAGTTTATCAACTTTAGGAATATCATCTTCATCTAAAACTTCAAATGAGACTTTATCGCTATCTATTTTTAAATCATCAAAAACAATATCTTCTTTTTCAAGAGTATATTTTACACTTGTTCCAATAGATTTTAGTTTTGACTCCAATGCTACATCTGTTTTGACAGAGAGTAACATATGTAACCCACCTTGAAGGTCAAGACCTAAGGTAATCTTTTTGCCACTATCACTCTGCGTTAAACTTGGAATAGAAAAAACCACTCCAAAAATAAATGCAAAAGCAAAAATGACAACTCTATAATTTAAATTGCCCATCGCTTATGCTTCTACCTTTCTGTTAACAAATGCTTTGTCAAGTCTTACGATTGATGTATCGTTCAGTTTGATTTTGATAAAATCCTCTTCAACTTTTACAACTTCTGCAAAAAGTCCACCTGTGGTAACAATTTTGTCACCCTTTTTAAGAGACTCAAGCATTGCTTGATGCTCTTTTTGTTGCTTCTGTTGAGGTCTAATAATTAAAAAGTAAAAAATACCAAATAGAAAAATAAGTGGCAAGAATGATTGTAATGATTGCATAAAGGAATCCTTTTGAGTTTATATAATAAAAAATTTAAAGCGTATTTTACCACTAACAATATAACACGAGGCTTTTTAGTTGCCTTACTTAGTTCTGTAGCAATGTACCTAGATTGGTTTGGAGTTGTTAATTCATTAATCAATACTATTTTAGGTATTTTAACTTTCTACCTATTATTACAAGCTAATAGAAAAGTTTGGTTTTGGAGTGGTTTTTTTATTGGAATTTTATGGTTTTGGTGGCTCTCTATAAGCTTTGTACACTATGGTTTTGCTTGGGCAATTCCTATTGGTCTATTTATTACAGCAACCATTTATGGGGGTACATTTTTACTATTTGCCTATATTGCAGAGCGTCTGCCTAACACTCTATCTACACTTATAGCAAAAGCAATAGCCCTACTTCTACTCTCTTATATTCACCCTTTTGGATTTGATTGGTTTAAACCTGAATTGGTCTTTACAAATAGTTATATAGGTATCCAAAAGTGGCAATTTGCTCTAGTTTTAGCTTCTATGGTTTTAGCAATTTATAAAAAGCAACTTATCTATCTTCTATTTATTATTGGAGCATACCCTTACAGTTCACATTTTCATAAAACAGAGGCAGTTGACCCAACTATTGATGTAACAAATTTTTATATAAATGTTATTGATAAGTGGAGACCAGAGCTACAACAGAAACATATTGATATGGTATTTAAAGAAATTGATAAAGCAATAAAAGATAAAAAATCTATAGTTATCTTACCTGAGTCTATATTTGCACTATTTCTAAATCGAGAACATCTACTAATAAAACTACTAAAACAACGTTCTTATAAGATTGATATTATTTTAGGTGCGTTATATATTGATAAAAAAATACCTAGAAACTCTACATATATCTTTACACAAGGTCACTACCAAGTAGCCAATAAAGTTATACTTGTTCCTTTTGGAGAATCTAACCCTCTACCAAAATTTATGAGTTCATGGATTAATGATATATTTTTTGATGGAGCTCCTGATTATGTTGCTGACAAAGAGCCTACTGACTATACTCTACATGGAAAAACTTTTAGAAATGCTATATGTTATGAAGCTTGTTCAGAAACTCTCTACAGAGGTAGCCCTAAAAATATGATTGTTATATCTAATGATGGTTGGGTTGTTCCATCTATTGAACCTACTGAGCAGAAGATATTACTTCAATATTACTCTAAAAAGTATGGAACAACCATCTACCACTCTGTTAATATGGCTGACTCATATATCATTCAAAATGGAAAAGTAATAAAATGAAGATTAAAAAGTTCTTTATAGCTCCTATTAAAGGTTACCAATATATCTCAAAGATGTTACCTGCTTCATGTCGCTACTACCCAACCTGTTCAGAGTATGCAAAATGGCAGTTTGAGACCAATCGTGCTGACAAAGCATTAGTTCAAAGTACACTTAGAATCTTACGCTGTAACCAACTCTTTGCAGGGGGAATTGACTACCCTGTTATAAAGTTTAAACCTCCAAAATCTTTACAAAAACCTACATATAATTTTCAAATTAAATATTGGTTTTTTCCAAAAGAGAGTGGTAAATATTATGTTATAAAAGAGCATTCATGTTATTAAATTCCACAATTTATTCACAATTAACATTAGTTGTGGCAAAATGCCTAAAATATTTGTATTAAATATGGTGCGATTGCTATAACACCATATCTATCTATTCATAAAAGGACAAAAATGTCAATTACATTAAATTCTCCTCTTGATATGCACCTCCACCTAAGAGATAAGGAGATGCTCACCCTCGTTGCCCCTCTTAGTGCAAAAACTTTTTCAGGAGCTATTATTATGCCTAACCTAGTTCCTCCTATCTCTACTAAAGAGGAGCTACTTGCCTATAAATCTCGTATTTTAGAAGCTACAAAAGGTCAAACCTTTAAACCCTATATGACCCTATTTTTTAAACCTACCTATACAAAAGAGTTTTTAGAAAATTTTGAAGATGAACTAACAGCCATAAAACTCTACCCTGCTGGAATTACTACCAATTCAGAGGGTGGTGTAGCTGGATTTGATGTAGAAGAGTTACGCCCTACTCTTACGGCTATGTCTGAGCTTAATATTCCTCTTTGTGTGCATGGAGAGACAAATGGGTTTGTCATGGACAGAGAAGCAGAATTTGTCTCTATATATGAGATGTTAGCAACTAACTTTCCAAAACTTAAGATTATTATGGAGCATATTACTACAAAAGAGAGTGTAGAAGCACTTGATAGATTTGAGAACCTATATGCTACTATTACTCTGCACCATCTTCTTCTTACTCTTGATGATGTAGCAGGTGGTATGTTGCAACCTCACCTCTTTTGTAAACCTATTGCAAAACGTCCAGAAGATAGAGAAGCACTTAGAAAAATTGCCTTTGCCTCTCACCCAAAAGTAATGTTTGGCTCTGACTCTGCACCACACCCCCAACATGCTAAAGAGTCTTGTGGCTGTGCAGCAGGTGTTTTTACTGCACCTATAGCTATTCAAGTTTTAACTGAACTTTTTATGAAGCATTCAACTATTGAAAATCTACAAGCTTTTATTTCAGGGAATGCACAAAAAATATATAACAACTTAAAAGTTCCTAAAAAGATAATTACATTAGAGAAAGAAGCATTTTTAGTACCAAAAATATATGGTAATGTTGTACCTCTCTATGCAGGAGAGACTATTAACTATAGTATTAAAGAGATAGAGTCATGATAGCAAATAGTATTGAAGAACTTATTGGAAATACACCTTTAGTCAAACTTAACTATCTATCACAACTATCTGGAGCTACAATTTTAGGTAAGTGTGAATTTATGAATCCAACTTCATCTGTAAAAGATAGAATTGCAATGAATATGATAAATGAAGCTCTTGCATCAGGTAAGATTACTAGAGAGACAACTATTATTGAGCCAACATCAGGAAATACAGGAATTGGTCTAGCTTCAATCTGTGCTGCTAAATCGTTAAAACTTATTTTAACTATGCCAGAGTCAATGAGTATAGAACGTCGAAAAATTTTAACTCATCTAGGAGCTAAAATTGTTTTAACCCCTGCTGCTGAGGGAATGGGTGGGGCTATCTCAAAAGCTACAGAGTTAGCAAAAGAGATAGATGGTTATGTACTTCAACAATTTAAGAATCCAAATAATCCAGAAATTCACCGAAAAACAACTGCTATAGAGATTTTAAAAGATACCAACAATCAACTTGACTATTTTGTTGCTGCGGTAGGAACTGGAGGAACTCTTACAGGAACATCAGAGGTACTTAAAGAGCATCTACCTAAACTAAAAGCTGTTGCTGTTGAACCAAGTAACTCTCCTGTTCTTTCAGGTGGAAATAGTGGTCCACATAAGATTCAAGGTATTGGAGCTGGTTTTGTTCCTGAAATTTTAAATACCTCTATTTATGATGAAGTTATTCAAGTTAGTGATGAAAATGCTATAAAATTTGCTAAAGAAGTTGCTATACAAGAGGGTCTTTTAATAGGTATTTCATCTGGAGCTAATATTGCAGCTACCTTTAAGATTGCCTCTCGCACTGAAAATAGAGGTAAAACATTTGTTACAATACTTTGTGATACAGCAGAACGCTACCTCTCTACTGACCTTTTTTAAGTATGAAAGAGCTTTTTGAAACTATTAAGATTAAAGATGGTAAAATCTTTAATCTTAAATGGCATAACCAACGACTTAATAGAAGTCGTTTAGAACTCTTTTCTATTGATAAATCTTTAGATTTGAGAAACTATATTGATGCTCCAACTCAAGGGTTATTTCGTTGTCGGATAGTTTATAGTATGGAGATTAAATCTGTAGAGTATCTACCCTATATGCCTAAGAATTTTACAAGTTTCAAAGTTGTACAAAGTAATTTAAACTATGACTATAAATTTAATGACCGTTCACAACTTAATACTCTTATCCAAAAAGAGTATGATGAGATTATTATTGAAAAAGATGGTCTTCTAACTGATACCTCTATTGCTAATATTGCTTTTTATGATGGAAAAAATTGGCTAACACCTAAAAAACCTCTTCTAAGAGGAACAACTAGAGAGAGACTTTTAGATAATAGTTTTTTAAAATTAAAAGATATTAAAAAAGAGTATATTAAAAACTATTCACACTTTGCTTTAATGAACGCTATGATAGGATTCCAAATACAAAATTCTATTAATATAAGACCATAAAAAGGGAAACAAATCAATATGCCTCTAGAAAATCTAGAAACTTTTAAATATAAAGAGCTAATGCAAAATCATATCTTAGCTACTATTGAATATCTATTTGATGCAAATCAAGAGTTTGGTGTTGCTTGTGAAATTTCAACTGTAAGCTTTTCTCCAAACTTACCAAGTGAGTTACAAGAGTCACTACCTGAGATTACACTCTTTATGTTAGCAAACTACTCATTTGAGACAGCCTCTGTTGACCAACATTACCTCTCCTTTGAAGCTGGTTTTGGACCTGATAATTTTGGAGCATTGGTACAGATTCCACTACTTGCAATAAAACAGATTTTTGTAGATGAATATCCTATCTTAATAAATGTTACTTCATCAAATAAGATTAAAGAGGAAGAGAAAGAGGAGATTGACTCAATGTCTGCACTACTTAATAATCCAGAAAATGCAAAACTTTTAAAAAAGAAGAAAGGATAAAATCTCAAAAGAGGGATTTTATCTTAAATACTTAGCACTTACCTGAAAGAATATAGTTAACAACATTGTCTATAAATACATTGTTTCTATTCTCTTTTGAATAGACAATATAAAACTTACGCTTCATTGTATATCCATAAATTCGAGATTGAAAAAGTTCACCACGAGTTACCTCTTCAGAAATAGCATGTTTAGAGATAACTGAAACAGTTGGCATACCATCATCTCTTTTTGCTCTTTTTACACTCTGCAAGGCAGCTGTTGAATTAGATACTTCAGAGAGGACATCAAAACTTTTACAAGATACTCCTAAATCTTCAAAGACTTCAGAGATTAATTTTCTAGTATGAGAGCCTTCCTCTCTACAAATCCATTTAAAATCATATAGTTCTTCTGTATTGACTGTTTTTGGAAGTAGAGCATTTGAAAATATAACTAACTCATCATCAAACCACTCTCTATAAATTAACGCATCATCAAAAATAGGTGATTCTATTAAACCAATATCAAACTTACGTTCCTTTAAACCTTCTATTATCTTATCACTAGCATCAATATTTAAGGTTACATCATTACCAATACCCTCTGATATACTATTAAGACATTTACCTGGAATAACATAAGAGCCAATAGTATAGGAAGCAGCTAATCTAAATGTCATCTCTTTTTTAATAATCTTTAAAACATCTTTTTCAAGTGTATGGATTGATTTTTCAAGTTGAGTAACAATCTTATATAACTCCTCTCCTTCAGCTGTTAGTCTAATTCCATTCTTCTTTCTATCTATAATCTTAGCTTCTAAATAGTTCTCTATATATTTTATCTGTTGCGTTACAGCTGGTTGGGAAATTCCAAGTTTAGCAGAAGCTTTAGAGAAACTACGCTCTCTTGCTACGGTTAAAAATGTTTCCATTTTAACAAAATCTTTTAACATTTAAACACCTTTGTATATTTATTATAATTATTATATCAAGTTATATTTAAATAACCTATAAGCTATTTGAATATTTCTAAATATCTATAAAAAATACTTATTTTGATACATTTTTATTTAGCATTAAAGAGTCTAGCTCTCCTAAAATATAATAGCTTTAACAAAAAAAGTGATATAATAAATTAAAAAGTAATAAAAATATGCAAGATGAAATAGAAGCTCTAAATAAAGCACAACAAGAGGCTGTTAAACATATTGATGGCCCTTTACTAATTTTAGCAGGTGCAGGTTCAGGTAAAACAAAAACATTAACTACACGTCTAGCTTACCTTATCTCAGAGGTAGGTATTGACCCTCTAAATACTTTAACGTTAACCTTTACAAATAAAGCAGCAAAAGAGATGAGAGAACGTGCCTCTAGGCTTATTAATACTCAAACCTCTTCTATGCCTCTTCTTTGTACTTTTCATAAGTTTGGTCTACTCTTTTTAAAACTACATATTGAAAAGCTTGGTAGAAAAAACAACTTTGTTATTATTGATTCAGATGATAAGAAACGAATGCTAAAACGTATTGCTAAAGAGCATAATATAGACTTAAATATCTCCTTCATAGCCTCAGAAATATCGAAATATAAGAATACCTTATTGACAGCTGATGAGATTCTTAAGAGAGCTGAACTTCCAG
>JALWMP010000035.1 GCA_026996165.1 Campylobacteraceae bacterium
TTTAGACCAAACTATTTTATATCTTATAGATGAAAATCAAGAACGATTGGGCTTAGAGTGCCAATATAAAGAGAGTGTCAAAAACTGTTTTTTAGAATTGATTAAAAAGGCTTATCAGAAATATAACCAAAAAGTGGTCATCTTAATAGATGAGTATGATAAACCTATTTTAGATAATATAACCGATAAAAAACTCTCTAAAGAGATAAGAGACAGATTAAAAAACATCTACTCTGTCATCAAAGATAGTGACCAATATGTAAAGTTTGCCTTTTTAACAGGTGTAAGTAAATTTTCAAGAGTTAGTCTTTTTAGTGGACTAAATAACTTAGAAGATATCTCATTAGATGAAAGATATGCAACTATTTGTGGATATACTCATAGAGATGTAGAGAGTCACTTTGAAGAGCGATTAGATGGTGTTGATTTAGATGAGCTAAAGAAGTGGTACAATGGATATAACTTTTTAGGAGAAGGAGTCTATAATCCATTTGATATATTACTCTTTTTTTCTAAAGGGAAATCTTATCGAAATTATTGGTTTGAGACGGGTAATCCCTCTTTTCTAATTGAAATATTAAGAGAGAAAAACTATTTCTTACCAAACTTAGAAGATTTAGCTGTTAGTGAGAGTGACTTAGGTAGTTTTGATGTAGATGATATAAAGTTAGAGACTCTACTTTTTCAAACAGGATATTTAACAATAAAAGAGGTTAAAACAATATTTAATCAGAGAATTTATCAGTTAACCTATCCCAATCTTGAAGTTAGAACAGCTTTAAATGAGAATATTTTTAAGTATCTTTTAACCGATAGTCCTCTTCCTAAAATGCCTATATTGACTGCTATATTAAACAAAGATATGGACAAGTTCAAAAGAGAAATTTATCAATTTTTTTCATCACTTCCTTATAACTCTTATGTAAAAAATGATATTCAAAATTATGAGGGTTATTATGCAAATGTTATCTATGCTTATTTAGCAGGGTTAGGCATAGAGTTTATAGCAGAAGATGTAACCAACTTAGGGCGAATTGACTTAACTATTGCAACCCCTGATATGAGCCAAGTCTATATTATCGAATTTAAAGTAGTAGAGAATAAAAATCAAAATGGTAAAGCACTAGAGCAGATAAAAGAGAAGAGATATCATGAAAAATATCTTAATATAGCTAAAGAGATTATTATAATTGGTATTGAGTTTTCAAAAGAGGAGAAAAATATCTCTAAATTTGAGTGGGAGAAGATACTTTAATCTCCCCAATTCTCTTGTCTCGGATTAGCAAACCTATCAATAATCTCATCAAACCCAATATCTGCACCATTAGGCTCTAAAACAATACCAGAGTTTTCAAGCTCTTTTAAAGTAGCATTAACCAAATCAGGCATCTTTGCTAAAGCTTCAGGGGTCATACCATTTTTGACCTCTATAATATCTTTAGGAGTCATGGTAATAAGCTGAACTTCACCCATCTTTTCATGAAAAGAGCATATCTCTATCATCATAGTAAGCTCTACCTCATTGGCTGTTTTTCGAGTAGTATTTTCATTAGATATAATCTCTTGAGCATTTTCAGAGGAGATAGCTCCTACCTCCCCCTCTTTTGAGCCTGAACTAACAAGAATGATTTTATCGTACTCTTGGTAGTAGGTCATAAGAGTAAAACCCAAATTACTACCCTCAACAATAGTTAGTTTTGGGTGGGGTTTGTAGTTGAGTTCAATATACTTAACCAAGTAAGCACCTAAGCCCTCATCATGAAACATAATGTTTCCAATCCCAATGAGGGCTACTTTCTCATAGTTCACGCTTAGTTACTCTCTTTGACAAATTTAGTACCACCAAAGGCAATGCTAATGTCACCTTCACCCCAAAATATGGTTCTCCACACTTGGTAGTATATGTGAAACAGAACCCAAACAACAATAAGCCACATTGTCATATGATGTAAAACTCTTACGTCCATTAGGTTAGCCCCTGTAGCAGTTGAACCCATTAGCCAAGTAGAGAAAGGTACTGTCCAATCTGTTGCAACATGTAATATCCATGGCCACCATGCACCAATACTACTCTCTCCACTCTCTAGCCCATGAACATATAGCTGAAGACCTGTAAAGAGCATCCATGCTAAGAGCAGATGGAAAATAGTAAAGTAGACAGTATTGAAACTATCACTGTGAGTTGAGTCAAAGTTCTTTCTTCTATTTAGTGTCACTAAGTTTAGCAGAACCTCAAAAAACTCTTTAATATTTGCACCTGTAGGGAGTACCTTTTTGTATGGCTTCTCAAAACGTGAGAAGAAGTAGAGGTACGCTACTATAATAGATGTAACATCAAAGATAATCGCTACCATAAAGTGACCCCATCTATTCCACGCCATTACATACTTATCTACAGCATCATCAGCAATAAATGTTTGATAGTAAGGAGCAGCAATATAGAGTCCTGTTGCTATTGCTACTATCATTGAAAAGACATTGACCCAATGAATAATCCTCATCGCAGTGGTCATACGTTTAACTTGTTTGTATCCTTCTTTATTAGACATTATTGCCTCCTTAGAATGCACAAGTAGGGTCAACTTTATAGACAGCTAACTCCTTACCTTTTGTATCTACCACATGCACAGCACACGCAATACATGGGTCAAAACTGTGAATAGTTCGTATAATCTCTAGTGGCTCTTCAGGATTTTCTACCTTTGTACCAATAAGTGCTGCCTCATAAGCACCAATCTCACCATTTGGTCCTCTAGGTCCTGCATTCCAAGTACTAGGAACAATAGCTTGGAAGTTAGATACTTTACCATCTTTTATACGCATCCAGTGACCTAAAGCTCCTCTTGGTGCTTCTGCCATACCTCTACCTTTGCTGTCAGCAGAAACCTCATCAAAGTCAAAATCTTGCCATGTACTAAGGTCTCCAGAGGCTACATTTTTAGCCAACTCATCTACCCAATCAAACATTGCATCAGCAATCATCTCAGTCTCAATAGCTCTACCTGCTGTTCTACCAACGGTAGAGAAGAGTACAGTTATAGGGAGTCCTGAACGTTTTAAGAAGTTCTCTACATACTTTTTAGTACGCTCATCACCACTTACATAGTTTACAACCATACGAGCCAAAGGTCCAACCTCTACCTTTCGTCCATCGTAAAGTGGAGATTTAATCCAAGAGTATTTTTCATCTGTTTTTAGATAAGCATACCCATCATCTCTCTTCTCTAAACCTGTATATTTTGGATTTGTTGTTCCGTCATAAGGGTGTTCAGGAGCTCCCGTTCCTTCATACCAAGAGTGGGTTACATCTTCTGTAATCTTAGACTCATCAATCTCATGTATTTTAGAGAGGTCACCATCTAGCACTATACCACGTTTAAAGAAACTCTCAGCCTTATAGAAACCAGTATCGTCTAATCTAAAGTCACCATAAGCCATATATGAAAGGAGTCCCCCTCCTGCACCACCAATCTCTTTACCAAGTGTTCCTTTATGCTTAGTTGCATGGAATGCTTGGCTTCCATCTGTTGCCTCTTTTGCATAGGCTGTTCCTGCCATATAAATATCTGGTAAATATGCACCTTTAATAAAGGCTGTACCCTCTTTTAATATCTGCTTAAAGAGTGCTATTCTAGCAGGATTTTGAATATCTTGAACACAAGTTACCCCACCAACTACAATACTTTGAGGGTGTGGGTTTTTACCACCAAATATCGCTTGCATCTTTGCCAAGTCTCTTTGAATATCAAGAGCTTTAAGGTAGTGAGCCACACCAATTAGATTCTGTTCAGGTGTCAATTTATAAGCATTATTTCCCCAATAACCATTACCAAAGATACCTAAACGCCCCTCTTTTACAAACTTAATAATTCGGTCTTGAATCGCTTTAAAGTCAGCTACTCCAGAGATAGCAGGTGCATGACCTGCCATATCTGCCCACTTTTGAGCCTCTACTGCTGTTGCTTTTGGGTCTGCTTTAGTAGCAGCTACTACATCTACAAAGTCTAAAGCGTGAAGGTGATAGAAGTGTACCAAGTGGTCGTGCATATATAATGCACCTTGAATAAGGTTTCTAACCAAACGAGCATTTTTAGGAATGGTTATATTAAATGCGTCTTCCACAGCCTCAATACTTCTTTGGTAGTGTGTACCTGTACAGACACCACAAATACGCATAGTCATCAACCCTACATCTCTTGGGTCTCTGTTTTTAACAATAGTTTCAATTCCTCTAAACATAGTTGAAGATGAAAACGCATCTACAATTCTATTATCTTTGTCAATTACAGCTTCTATTCTAAGGTGACCCTCAATTCTTGTAATAGGGTCAACAATAATATGTTTGTTTCCATTGGCATCAGTTTTATGATAACCCTTCTCCTCTACAGCAGGGGCTGTAGTCTCTGTACTCTCAGTTGTCTCTACTGTTGCATTATTTTCTGCCATTACGCTTCTCCTCTCTCTTCTTTTTTACCTGCTACATAACTTGCTGCTGCGTGAATACCTATTCCAATTCCAGCTGCTGTTAAGAGTCCTAAACCAAACTCATCAACACTCTTTTCAACTCCACCTGTAGGTGCTTTGATGTTCGCATTTGCCATTGGTCGTTCATAAGCATACTTGTCCCAAAAATCAGGCTCAGAACACCCAATACAACCTCGCCCAACACCAATAGGCCAGTTGACTCCTTCGTTGTAACGAATAATTGAACAGTTATTAAAGGTCATAGGTCCTTTACAACCTACCTTATAGAGGCAGAAGTTATTTTTTGCTCCCTCATCTCCCCACTCTTCAACATACTCTCCAGCATCAAAGTGGGCTCGTCTCTCACAGTTATCGTGAATACGATACCCAAATGCAAACTTAGGACGAAGTAGTGAGTCAAGTTCAGGAACATTTCCTGTTAATACATAGTGTAAGATTACCCCAACCATATTAGATGGATTTGCAGGACAAGCAGGAATATTAATAAGAGGTTTTCCTTTAACTATGTCCATTACACCCACAGCATCTGTAGGGTTTGGAGCAGCCGCTGGAATACCCCCATAAGTAGCACAAGAACCTACAGCCACAACAGCTGCTGCATCTTTAGATACACGCTTAAGGTGGTCAACAAAAGTCTCTGCCTTTGCCCCAATAGTTCCATAATACCCCTCCATACCAAGAGGAACAGAGCCTTCAACAAAGAGTAGGTATTTACCTTTAAAATGCTCTATTGCCTCCTCCATCTGCTTTTCAGCTTGATGACCAGATGCAGCTTGAAGTGTCTCATGGAACTCCAAAGAGATAATATCTAAGATAATCTCATCTATCTGTGGTCCATCTGAACGAAGGAGAGCTTCAGAGTTACCTGCACAATCTTGTAGCTCCATCCAAATCACAGGCACACGGTTCATAAGAACAGCAGCCTCAGCCACCAAAGGAGTAAATGAGGCAGGAAGCATCAACATAGCAGTAGTAGCAGATGCCCACTTAAGGAAATCTCTTCTATCTAACCCCTCCTCCTCAATACTCTCTAAAAAATCCATTCTGTTGTTGAGTGGTTTAAGTTGCTTTAGCTCATCTAAACGCTTTTGACACTTAGCGTAAAGTTCAGCATAGTAACTCTCACCTCGGTTTGTGTTAACACTAGCACTTTGCGTTGTAAAGAGTTTCTTTACAGACTCTTCTTTATTATTGCTCATCTACTTCTCCTTCTTCTATTTTTATGAATAAGTATTCAATTTTATTATGGTATGATAATGAGGCTTAATATAGAATGAATGGTGGTTCATTTTTTAGATTTTCTTTACAGAGGAGATTAGTATGGGAGAATTTTATTATAAGGTTACAGGGGAAATATGTAGTTTTTTGAAGTAGTTGTTTAGACTACTTCTCCTCTTTTTTCTGTTTCATGTACTCTAAGAGTTCTTCTTTTTTGATATTTAATACTTTTACAATTTCATCTATTGAATGGTTTAATTGCTCCATCATAGTAATAGCACTATCAAAAATAGCTTCTTTTCGTCCATTTTCAACACCCATTCTATAAAAAGGTGTTTTTTCTATATCTACTGTTAACATTTTAGCTCCTTGTTCAACTTCTTGTTCTAAATCTCTATTTGTCGAAAGAATATTTATCTTTTTAAGATAGTTTCTATACTCTCGTTCATCATCTTTGGTTAACTCTTTAATTCGTCGTAAAATCGTATTAACTACAACCTGTTTGTCTTTATCTTTAAAATCACATAATATAGACAAAGCTACAGCTGATGGATTTGAATGGTAGAGCAAATCCTCACAAGCAATATCTCTTACATCAATTATATCATATTTATAAGAGATTTTATCTCGTAAAATTTCATTTTCCATAGTGCATTGTTTTTTACCGATGTAGAGAACATACTGCTCAACACTACACTCTTTATACTCAAAAAGTATATCACTATAGTAACGTAACATTCTTAGTTCCATATCTTTGTGATTGTCATTTTGTATCTCAATATGAAAAATTCTATTTTTGTTTTTAAAGACAATATCACTATCTCGTTTTTCAACCCTTGTCCACTCTTTGTCAACAAGAGTTACTTCGCCCTCAATATCAATACCTAAGATATGCATGGATATATCTCGACCTATCTCTTTTATAATCTCTTTACTTACTATGTCTTTGTCACCCACATTAGACCTTTTTATGGATTTGGAGTAGTTTAACGTAAAAAGTTTAAAAATATGTTAAATTATTATTTAAGCTAAAAATCCCCCTACTGCGTAGTACAAACCGAACAGACATCAAAAGTACGAAATACAAAAGTAGCCTCCTCAACACTCTTAGACCCTACCATAGCTTTTATGGCTACTCCCTTTTCATCTTTTGTACCATGACTTAAGTTCCATTGTGTTGGAGTAATAATCTCATAATTGACAATTTTTCCA
>JALWMP010000036.1 GCA_026996165.1 Campylobacteraceae bacterium
TTTTCGTTTTATTCGGCAAAAGATGCCCTTTACTGTTATTGGTGGAATTGACCTATCCCCATTAGTTCTTATTATAGGATTACAATTAATAAGTAGTCTACTATCTGGTAATATATTTGTTGCTATTATAGGCATTATAAGTTCTCTTATATACTCCTATGTTATACTTATCATTATAGCTACTATACTATCTTTTGTACAAGTTAACCCATATAACCCTATTGTTCAGATTATTAATCGTTTAACAAACCCTCCACTAAGATTTGTTCGAGAGAAACTCCCTTTTGTGGTCATAGGAGGTATTGACCTCTCTCCTATAGTTGTTATTTTTGCACTTCAAATTATTGCTGGTCTTTTACAAAAAATAACATTAGCACTATTGGCAGTTTAAATGAAATATCTTCTACTCTTTTTACTTTTAAGTTTAGCTCTATGGACAAAGAGTCTTAATCTTAAAGAGATAGAAGCTATGCCTACTTCTTATGCCAAAGATTACTATATTTGGCGTTTTATCTCTGAAAAAAAAACTTCTAAAGAAGAGGCTCTCCAAGCCTATAAATTGGCAAAAAAAAAGAGTTATAAACTCAAAAAAGCTATTTATAACAAATTGGGTTACACCCCAAATTCAGATAAAAAAAACTCTAAAAGAGACCCCAAAAACTTTATTATATATCCTAGTACAGCTTCTAAAAAAAGTTTAAAAGAACTTAAAAGACTCTATAAAAAGATTCAAGCCCAAGGAAAATATTCAGATACACTAAAAATAATGAGTGCAGATGAACCTTTTAAGGTTTTGAGTCAACAGAAAGCCTCCCTACAATGCTATATCTTCAATAAAGTCACCTCTAAATACCGAAAAAGATACTTCAATAGAGCATTTACTCCTCAACAACTTGAAAAACTTATTCATGAAAAACAGTTTAATCAAACAATTTATAAAGTTGTTACTACTCATTCTCTTCAAAAAACAAAAGAGTCACTTCTTTTTTTTATAAAAGACAATAACCTTACTTTTGAATCGAACTTTCTACTTGCAGTAAATGCTATTGAATTTAAAGAGCCAAAAGTTGCCCTAAACTTTTTAAAGATAGCCAGAACAAAAACAACTTATCAGAGCCAGTTTGACCAAGTAGATTTTTGGAACTACCTTATTTCTAAGGATAAAAAGTACTTAGAGCAACTTCTTAAGAGTCATGATATAAATATCTATACTCTAGAGGCTAGAGATATTTTAAATATACCCTACCCTAAAGTAGTTACACCAAAACTACCATTTAAATATTTTGAAGATTTTGATGTAGCAAATCCTATTGATTGGGAAAAGCTTAAAATTGAGATTAAAAAAAATCCAAAAAAGTTAGGAAAACTTGCTGAAAAATATAAGTCCTCCGAAACATTAGGAATATATAGCTATATTAAAGAGAAAGAGAGTAACTATAAAGTACCTTATTATCCTATGCCTTATCCATTAGCAATGTGGGGTCTAAATAAAGAAAGAGCTGCTTTACTCTATGCTATTGCTAGACAAGAGAGTCGTTTTGTACCAGCTTCTGTCTCTCCATCTTACGCTTTAGGCATGATGCAAATTATGCCTTTTCTTATTAAACATCTAGCAAAAGAGAGAGGTAAAGAGATAGATTTAGATGAGATATTTAATCCCTATACAGCTGTCAACTATGCCAATCAACATCTTGACTACCTTAACAAATGGCTCTACCATCCTCTATTTGTTGCTTATGCTTATAATGGAGGAATAGGATTTACACGACGCATATTAAGGTCTTCTCACCTATTTAAACAAGGAGCGTATGAACCTTTTCTTAGTATGGAACTTGTAGACTATAAAGAGACAAGAGAGTATGGTAAAAAAATATTAGCTAATTACGTTATCTACTTGAATCTGTTAGGGGGTCAAATAAAGGTTTCTGACCTTTTGAAAAGTTTAATATATCCCGACCAAACCGATCGTTTTCGAAAATAAGACAAAAATTGTTTTTATTGGTCTTTTTAAATTTAACTTTATAGTAAGTACTCCAGTTATCTACCATAGGCATCTCATAACGTAGTGGGTCATCTTTATCAAGTTTTTTAACCTCTAGTGGTTTTGAACCATCAAGTGTCAAAGAGTAACCTTTCGTATTAAACTCATTTTTTTTACTATTAGTAATATAGACTCCAACAAAAAAGTACTCTCCATCTTTTAGTTCATCTTTAAAATGTTTTTTACAAGGACGATTTTTAAATACAGGATTCAAATAAGTAGCAGTTAAAAGTGCTTTAGTTTCAAAAGATGCCATTAATTGAGCTTTTTGTGTATTGTTTAATGCTATATGATAGACTTCATCTTTAGTAAAAAGTTGCTCAAAATCTGACTTATCTTGAACCATACACCCATCTTTCTTTTGAGAACACCCAAACACCATTAAAGCAGAAGCTAAAAGTAAAACTCTCTTATACATTATAAAAACCGACCTTTATTTAAATTGATTCATTTTAACATATTTTGTATAAACATTAATGTATAATTTCAACCATAAATAGAAGGAAAACTAATGAAACGTTTTGCTGTTGCTTTTACAGGACCATCTGGCTCAGGAAAAACTACCCTTGTTGAGAAACTCTCAAAAGAGCTTATTGAGACAAAAGAAGTTGCCATAATTAAACACGACCCAAAAGATAAAGCTATCTTTGACAAAGAGGGAAAAGATAGTTATAGGTTTTCACAAACAGGAGCAGAAGTAGTTGTAGCTTCACCAACTCGTACTACCTACTTTTCACAACGACAAAAAAAGTTAGATGAGATTATTGAGATGTTTAACCATTTTGATATTTTATTAGTAGAGGGACTAAAGACTCTACCTCTTCCTCGTATTGCTATATTTAGAGGCTATATTGAGGAGAGTTATCTTTCATGTAGTGAAGCTATAGCTATTGACCATACTGTAGATTTAAGTCAATACAAAATTCCTAAAGAGATTGATATTTTAAATTTAAACAACACTCAAGAGATTATTGAGTGGATAGACAAAAACGCAAAGAGCGTATAGTAAGGATAGATATGAACGATATATTTGAGACCATAAAAAAAATTGCTTTTGAGATTGATAATGCTATTAAGACCGAAGAGCTTGGTTACTCCAACTCTGAAAACTCTTCAGGTGAAGAGCAACTAAAACTTGATGTGCAGTCTGACCTTATTATAGAGAAAGCTTTTGCCTCTGTAGATTCGGTTAAATCCTTAGTTAGTGAAGAGAAAGAGGGAGTATTAGACCTATCTAATAGTGGAATTTATACTGTCTGCTACGACCCACTCGATGGTTCTAGCCTTGTCGATGTTAACCTCTCTGTTGGTTCTATATTTGGAATTTATGAAGGTGAACTAGAGGGTAAAAATCTTGTTGCATCTGCTTATGTTGTATATGGACCTAGAATTGAATTAGTAGTTACAGACCGTAACTCTGCACCAAAACTCTATCGTGCTATAGATGGTAAGTTTAAGTTTGTATCTGAAATTAAAATGAATGAAAAAGGAAAACTAAATGCAAGTGGAGGAACGCAACAAAATTGGGCAGATTATCACAAAGCTTTTATAGATAAACTCTTTGCTGAAGGTTACCGTTTACGATACTCTGGTGGTATGGTTCCTGATTTACATCAGATTATGCTCAAAGGTGGAGGATTGTTCTCTTACCCTGCAACTACAGACAAACCAAATGGAAAACTAAGACAACTATTTGAAGTAATTCCTTTTGCTCTAATGTATGAACAAGCAGGAGGAGAGGCTATTAATGACAAAGGTATGAGACTTTTAGAACTTGTTCCAGCTCATCCACATGACACAAGCCCTTGTTTCTTTGGAAGTCACTACGAAATCTCTGCTCTTCGTAAAGCTTATGGAATAGAAGATGAATAATGAAGTTTCACTAGATGAATGGGAACTAGCTCTTAAACAGAAAAAAAAAGAGCTAGAAACCTGTCAACAAAAAAATCAAGTTAAATCTTGTCTTGATTGTTCTAAACTTTTAAATTGTGAAACCCGTGAAGCGTATGTTCATGCTGTCTACAACAGCATGAACAAAGGTGCTGGAGGTGGATTTGAGTTTTAGAATTATTATATTTCTTTATTTAGTAACTAAAAGTAAAATAAATCCTCCTCTATTAACATAGATACGTTTTGTTTTTCCTTTATACTTGGTAAAGGCTTCTTGTGCATCTTTAAGATTTTCTATCTTTCTATCTTCAATCTGAATAAGTATATCTCCTGCAATAAAACCACTCATCTCTGCTTGGCTACCTTCTAAGACTCCTTCTATGAAAACACCAACTGTATCTTGTGGTATATTAAACTCTCTTTTAGTTTTTTCAGTTAATTCACTAAGTCTTAATCCATCAGTTTCAATATACTCTCCAGATAGCGTTCTTGAACCATCAAGATTATTAAGAGTAAGTGTTTTAGTTAACTCTTTTTTATCTCTCTCTACACCAACAGTAATCACATCATTTGGATTTAATGAAGTTATAAGACGTTGTAACTCACTTGGATTTTTGATATTTTTCCCATTAACAGAGAAGATTAAATCTCCACGTTGTAACTTCGCCTTTTGAGCAGGAGAACCATCTTGAACATCAGTAACAATAGCACCATTTTGTCGTACATAAAGCTTTTTAAGTGCTTCAGTTATTTTAGAGATATTAACTCCCATGTATCCACGGTTCACCTTACCATCTTTAATTAGTTTTGAGACAACATTTCTAACCATATCAATAGGGATACTAAAACCAATTCCATGATTGCCTCCAGTCTGAGAAAGAATAGCTGAGTTGATACCAATTAATGCTCCACGAGAATCAATTAAAGCACCACCAGAGTTTCCAGGATTTATTGAAGCATCAGTCTGAATAAAATGCTCATATCTGTTTATGCCAACATGGTCTTTGTTAAGAGCAGAGATAATCCCTTGAGTAACTGTTTCTCCTACTCCAAAAGGATTTCCTATAGCAAATACAATATCACCTAACTCTAAATCTTCAATATGACCCAACATAATAGGTTTTAAATTTTCTGCATCAATCTTAATTACGGCTAAGTCACTATCTTCATCTGTTCCGATTACTTTTGCTGTATAGACTTTATCTGAACCATTAATGGTTACTGAAATCTCATCAGCCTCTGCAATAACATGATTATTAGTTACAATATATCCATCTTTTGAAACAATTACCCCAGAACCTAAAGCATTGTCACGTTTCTGTGGTGCTTGTTCAGGAAGGTTTCTATGTCCAAAAAATTCTTGAAAGAATGGGTCATTATATAGACTATTCGTTCGTTGATTAGCCACAATAGTTTTAGTAGCAATATTTACTACTGATTTCATAGCATCTTTAATGGTACTATTAAAAGATAGAATCTCATTTTTTCCATTAGGAAGTCTATGTTTAGGATTTTTAAAAGCATTTTCAAACTCTATACTATTTGCCAAAAGAGAAGCAGAAAGTAAAACAGAGAGAAGAAAGGTTTTATTCATAAATAGCCTTTTTTTGATTTGTATAGTATTTTGAAAGGGTCATTAAAAAGTTTTAGAAAAGTAAAAGGAGGGAGAAAAGGAGTTAGGTGAACTTTATTAATGACCACAATACCTGAAAAGAACAAAGGAGGAAAAATCTTTTCAGGTATATCTTTCATAACAATATTATAAAATAATTAGATAAACCGATAGATAACAAAGGGTTAACCTATTGTTAATAGACTAAGTTAATTGCCTATATTATGGACTTTAAGAGCATTTTCTAAATCTTCAACTGTATCAATTCCAAAACTTTTTGTATTAACTTTCACCATTGCAATTTTATAGTTATGATATAAAGCCCGTAACTGTTCTAATTTTTCAATATCTTCAAGAGGAGCAGACTCTAAACTACAAAATTTTTCTAGTGATTTTTTTGTAAAACCATATATACCTAAGTGTCCTTTATAGTCATTGAAGTGGTGGTCACGAGGGTGAGGAATTTTAGAGCGTGAAAAGTATAAAGCTAGTCCATTGCTACTTGTTACTACTTTAACAATATTTGGGTCATCAGCCTCTGGATTGGTTATTAATTTATAACAAGAGTTCATCATAATAGACTCATTATCTCTATTTGTAACAGTTAAGTCAAAGACAGCTTTAACTACCTCCTCCTCTATAAAAGGTTCATCTCCTTGAACATTAACTATTACCTCATCGTCCAAGAGTCCAAGCTTCTGTGTTGCTTCAAAGACTCTATCAGTTCCTGAATTGTGGGTAGATGAGGTCATAATAGCTTCTATATTGTATCTTTTTGCCATATCTACTACCTCTTGAGAATCCGTAGCAATAGCAACACTATCAATACTATTAACAGCTTGAGCAGTTCTAATAACCATGGGAACTCCTCCTACATCTGCTAAAACTTTATTAGGAAAACGAGAAGAACCAATACGTGCAGGGATAATAATCATCTATTATACTCACTTTTAAACTTTTGGGTTATTTTAGCATATATCATGTTATAATCTTCTCTTTATTTTAGGAGTTCTTTATATGGAAATAATATTAGTTTTAGTTGGTACTTTAGTTGGAACACTCTCAGGTTTTTTTGGTATTGGTGGAGGAATGATTTTAGTTCCAATACTTCTGTTATTAGGAATTGATATTAAAACAGCTATTGGTATTTCTATTGTTCAGATGGTATTCTCTTCACTCTATGGCTCTTACCTTAACCATAAAAAAGGTTCACTAATTATTGGAGAGGGAGTTTGGGTAGGTATTGGAGGTTTTATTGGTGGAGCTATAGGTGCTTATGTCTCTCATCTACTACCAGAGAAGATTTTACAATTTCTCTTTTTAGGACTTCTCTTTTTTGCTCTATATCGTCTCTTCTCTGCTAAAGTTT
>JALWMP010000037.1 GCA_026996165.1 Campylobacteraceae bacterium
TAGAGGCTAAAGCTATTATGGCTCAAATCCTTTTGGCTGCTCGTGGTCGTGACGCGGCTAAGAGAGCTAAAGATTTAGTTAAACGTAAAGACTCTATGAGTGTTGGTACACTCCCTGGTAAATTGGCAGATTGTCAGAGTAAAGACCCTTCATTATCTGAGATTTATCTGGTGGAAGGGGATAGTGCAGGGGGGTGCTGGTCAGGAGAAACTAAGGTAAAATGTGCTAATGGAAAAGATGTTGAAATTGCTATTTTAGCAGAAGAGCATAAAAAAGGCAAGGTAAATTTCATATATACCTATAATCATGAAACAGATAAGATTGAACTGCAAAAAATAAAAAATGCTTGGCAGACAAAAGTTACCAATGATTTATTGTATATAACTTTGGACAATGGTAAAAGAGAACTTTGTACTTCTGACCATAAATGGCTTTTGAAAAATGGGAAATATGTTGAAGCAAAAGATTTAAAAGCAGATGACTCTTTAATGCCATTATATATGGAAGAAAAAATTGAAACTAGAGAACCAAAATTAACAAAAAAAATAATTAAAATCGAAAAATATGAGGGAGAGCCTATCCCTGTTTATGACATAGAAGTACCAAACACACATAACTTTGCTCTATCATCAGGTGTATTTGTTCATAACTCTGCAAAACAGGGAAGAGATAGAGTCTTCCAAGCAATTCTACCACTAAAAGGTAAAATTCTTAATGTTGAAAAGGCACGTTTAGAGAAGATTTTAAAATCTGATGAGATTAAAAATATGATTACAGCACTTGGTTGTGGAATTGGTGATGAGTTTAATGAAGATAAGCTACGATACCACAAAGTCATTATTATGACAGATGCCGATGTTGATGGTTGTTTAAAAGGAGATACAGAAGTTAAACTTTTAGATGGAACTTATAAATCTATGGAAGAGTTAAAAAGACTCTATCCATCACAAGAAGATAAATTTTGGGTTTGGGCTAGTGATGAAAATGGAAATCCTGTTCCTGCACAAGCTCATAGTGTTAGAGTTACTAAAAAGGTTAAAAAACTATATAAAATAACGCTAGATAATGATTTTGTGATTGAAGCTACAGATAATCACCCATTTAGACTTATAAATGGTGAATATGTTAGGGCAGATAATTTAAGTGTGGGAAATTCTCTTATGCCTATCTATTATAAGATAGAAAAAGATGGATTTTATCCAAACTATGAACTTATGAAAATTGGTAAAAAATGGATACCTACGCATAAAATTGTTGCTAAATGGAAAAATCCAAAATTAGCATCTATGGAAGAGTTTATTACACATCATATTGACTATAATAGAACTAATAACACTCCTGAAAATCTTACTTTTATGACTAGAAGTGAACACTCTAAACTTCATGGAAAAGATACCCATTTAATAAATAAATATAATGGTTCAGAACAACAATCTAAAGATTTGAAAGATAATTGGGAAAAGGGAATTTATGATAAGAGAGATAGTTATTTTGTAAAATATAATAAATCTAAAGAACACTCAAAAGCAGTTTCAGATAAAAATAGAGAAAATTGGAAAAATGATGAGTATCGACAAAAAATAATAGAATATAAAAAAGCTTATATGTCTCAACCTGAAGTTGTAGAACAATATAGCAAATTGTGTCAATCTCAATGGCAAAATGATGATATAGCATTTAGAATGCAAATGACAAGGGTTGTAAATGTAGCTAAAAAAGCTATTAATCAGTTTGGAGAGTTAAATGAAGAGAGTTATCAAGCCGTAAAACCAAAAACAGGTGTACCAAATTGGAGTACTGTCTTTAAGAAATATGACTTTAAAGATAATAAAGAGTTTGCTGATTATGTAGAGACATATAATCATAGAATTAAATCTATAGAGGTTGTTGAAGTAGAAGAGACTCCTGTTTATGATTTGACAGTTGACAAGTACCATAATTTTGCAATAAAAGTGGGGGAAGACAGCTCTATTTTTGTTCATAACTCACATATTCAAACCCTACTTATGACCTTCTTCTACCGTTTCTTAAAACCAATTATAGAAAAAGGTTACCTCTACCTTGCTCAACCTCCTCTTTACCGTTATAAAAAGGGCAAAAATGAGACCTATCTCAAAGATGATAAGGCGTTAAATGACTTCTTAATTGAGAATGGTATCTCTGTTTTAGAGTCTGAGAGTATGGGTAAAACTGACCTTACTGAACTCTTTAAATTGGTAGCTTACTACAAAATGACTCTTAGTGAGATAGAGAAGCGTTTTGCACTTCCTGAGGTAGTTCGTTATATGATAGAAAACCCTGATATTATCTCTACAGACAATAAAACTCTAGCCTCTAATCTTGAAAAGTATATTGCCCAACTTGGATATAATATTTTAACTAGTACAGTTAATGAAGAGGTTATTCACTACTTTGTTCAGACTAATGATGGGCTTGAGGAGCTTATTATTGATGATAATCTCTTTACCTCTCCTCACTACAATGAAGCGATTTATATGAATCAAAAGATTCAAGAGAGAATTACTGATGAGTTCAAAGAGAAAGACCTACTAGAACTCCTCTCTATGGTTGAAGCAAGTGCTAAAAAAGGTGCATATATTCAACGCTATAAAGGTCTAGGTGAGATGAACCCTGAACAGCTTTGGGAGACAACTATGAACCCTGATGACAGACGACTACTTAAAGTGGTTATTGATGATGATGAGACAGCATCAGATACATTTGTACTCTTTATGGGTGACGAGGTTGAGCCACGACGAGCTTATATAGAGACTCATGCTAAAGATGTAAAACATTTAGATGTATAAAATGGTAGGTTAACCCCTACTCCCTATAGCCAATTTAAAATAAGGCAACCCCATTAACTTCATGTAAATTGTATCTAAAAAAAGAGTTAATTAACATCGACAGCACTTCACCTTTTCTTTTTTTTGGTTACTTTTATTTCTTTGTGGTGAAACAAAGAAAAAAAAGTGACAAATAAACAATTAGGAACTAAAATGAAATACGGTGAAAAAGAGATAGTAGAGTTTGACATTAATGCAAAAGAACACTACTGGGACAATAACCATCAAAAAGATTACACTATAGATATAGAATTACCAGAGTTTATGTGTAAATGTCCAAGAAGTGGTTACCCAGACTTTGCAACCATTAAACTAAGCTACTGCCCAGATAAAAAAGTCATAGAGCTAAAAGCCCTAAAGCTCTATATAAACTCATTTATGAACCGATATATCTCTCATGAGAACTCTGCAAATGAGATTTTCGATACATTAAAAGAGAATCTAAAACCAAAGTGGATAAAGCTAGTAGCTGATTTTAACCCAAGAGGTAATGTTCATACAGTCATTACCATAGACAGTAGGGTGTGATTGCCATCACACCAATTATGATTTTATCCTATCATAAAACCAATTTGTAGCCTCAACAAAGCCATCAACAGACCCACAATCAAAGCGTTTACCTTTAAATTTATAGGCAATTACACGCCCTTGCTTTGCTTGTTCTAAAAGTGCATCGGTAATTTGAATCTCACCACCCTTACCTGCTTTAGTATTTCGTAAAATATCAAAAATATCAGGAGTCAAAATATAGCGACCAATAATTGCTAAATTACTAGGTGCATCTTTAGGGTCAGGCTTTTCGACCATATCACTAACACGATAGGTATCATTAGTACCATCAACTAGTTTTCCTGCAATAACACCATACTTTTGTGTCTCATTCATTGGAACTTCTTCAATAGCTACAACAGAACATTGATACTTCTCATAAACATCTTTCATCTGATGAAGAACTCCTTCTCCACTGTTATGACACAAATCATCAGCTAAAATAACAGCAAAAGGCTCATTTCCAATAAGTGTCTCTCCTGTTAAAATAGCATGACCTAACCCCTTCATCTCTATTTGACGAGTATAAGAGAAAGTACATTTTTCAATAAGAGAACGAATCTCGGACAAAAGAGCCTCTTTACTTCCACCTCTAATTTGATGCTCTAACTCATAACTAATATCAAAATGGTCTTCAATAGCTCGTTTACCACGACCTGAAACTATTGCCATAGTTGTAATACCAGCTTCAACAGCCTCCTCTACACCATACTGAATAAGTGGTTTAGTTAAAATAGGTAACATCTCTTTTGGAGTAGCTTTTGTAGCAGGAAGAAATCGTGTTCCATAACCTGCTGCTGGGAATAGACATTTATTTATCATTTTTAGACCTTTTTTGTAGTTTATTTTTTAAAATTATTTTTCCAGACTCTACACCTGGTTGATTATATGTATTTACATTTATAAGTTTTCCAACCAAAGAGGTAAGCAACTCATAATAGTAAATAAGCTGACCTATACTTCTCTCATCTACACGCTCTATAATAATCTCATCTAAAGGAATATCTCCTTGAGCTTTAAGTGCCTCTATAACAGAGTCACTCTGCATGGTAATTAGGTCATGAAATGTAATTCCATTTAAAATATCTAGCGACTCTAAATAAGGTAGAGTAATATTTGGAATAGTTAACTCATTTTGAAAATCATCAATCTTTATAAAGGTAACAGATTTATCTCGTGTCCCCTCTACAATAAGTTGCAAAAAGGAGTGTTGGTCTTTTGGACCAATAAGCCCAATAGGAGTTACTCCTACATGAAAAGCTGAATTGCACTGCTTTTTACCCAAACTCTCGCCCCACAGTTGAACATACCATTCAGAGAAGTAACGCAGTGTTTCAGAGTAGGCAAATAGACAGTTTATATTGTAGGTTGTATGGTACTTAGCATAGAACATTGCCTTATTTAAAAGAGACTCTTTTAGGTAACCATCATTAAAAAAACTCTCTTTAACACTTTTTGCCCCCTTTAAAAGTTCAGAGATATTAACACCACATAGAGCTAAAGGAAGTAGACCAACAACAGAGAGTACTGAAAATCTTCCTCCTACATTTTTGGGTAAATAGAAAACTTTAGAGCCTATTTTAGTAGCAAATTTATCTAAAGGTGACTCTTTATCGGTTATAAAGGTATACCTAGTTGCCCTACTCTCCTTTGCATAGAGATATTTAAATATAGAGATAGTCTCAACTGTAGTGCCAGATTTTGAGATGACTAAAAAGTGAGACTTATCTAACTCTATTTTAGAGAGTATCTCCATAATATTAAGAGGGTCAGTACTCTCAAAAAAGTAGAGTTTACGCCACGGCTTTTTAACAGGTTTTAGAAACTCATAGACTGCTTTTGCCCCTAAAGAACTACCACCTATACCCAAAACAACAATATTTTCAACACTCTCATCAAAGCTATTAACAAACTCTAAAATATTATCAATATTCTGTTCAGGTAAATTATAGTAGCCTATACTCAAACACTCTTTGTCTATCTCATTAAATAGCTTCTGCTTCTCATCTATCTCAAAAGTAGAAATGTTAAAATGAAGTCTATTTCTCACTAGACTATCCTACCATTTTTTTAGCGTTTACAATAACTTTGTTAACCTCGTCTTCATACACCTTGGCTAAATCTTTATCTGTAGATTCAAAACGTGTAACAAGTACAGGAGTAGTATTACTAGCACGAACTAAACCCCAACCATGCTCAAAATTTATTCTTACACCATCTACATCTATAATATCTACAATTTTAGGAAAGCTACTAGGAGGGTTTTTAAGTAGTTTTCTAATAGTATCAATTAAAACAAACTTCTCCTCATCGGTTGTGGCTACCTTAATCTCCTCTGTAGAGTATACTTTAGGAAGAGACTCTAACTCCTTATCTAGGTCAACTCCATCTTGTAAGAGTTCTAACATACGCAGTGTAGCATAAATAGCATCATCATACCCAAAATAGCGATGTTTAAAAAAGATATGCCCACTCACCTCACATGCCAAATCTGCATTTGTCTCTCTCATCTTTACTTTTAGATTTGAGTGACCTGTTTTATACATAATGGCTGTTGCACCACGTCGCTCTAGCTCATCATACATCACTTGAGAACACTTTACTTCACCAATAACAGTGGGATTTTCCATCTTCATAGCATACAGAAGTGCCATCTGGTCACCTTTAATATTGTACTTATGGGTAAGCACAGCAATTCTGTCTGCATCTCCATCATAAGCAAAGGCAATCTCTTCCTCTTTTTCTAAAAGTGCTTTAATATCTTCTAAATTTGACTCTACCGATGGGTCTGGGTGGTGGTTTGGAAATGTTCCATCAGGCTCTAAGTATATACCCTTATAGTTTAACTCCAAAGCATCAAAAATATCGGTTATAACTGTACCAACAACCCCATTACCACCATCTATTACTATCTTTTTGTCAAAGCCTTTTAGATGGGAAAAGTTCTCTACCATATACTCTATATACTGTTGCTTAGACTCTATTGCTATTCGTTCTGTATTAGTTGGTATTTCCATACTACTGTTTGCAATAATCTCATCACCTAAAGCATAAATATCTTCTCCAAAAAATGGAGCTTTATCTAAAGTTATTTTAAATCCATTATACTCACTTGGATTGTGTGAACCTGTTATCATAATAGAGCCATTAACTTGCTCTTTTACATTTTTTGGCTGAACATAATTTGAAAAATAGTTTACAGGTGTTGCTACCATGCCCATATCTAACACTTTACACCCTGCAAAATTTAGCCCAGAAGCTAAGTAGTCACGTAAAATAGGAGAGTGAGTTCTTGCATCGTAACCAATAGCTACTACACCACCTAAAGCTTTAATCTTTTTTCCCAAAAAGTAGCCAATAAGTTTTACACTTTGCTCATTTAGCTCTTTTTCAAAAATTCCTCTTATGTCATATTCTCTAAAAATTGTTTTCTTTATCATTTTTATATTACCTTGCTCTTTACTCTCGTTCC
>JALWMP010000038.1 GCA_026996165.1 Campylobacteraceae bacterium
TATATGTCTGTGGCTTCTATTCTTTCAGTTGTAGCTACTGGGCGTTATGAGTTGGCTATAATGCTTCCAAAAAAGCCTTTTTATAAAGGATAACTGAAACCCAAAGAAAAAAGGCAAAAAAAGAATAGCATCTTAACAATAAGTTGAGAAAGAACAAAATAGAAGCTAAAAGTTTCTACAAGTTTGATTCTTTAAACACTCAAAAAAGTTCATAACCTAGAATTTGAACAGAGTGTTTTGATAATCAAACGGAATTATTCGTTGGTTAACAAATTAGTATGGTAATGGCTCTATTTATGTTGCCATTATAAGTGATTGTAAGTACTAACTTGGGGTCTTTAACATATCACTGTTTATGACTTTGCAAATACACGATTAGGGTCGTAAGGTGTGTTGTATTTAAAAATAGAGTAGATGATAGTAGCAAGTTTTCGTGAAACTGCTACAAGTCCCTCTTTTTTTGATTTACCTTGACTTCGTTTAGTATCATAAAGTTGCTTTAGCTGTTGATTGTGAATAAGACAACTTGAAGCACTTAAATATAGAACATGTTTGGCTTTAGCTGAACCTCTCTTACTTAAATGACCAGTTCGTTTGGAGTTACCTGAACTATTTTCAGTAGGAAAGAGTCCAAGATAACCAATAAACTTAGCAATGGTAGGGAATCTTGTTAAATCTCCACATTCAGAGATGACAGCAGAGATGGTTTTATTATTGACCCCTGGTATGGTTTTGAGATTATCAATCAAATTATCATTTTTTTGAATCCCTACACCAGCTTCCTCTACGGTAATGGATAGTCCTTTACTATCAAGTAAGGAGTTTATCTCAGCTTCGAGTATATCAAGCTCACTCATATAAAGCTTTAAAAGTCTAATGCTACTGCGTATAGCAATGGCTCTAGCCTCTTTGGCTTTACCTGAATAGATGGACTCTTTAGATAAATTCAGAAGCTTTAATGCCTTGGCTTGATTAAAATTATTGCCCTGAATATGCCGAAATAGCTTCATTATCCTATCAACACTACTTCGTTTATAGTGATGTGCTGTTGGATACTTGTCAAGTAGAGCCAATCCACTAATAGTAAAAGGGTTTATAAATCCTTCAAACTCTGGGAAAGTAACGGTTATTTGAGTTAATATTCTCTTTTTGACATCTTTCATATCTTTTTGAATAGATATTTGATTACGATAAAGTGTTCTAAGAGATTGATACTCATCATCGGTCACATACCCTGAGCTAAACTTACCATCTTTTAGAAATAGAGCTATTACTAATGAGTCGATATTGTCATTTTTTACTTTTTTCATGGTTATCTGCTCTCTATACCTTGTGGTTTGGAATGGATTTAGTAGTTTAACACTATAACCATTAGAGATTAAATACTCCAAAAGGTTTTCACCATAGATTCCTGTTGCTTCAAGACCTATAAGAAATTGACTCTTCTCTTTAGAGATAGAGTCCAAGATTCTTAAAAGCTTAGAAAAACCATCATTAGAATTATCAACTCTAAATGGTTTAGAGATAACTTTAACTTCATTCTCATCTATAGCAGAAACAACATGAAAGCTCTTTGCCACATCAATACCTATATAATACATCTTTCGTCCTTGTTGTGTAATCTTTAGTTGTCTAACCCAAAGGTTAGATTTCATAGCCTCGTTAATCTATATATAGTGAGTGCTATACAGCTACCCCTACAGCTTTTAATATGTGATTAACAACTAAAGATATCAACTGGCTTTTTTATGTAGTCATATAGGTTTAAAGTGTTGAACTTTCCACCTTATGCTATAAGGAAAGGAATGTTGTTTTATCTCTAGTCATAGACTGTGATTGTTACAAGATTTGAAGTTAGTACTTCAATCTTAGAAGAATAAGATTTTTTTATTAAAAACTTTAATAAATAAGATTTTATTCTTGAAATTAATTATACGAGGAATAATAATGTTTAAATATAAATCTTTTATAAATCATAAAAAAATTAACTTCCCTCTATTTTTTAAGGTGGGAAGATGAGTATAGAAGAATATTTTGATAAAAATTGGCAAGATGTAAAATTATCAGAAGAGAAAAAAGAGCAAATATATACTATAATATTTTTTATAAAAAAATATTTACTTCAAAAAAACTTGAATTATTTTGAATTTGGATGTGGAAATTGTTATATTACAAATTTTTTATATACTAATATCAAAGATAATTATGAAAATATTAATTTCCATGTAAGTGATATATCTAAAGTTGGACTCTCTTATTGTGATGATAAGTTTACTAAAACAGTTGTGATACAAGAGAAAATGAGTTTTGAAAAAATATATGACTCAATGGATATTGTGAGCAGTTTTGAAGTTTTTGAGCATCTTAATGATGAGTTAGAACACTTTTATTTACAAGAACTTTTAAATATTTCAAAAGAGTATCTTTTAATAGGAGTTCCATATCAAGAAAGATTAGAAAAAAGAAATATTGTTTGTAATGCTTGTGGATATGATGGTCATATTTATGGACATCTTAGAAGTTACGATATAGATAAGTTCTCTTCTATATTTGGAGATAGTGCTAAACTATTAGATTATAAATTGTGTGGTGCAACTGAAATTGATTTTCCATTAAAAAATTATAAAATAGCTAAAAAATTAAAATATAAGATTTTAAATTTTACTTGTCCAAATTGTGTTCAAGTACAAAATGATATATCATATAGTAATAGAATGAAAAATAAAATTGTAGGAACATTTTTTTTAAATAAAAAGACCTATAAGACAGAAACCCATCCATTTTGGATTGTTGGTATATTTAAGAAAGTAGACTTTAATGAAAAAAAATAAAATTTTAATGATAACATCTCATTTTTATCCTAATGGTTCTATTGTTGAGGCAAAAAATAACTATTTGACTCTATTAGAGTTAGAAAAGAATGGCTTTGAAGTAGATGTTTGTACTTTTTCATCAGACAACAAATATCCTAATAATGTTAAATATTTAGTCCCCAGAAGAAATAAAATATTTAGTAATAAAAATATATATTATAATTTTTTTAGAAAAAAAATTAATTTTGCCTTGTTACCATTAGAGTTTTCGTTTGTAAGTGATTTTCTAAAGGTATTAGAGGGGATTGATATGTACCAATATCATGCTATTTATACGGTATTTGGTAATGGTAGTGAGCATATTGTAGGTATGAAACTCAAAGAGAAAAATAAGCATTTAAAACATATTGCAGAGTTTCGTGACCCATGGATACATAATGAAATTGCTAAAAAATATTTTTATGACCATAGTTTTAAACTCTATGCCGATAAAAAATGGAATGAGTTAAAAAAAATAGAAGCAAATCTACTCTCTAAAGTAGATTTACTTTTGGTAGAGTCTACAATGCATGGAGAGAAGATAAAAAAAGATTTTAATTATGAAAAAGATATTCTATTTTGTAATGGGTTTTCAAATCTATTTGGGGAAAAAATTATTGACTTGAATATTGAATTTAAAAATAGACCCATTATTGGTTTTATTGGTTATACTTATTATGGCTATGATGATGTTGCTGAAACCTTTTTAGAGGTACTTCAGGAGTTAGAGTCGGAAGGGGTAGAGTTTACTTTTATCTCTGTTGGAGATAATCATTTTTCACGGTTAGCAACTAATAGCACACTTAATAATTTTTATGCATTTCAAAAAGTTCCTTATGTAAAAGCACTCTCTTTTATGAAAAAAATTGATATAGGTTTGGCTCTTATAATGGAATCATATGCCCATAATATTAATAGCAAAATATTTGAATATATGCAAAATAAAAAATTTACAATTGCTATTGCTCCTAAGAATGCTGAAATGGATTTAATATTAAAAGAGAATGAGAGAGGGATGGTTTTATCTTATAATAAAACTGAAATGAAAGAAGAGTTAAAAGAGTTACTAAAAAATAAGAAGAATTTTCAATTGGATAAAGAACAAGTATCTGCCTATAATCGAAGTAATATTTTTAAACCTATATTAGATGCAATTAGAAATTTATGATAAATTTTAAAGGTTTCTTTATCTCTAATCTATTTAAATTTTCTACAGTGTTAGCATTTAATCAAGGGTTGAATTTTTTATTAATTTTTATTTACTTAAAAACAATTGATACTGCTACCTATGGAACTATTGGTTTATTACAAAGTTATGCTATTTTGATTGGAGTCGTTTCTATGCTAGGAATAAGAGATGGATTCTATGTTCTTTATTATAAAGTTAATAAGAATACTCTTTATAGTAATTTTTTCTTATTTTTTCTATTTATGGTGCTTTTAGTAACATTAGTGGCTATTGTATTTAAAGATTTTTTTATAATATCTTTATCAATACCGATAGAGTTTTATAGTTTGATTTTCATTTATGCTCTAAGTAATGCTCTTTATGCTAATTTTGAGATTACAATGAGGCTTGAAAATTGGAATAATTTATATCTATATATTGCTTTAATACGGGGAATATTGGTTTTTTTATCTAAATTATATTTTGTACTACATTTTGAGAACAGTATAGAATTTATTCGTAATATTTTATTAACAGATATTATTTCTTATATCTTAATTAGTATGACTCTTTTTATTATAATCAATATTAAAGTATTAAAATTTAATTATCAAATAGATTTTTCTTTATATCCACGACTTTTTAAAGTTGGATTACCATTTTTAGCATCAAATGGAAGTGGATGGGTTTTTAATGGATTAGATAGAGTATTGATTGAAAGATTCTTCTCTTTAGAGATATTGGGTGTTTATTTATATGGAATAAAAATTGCTGCAGCCATTGGAAATATGATACACCAAGTTTTAAATTTACTTTATGCTCCTAAAGCTTTAAAATTATTATCAGAAGATAAAGTTTCAGAGATGGAAGAATTGGGTTACAAAATTAGTAACTGGTTGGTTGGGCTTAATATAAGTGCCATACTGTTTACTTTTTTTGTCTATTTCTCATTAGTTTATTTTAATATTTCAGATGCAAAAATGATAGCACTTTTCTTTTTAGGAGCATTTTTAGTAGAAGTTGCTAAAATAGTTCCTCGAATTAATGGACAAAAACTTTTATTTTTAGAAAAAAGTCATATTCTTTCACTATTTTATATGCTTAGTTCTATTATTATTCTGTTTTTATATTATATATTTTTACCAATTGCTGGGTTAGGTGTTATTTTCTTGGCACAGTTATTGGTATATTTTTTAATAACGCATTATATGCATCAATATATTTTAAAAAAAACAACATACAGTATTGTTAATATAAGTTCTATTTTTTGGTTGTTTACATCTATTATAATTCTTATTTTGTTACTCTATTTTTCTAATATTAAAGGAGTTATGTGAAAAAATTACTTGTCATTGGTAGCGACAGTATTCATGTTTATAATTTTATTGAATTGCTAAAAGATTATTTTGATGATGTTCTGCTGTTAACAGATAAAAAACATAGAGAGTATAATGTTCAGACGATAGGTATAGATTTCTTTTTATCTTGGAGCAGTATATCAGCAATAAAAGAGATTAAGAGTATCGTAAAAGAGTTTCAGCCAACAACGGTACATCTACATCAAGCTAATAGTTACTCTTTTTTGACTCTATTGACTTTAAGAAAATTCTCTTGTCAAAAAATATTAACAGCATGGGGAAGTGATATTTTAATTAACCCAAAAGAGAGTCTGCTTCTAAGAGGAATGGTAAAATATATTTTAAATCATGTAGATTATGTTACGGCTGATTCAGATATAGTACTAAGTGAAGCTCAAAATTTAGTTGAGAAAAAATTAAAAACCCATAATATTAATTTTGGAATAGAAGTTGCTTCATGTGATATACCCAAAGAGGATATTATCTACTCCAATCGTCTGCATAAGTCTCTATATAATATTGATAAAATCATTATCTCTTTTTCTAAATTTGTTACGACCAATCCTACTTGGAGAGTTGTTTTAGCAGGAGATGGAGATGAGACAGAAGAGTTAAAAACGCTAGTTGAAGAGTTAAATTTAACATCTAAAGTAGAGTTTATTGGTTGGGTTGACTCTGTTACTAACAATCAATACTACTGTAAATCTAAAATATATGTCTCTATCCCTAAAAGTGATTCCGTCTCGTTGAGTCTTGTTGAGGGTGTTGTTTGTGGATGTATACCTTTTGTCTCTAACTTGGAAGCCAATAGAGAGTTGATTGATGATAGAGTAGGTTTTATAGTTGATGATTTAGAAAATATATCTTTTGAGAGATACAGTGAGATAGAGAGTGAAAAATTTGAGAAACGCAGAGAAGAGATAGAGTACCTTTTCTCAAAATCCTTTAACAAAGAGAGGTATCTTAAACTATATGAGATATAAAATAACCCACCTAACATCAGCCCACCCAAGATATGACACTAGAATTTTTGTAAAAGAGTGTGGCTCTTTGTCTAAAGTAGAAAATTATAAAGTAAATCTAATTGTTGCCGATGGATTAGGCGATGAGGTTAAAAACTCTATTGCTATTTATGATGTTGGCAAGATAGAGGGACGATTTAATCGTATTATAAAGACAACTAAAAGAGTTTTAGAAAAAGCAATAGAGCTAGATAGTGATATTTATCATCTTCATGACCCTGAACTTATGCCTATTGGATTAAAACTAAAAAAGATGGGTAAAAAGGTTATTTTTGATGCTCATGAGGATGTCCCTAAACAGCTTTTGGCTAAACCCTATTTAAATAAATTTGTTAAGTTGCTGTTATCAAAATCTATTGGAGTATATGAAAAATATGCTTGTAAAAGGTTTGATTATGTGGTCTCTGCAACTCCTTATA
>JALWMP010000039.1 GCA_026996165.1 Campylobacteraceae bacterium
AACCAAACAGCACTCCAAAAGAGTGTACTTCCTAGTGCAACCCACAATGAAAATGCACTATATTTCTCTTTTGAGACTACTCTTAAAATAAGATTTCCTGCAAAGACAAATATTAATGCAAAGGTTAGTAAAATAAGTTGAAGCCACAAAAAGGTAGAGAGCATCCAAGCACCATTTGAGCGAACCATTGAAAAAGGTATCCAACCTAAGATATGACTACTAAGTGCAATGAGGTTATCCCAAAAGAGAACACCTACTCCAATCCATATTGCAGAGATAATTGTTCCACTAATAAGAGCATACTTCATGGTGTTCCATGTTAAAATCTCTTTAAAGCCAAAGATGATGGCGTGTATGATATTTTTCATATATCTTCCTTTCTTTTGTTAAGTTTTTTCTTATATTTATAGAGTGACATTATAGCTACAATAATGACAAGAAGGAGCATAAAGTGTTCAATTTTACTAATTTGGGTTGTAATATTTTTTAAACTACTACTCAGCATATAACCGAGGGTAAGACCAACCATAGAAGCCAAAGAAGTTCCAATGGCATCAAATAGGGTAAACTTTTTATATGAATAGCGTTGTATGCCTAAAACAAGAGGAATAGCAATAGCTCCACCATATATGAAGCGTGAACTCATAGCTAACCATTTAGCTTTAGTCTCTACTTTACTTTTTAAGGCATCAACTTTCTCTTTCAATAGAGGAAATTTAGATAAAACACTATGTGCATAGTTTCTTCCTATATAAAACCACATTTGGTCACCTGCAATAGCTCCTAAAATAGCAACAATTAAAGTCTCTTCACAAGGTAGTACACCTAAATGGCATAAGACACCTGAAAGTAAAATAACAGCTGTTCCCTCAACAATCATTCCAAAAAAGACTATCCAAAGTCCATACTCTGATAGTAGGTTTATTAAATCTTCCATTTTAACCTTTTTTTAAAAATTTTCACAATCTTGATGAGGAATCTCTTTACCAAATCGTTCTTCAAGCATCTCAAAACGCTCCATTTTTGCATGGTGTTTAAGGTTTAACAAGACAAATCTATAGCAAATATAGATTAATACAGGCCATGTTGCATACCAAATTATAGCATCACTATACGCTTCCATCTCTTCTCCTTTTTAGTAGTGATGTGGATTGTTTTTAACTTCGTCCACACTTATTTTTTTACGGTTCATTACTCTCCATACTATAGTAATATAGGCTAAAACAAAGGGTACAAGTAGTGAGACATACGCCATTGTTTTAAGTGTGTAGTAACTACCTGAACTATTTTGTATGGTTAGTGAACTTTGTATATTTGCCATTGATGGATAAAATACTGTGTTATTGTACCCTAAGATTAAAAAGAGTGAGGTAACAACAAGTACAGTTCCTACTCCAGCACTCCAAAAGCCTTTGTCACTTTTAGAAAAGATACCTAACCCTGCACCAATAAGTACTAAAATAGTACCTAGTAAAAAGCTTCCAGATACTATAGGTAGAGCTAAAAAGTTATGCCAAAATTTTATAGGTTCAGCAGAAACCACTAAACTCTCAGGATTATAACTATAACCTTTCATCGTTAAAATACTTCCTATAACAAATAGGAAGAGTAATAGAAAAATAACGGTTTCATATTTTAATGTTAAGCGTGAATGTGCAACTATATCTTTGTTCTCAATAGCATTTATAAAGTAGAGGGTTGCTAAGAGACGGGATAGAAACAGAAGCATAAATCCAAAGGCAATATTAAATGGATTTAAGAGTGCTTCAAGTCCATAAGTTGGTAGTGTCCAGTGTGAAAGATGCATGTTGTTAACAACAAAGTTTCCTCCTGTAAAGAGTGTTGCTAGAGCTACACCAATAAGGAAAATACCAACACTACCATTTATAAACAGAAAGAGTTCATAGGTTCTTTTTCCAAAAAAGTTGTTCTTTTTACTACGATACTCATAGGCTACAGCTTGAATAATAAAACAGAAAAGAATAGCCATCCAAACATAGTAAGCACCTCCAAAACTTGTAGCATAAAAGAGAGGAAATGCTGCAAATAAAGCTCCTCCAAACATGACAAGAGTAGTAAAGGTAAGCTCCCATTTTCTTCCAAGTAGATTGACAATGACATCACGTTGTTCTTGGTTTTTACCAATAGACCATAAGAGAGTTTGTCCTCCTTGAACAAAGCTCATAAAGACAAACAGTCCAGCCAATAGAGCGACAATAAACCACCAATACTCTTGTAGTTGTAAGTATGTTAGGGTACTAAACATGACTCTCCTCCTTTGGTCCAATTTTTATTTGGGTTGTCATAATTTTAACCTCTGCAATAAGTAATCCAGTAAAGAGCAGTGCAAACATCCAAAAGGTAAACATAACTGAGCCTGAACTAATGCTTGATGTTGCCATACCTACAGGTAGCATATCTTGTATTGCCCATGGTTGTCTACCAACTTCGGCTGTTATCCAACCTGCTTCTTGGGCAATGTACCCCATTGGAAGAGACCAAATACCTGCTAAGAGTAGCCATCGTTTGTTGTGTAGTTCATTGGTCATACTAGTGTATAAAATCAAAATAAAAAGTAGAATAAACCATGTGCCAAATCCTACCATAGTGTGAAAAGCATAAAAGGTTATAGGTACATTTGGTACAATATCTTCAGGTGATTTTAGATAGCCATAGCCTAAATATTGACTATGTGTTTCAAAAACATCTTTTGCTTTTTTAGCACTTTTTTTATCTCCTGCTTTTTTTGCTTTTTTATAATCGGTTAATGCTTTAACAGCTAGTTTTCCTTGAGCTATCTTCTCTTTGGTACTCATAATCTTATGCTCTTTATCACCATAGACTATCTGTTTTATACCAGGTACATAGGCATCAAAATTATGATAACTTAATAGTGAAAGTCCACCAGGAATAGCAACTTTAAAAAGAAATGGTTCTTGTGTATCTTTTAGAGTTTTAGAAGGATTTAAAATACCAAAAGTAACAATCTCTGCATTGCTTTTTCCATCGTAAAGTCCCTCCATGGCTGCAAGTTTCATTGGTTGGTTAAGGGCTACTTGTCTAGCAGAATCATCACCAGTAGTTAAAGTAAAGAGTGAAACTATTAACCCAAAACTAGATGCGACAATAATTGAACGCTTAGCAAATTGTATATCTCGTTTTTTAAGTAGATACCAACTGCTAATAGCAATAACAAAAAGAGAAGCCAAAACATAACCACTACTAATGGTATGTAAAAACTTAGTATAGGCATTAGGGTTAAAGACAATAGCCCAAAAGTCGGTCATCTCATTTCGTGCTGTATCTGGGTTAAAAGTCATGCCAACAGGGTGTTGCATCCACCCATTGGCAATTAAAATCCATAAAGCTGATAAGTTTGAGCCAATAGCCACTAGCCAAGTTGAGAGCAGGTGGGTCTTTTTACTCACTTTATCCCATCCAAAAAACATAATGGCAAAAAAGGTAGACTCCATAAAAAATGCCATAAGTCCTTCAATGGCTAATGGAGCTCCAAAAATGTCACCTACTATCCATGAGTAGTTTGACCAGTTAGTTCCAAACTCAAACTCCATAATAATACCTGTTGCCAAACCAATAGCAAAGTTAATAGCTAAGAGTCCCATCCAAAATTTGGTAGTTTTTTTCCACCAAGGATTACCTGTTTTGACATAGATACTCTCCATGATGGCAACAATAAAAGTAAGCCCCAATGTAAGAGGGACAAAAATCCAGTGATAGAGTGCTGTTAGGGCAAATTGAGTCCTTGACCAATCTATCAAAGAGGGATCAATGTGTTCCATTATCTTCTCCTTGTAGAGTTAATTGTTCTAAAATATAGTTACTTCTTTGTGTGTCGTTGTCAAATTTTTCTTCTAAAATATTGGGAAAGAAAAAATATTTGATAACGGCAAAAAGGATAAAAAGTTTAATGGCTATAAGAAGCCATAACTTTTTACCCAACTTCATGTTACTAAAACCATCATGGTAAAATTGATAGATGGTTTTTATCATGTGTCTGTTTGAGGGCTTATTACCCTTTTTGTTACGAGTCTAAGTCCAATCTCAATTAAAAATGCCAAAACAAATCCACCTGCAATAAAGTATCCAACATTAGGAATATGTTTAGAGGTGTAGTTAAGTGCTAAAACAATAGCAATAGCAATAGTTAAAATAGCAAGTGATACTAAAATTTTAGAGGCTTTAGTCTCATGGATTTTTAAAAAGTGTCCAATGTGTACCAAGGCATGAATAAAGAGAATTGAGATAGACCCAATAGCTGCAATCTCTGTTAAATTAAAAAAGAGAACAAAGCATATTAAGATAACTGTACTAACAATTAGTCCCTCACTACTATGCCAAACATTTTGTTCATAAACTTCTGGAAGCTCTCCATTTTTTGCCATCTGATAGGTAACATTGGTAACAGCATAGAGGTTAGCATTTATAGAAGAGGCTGTTGAGATTAATGCAGCAATAGCCATAATGGTAAATCCAATCTCTCCAAAAGCAGGTTTTGCAGCCTCTGCCAAGGCATAATCTTGAGCTTTAATAATCTCTGGAAGTGGTAAATTCCCAAAAACAGCAAAGGTAACAGCTACATAAAGAGCCATAACAAGTAAAATAGCAACAATCATAGCTTTAAGCATTGTTTTTGATGGATTTTCCATATCTTCTGCTGTATTGGTAATGACCCTAAAGCCTTCAAAGGCAAAAAAGGTAAGAGCAATAGAGGAGAATACATTTATAACAGGTGGTGCATCTTTAAGTGAGAGTAGTTCAGGTTTAATGTAAAAAAATACAACTATTGTAAAGAGTATAATAATAGAGAGTTTTATAATAACAATAATATTTTCACTCTTTGCAATAATAGAACTTCCTGCAAGATTTATAAGCATAAATGTAAGAAGTATACCTATAGCAAAACCATCTACCCAAAGAGGGCTATCTACACCCATTATCATCATAGAAGCATAAGTTCCAAAGGTTTTTGCAACCATAGCAATAGCAACCATGGCAGAGAGGTAAAAGAGTACAGAGAGAGAACCTGAAAAGACTCCCTCTCCATAACATTGAACTAAGTACTCAACAATACCACCACGAGATGGGTAAGAAGAGGCGAGTTTAGCCAAAGAGTAGCCACTAAGCAGAGCAATAACTCCTCCAAAAATAAAGGAAATCCACACTAAATTACCTGCAATAGCACCAGCTTCACCTAAAAGCACAAAGATACCAGCTCCAACCATAGAGCCAATACCTAAAAATACAGCACTCCATAAGCCAAAGGCTTTTTTAGTATTTGTATTCATGTTTTAATCTTTAATGGTGTGTATAAAAAAATCTGTCTCTAATGCTTCAAGTAGTTTAACGGTAACAGCTGGTGAGAAAAATAGCTCTTCTACATTATGATAAAAGAGAGTTAAATCAAAACTGTTTTTTTGAATATATTCAATTAAATCTTCATGAAGTAAGCCTTCTCCTTCCATAAAGTGACCCTCTACATTAAACTCTTTTATAAAGTCCTCAAACTCTTTTTTGTTTATATCTCTAATCTCTTCATACGATTCATAATCCATAGTAGTTGGTACAATATTGAGATAGTCCTCTTGTACTTCAAGTATATCAAATAAAAAACGATAATCATAGACAAGGTGTAGTTTGCTTTTTGGGAAGATATGTTTAGCTATTGTAATAGATTTTCTGGATTCATCTTTTAACTCAATAGGTAAGACAATATTATTGTATTTGTCTCTATCTCCTTTATTAATCCAATAAGCACAAGAAGATTTCATAATAAGATTAGGAGTAATATCTGTATGATAGTTACAAATAATTAAAATATGATTATCATCTTTAGTATAGTTTAGAACTCTATCTACGGTATCATCAATATAGACTAAAACAGCATGTTCTTTTGTTGTATCAATCTCTTTTAATCTTTTTTGAATCTCTTTTTTTATCTTTTGAGTATCTACTTGCCCCTCATGAATCTTTTCATCTGAGAGAAAATAGTCAGGTATATCAAAAAGAGGTTCTTCATGTACATAAAGAACCTCTAATGTTGTGTTATGTTGTTGTGAAAACTCCACACCTCTTTTTAGTAGTCTGTCCATCTGTTCTTCTTGATTTAGAAGAACAATAACACGTTTAAATTTATGGTGCATCTGCTTTTCCTTTTTTAATAGTGATTATACTTCCCTGTCTCAATATCAGCCTCTATTTTTGCTACCTCTTCTTTAATAATATCGATTAAGAGTTTAGCTACTTCATTGTCATCAGCTTCAGGTATATCCCAATCAGTAATTTTCATATTTGCTTTAAAGAGGAGTTCCACCCCTTTAGCAATCTCTTTACGTCTACTCTCTAACTCTTTTTTTACTGCGTCCATTATTTACTCCTTATCTTTTTTAGTTGTATTCTCTTCTACATTATCAATAGCATCTTTTTCTAAATTATCAACAGCATAACCGCCAACAATAAGTGCTATTCCATCAAAAAATAGGCTGATTCCTACAAAGAATCCAACAAGCCATAGTGAGGTAAATGGCCAACCAATAATAAAGATAATAGCTAATATAAATGAAGTTATAGCATTGAAAAACCATACCCATTTATGTTTTGTATCTTGAGCTGAAAACCCTAACCCAAAGCTTCCAAAAGAGTCCATAAAAAAGTAGAAGCTAAAGAGTAAACCTAGTGTTGCTACACCACTCATTGGATAGAAAATCATATAGAGTGCTACACCAATTAAGAGTAAACTTTTAAGCCAACCAGCCCAATCTTTACGATTACTCATCCATGTTAAAGT